>CALCXY010000123.1 GCA_937906345.1 Candidatus Woesearchaeota archaeon | reverse complement strand
AAAGTTGTTTAATTATGATGATATTCAAATTAAAGAACAATTTTTTGATGATTCTAATTATTTAAAACCTGGTTATTATTCTTTAAAATATGATGTAGTTGATTTAGATACAGAAGTTGTTTCTAAAAAAGGTGATGCTATTATTGTTGAAAAATTAACTAGACCTTTAGAAAGTTTTTTTGGTATGGATATTTTTGAAGTTATGATTAAAGGTGGAGATAAAATATTAATATCACAAGAGGCAGTAGATGAGAGATTATAAACAATTCTATAACCATATGTTCAGATGGTATGCTAAAACAAAAACAGAAGAAGCACCAACTAATGCTGCTGGTGGTGGGGCAATTCATGGTATTGGTGTAGGACCTCATGGTGAACCAGGTGTTCATAAAAAAGCTGCAAAGAAATATAAAAAGAAACAAGATGATGTGGAAAAAGGAAGAAAATTAAAAATTATGAATTTCTTTAAAAAGTATATTAGGGAAGATAATAATAACAATAATGTAGTTTTTAAACAAGTTTTAGATAATTTAGATAGAACTGAAGCAGCTGCAAAATCACATTTTGAAAAAATAAGTGATAAACCCCCAAAGTTAAAATTAAAAGATTTTCAAGAATGGAATCAAACAAGAGGTTATTCAATAGGACCTATTGATAGTATTGTGCCTGTTGCGAGTTTAGGAGATACAGCACCTAAAGGTGATAGACATAAAGTTTTTAGAGCAGGTTATAAGAGTAGACCACACGGTTCAATTAAACCTATGGTATTAGCAAGAAAAAAGAGAAAGAAAAGTTATAAAGTTAGAAAAGAACAAATGCTAGATGAAATGGCATTGTATGACCCTGCTATATTTAAAGCATTCTTTATGGCAGGTGGACCAGCTTCAGGTAAGAGTTTTATTGCAAGTAATGTTTTTACAGGAACAGGTTTAAAATTTGTTAATTCAGATGTAATATTTGAAAAAGGATTAAGAACAGCACGATTAAACTTTGATATGCCAAAAAGTGAGGAAGAACAAAGAGATATATTAAGAGCTAGAGCAAAATTAACTGTTAATTCACAATTAGAACAATATGTAGATGGTAGATTAGGGTTGGTTATTGATGCTACAGGTAGAGATTATGATGTTATTTCAAGACAATACAAGATGTTGACAGAACTAGGATATGATTGTTATATGTTATTTGTCAATACAAGTCTAGGAGTTGCATTAGAAAGACAAAAAAAGAGAGAAAGAGCAGTTCCAGAGTATATTGTAAGAAAATCTTGGAAAGGTGTTCAAGAAAATATAGGAAAGTTTCAAAGTTTATTCAAAAGAAGTAATTTTTTGATTATTGATAACAATGTAAGTGCTAAAGAAACGGTAACACATGTGTTAAGTAAGTTGTATAGACATACAATGAAATTAAGGACAGCACCTATTAATAATTATATTGCAAGAAGTTGGATAGAAAAAGAAAGATTAGCTCGTAAACGAGTATAAGATTATATAAATAATAGTATATTAGGAGATATAAACATATGTTAAAATGGCTTTTAATTGGCGCTTTTATCGGTTGGAATTTACCACAGCCTTCTTGGGCAAAGTGGATTGAAGCTAAAGTAATCTGGGCATGGAATGGCTTACTTGGATGGCTTTGGACAATCAAAACTGATAAAAAGGACGACAAATAAATTAGAGAATTAATATGATTTCTTTATTAGGAAGTATATTAGGCTTCGGCACTTCATTTTTACCGAAAGTTTTAAAGTCGGTAGATGATAAAGCTGAACGAAAACACGAACTTGAACTTATAAAGTTACAAGCAGAGTTGAGAAGTCAAGGGCTATTAGTAGAGGCTGAAAAAGCTGAATCTGATGCCGAAGCCAAAGTTGCAGTAGCAGAAGCTACAGCGGCTTATGACCACGATAAATCTTTAGATGGCGGTAGTTTTGTAAATAAGCTACGAGCATCCGTAAGACCAATTTTGACTTATACATTCTTTGGTCTATTCCTTATCATTAAAATCACTGCTTTGATTATCTCATTAAATGATGGTGCAAATGCAGCTACGGCAATTAATAACTTGTGGGATCAAGAAACACAAGCATTATTTGCAGCTATAGTATCATTTTGGTTCGGTAATCGTGCTGTATCACATTTTTATAAAAAAGATAAAGAAAAACCAATACTTACAGTAAAAAATGTAAAGTAAAAATACAAAAAGGGTAAAATGAAAAGACTATTAATGGTCATTTCATTATGCTTAGTAATGTGTAAGGCGACAGCGGCAGATACAAATACACAAACAAATACATCTGGTTCAAATACAAACATCACTGGTGGTTATGAAAGCACTACTGAAAACACTTATAGCGGTGCTCATACTGAAACCACTACAAATGAAACAACAAGCACAACTACAAACAAATCAGGTATTCCTGTAGGAACAGCATCTGCTCCAAGTTTTAGTGCTTATTCACAAGACTTGTGTGTTGCAGGTATTTCTGGAGGATTACAAACTATGGATATGGGTATATCAATAGGAAAACATTATAGAGATGAAAATTGTGAAAGAATAAAATTATCAAAAGTATTACACGATTTTGGTATGAAAGTTGCATCCGTAAGTTTATTGTGTCAAGACCATAGAGTTTTTATTGCTATGAACGAAGCAGGAACTCCTTGTCCTTTTGAAGGAAAAATAGGAAATAAAGCAAAAGAACAATGGGAAAAATATGGTAAATTAAGACCTGATTATAAACATTATGTTTCAAGATTAGAAGAAATACAAGAAGTGAATAAAGAAGTTGTTGCAGAAAATAAAAAGAAAACAAAGAATAAAGAAAAAGAAGATTTAAAAAAATATAAAAAAAAATTAAAAGAAGTTGATAAAGAACAAAAAGTGAAAGAAAAAGAACTTGAACTTGATAGATTAAAATTAGATAAAGAAATAGAAGAAATGGATAATAGAAAAAAGAGTGTAGATGAATTACATAATGAAAAGTTAAGACAAACTAACCAAAGAATACAAAATCAAAATGAAACAATAATTGTTGAGGAAGAAAATCATTCAACAGCAGTACCAACACAGGAAATAAATGAACAAGTTAAAGAAATTTCTACTCACAACTACAATCCTACTATCGGTTGGTAAATTTTGTATTGCAGAAGATGTAGTTACAGGAAATATACTTCCTAATGCTGGCAATCCAGTCAGTAATTTAAATAGTGGTTCAGCACCAATAATAAGTGATGACACATCACTTAATAATTTAACTCAAAATGAAGTTTTAGATGGTTTTACAGTAACTTGTGATGTTGCACCTGGTGGTATTTGTGGAAAGTTTTGGGGTAGTTCTAGTGCAAAAGATTTAGAAACTGCTCACGATTTACAAATTAAAGCATCAGGAACTTTAGTAGGGATAGATGGCACAGGACAAACATCTAGTGATACAATTACATCAACACAAGCTAAATTAGACCAAGGTGTTACATTAAACAGCACTATTGATATGCAAAATTGTGAATGGTCAGGTTCAAGTTGGGCCTGTGGTGGTGCTGTTGGCGCAGTTGACCCTTATACAACTACCGTAAAAATTTTAGATACTGATGGAACAGTATTATCAACTGTAACACAGGAAAGAACTACTGATGCTGGTTATTATGCAAATTCAAGAACATTTACAGATGAAGTAATTTATACAGGCACAGGTTCAAACAAGTATGAATGGTATTGGAAAGGTGAGGATGGTGCAGGTAGCACAGCAAACAATTACAATATAAGAGGTCCTAATTTATTGGGTGCTAAATTAACAATGAAATTTAATTCAGAAGATTTAGTAGTTTTAGATGAAGAAACAACAACAACAATAGAGGAAGTTTCAACTAATGTTACAACAGCAGTAGAAAATTCAGGAATTAATACTGAAGAAATTACAATAGAAGCAGTAGAAGTAAATACAGAAACAAAAGAAGTTGTGGTAACGGTTAAGACAGAAGAAATTGCATTAGAAGCAACTACAACAGAAGCTAAAATAGAGGAACAAGAAAATTTGGAAGAAGCGATAGAGATTGCTGCTACTGAAGAATTAGTTACAATGTCAACAGAAAATCCAAATGTTGAGGAAGAAGTAGTTGAAACAGAAACACCTAACATAGAGGAAGAATTTGTAATGGAAGAAGAAGTATTTGAGGAAGAAACTCCTACTTTTGAGGAAGAAGAAACCAGTTTTGAGGAAGAAACTAGTTTTGAGGAAGAAGAACCTACTTTTGAGGAAGAAGAAGTTGTAAATACAGAACCAGAAACAGAAGTTACTGAAGAAACTAGTGAACCAGAAACAGAAGTTACTGAAGAAACTAGTGAACCAGAAGCAGAACCTAATACTGAAACAGAAACAACTGAAACAGAAGAAACAGAAACAGCATCTACAGAAACAGAAGAAACAGAAACAGCTGCAAATGAAGAAACAGCTGCAACCGAGGAAGAAGAAACTGAAACAGCATCCACAGAGGAAGAAACTGAAGAAGAGGAAACAGCTGCAACCGAGGAAGAAGAATCTGAAGAAGAAACTGCTTCAAGTGAGGAAGAATCCGAAGAAACTGAAGTTGCTGAGGAAGAAGAATCTGAAGAAACTGGAGTTGCTGAAGGAGAAGAAGAAAGTGTTGATACTGATGTTAAAGTTGCAAAACTTGAAGATAAAGAATCAGTAGAAAAAGAAGTTGAAAAAACTGCTAAACAAATAGAAACAGAATTTTTTAAAGACCAACCAAAATTAACAGCAGAATATAGAACTGTTTTAGTAGATAGTAGAGAAATATATTCAGAAGTTCCTAAAAACTTTTTCACTCAAGCAAATTTAGATTCATATACTGTAACTGCTTATGATGGTAATAATTTAAATGATTATTCACAACAAAATGATAAGTTGGTGAATATGCAATCCAATATTTTAAACTAATAAATATAGATAAAAGGAGATAACTCTTATGGCAAAATTCGATTTAAAAGACAATTTATTAACATATGCTGCTGTATTAGCTGCTGTTGGTGGTATTGGTGCAGGTTTTGTAAAATATGGTGAACTTACTACTGCTATTCAAAAACTTGAACAAAATCAAGTAGGCGGTAAACAATTAGTAACTTTAACAAAATCTATTGAAAATAAAGCAGATAAAACCTATGTAGATGGCGGTCATTCTTCATTATTAAAGAAATTTGATAAATGGCATGATGGAAAAGAAAAAACTGTAGAAGAACTTAATAAAAAAATAGCAAAAAATGATAAAGCAGTTTCAATTAATGCTAAAAGTATTGAAGTTTTGAATGCCAAAATAGAAGAAATTGAAGAAAAAGACGCTAACCCACTTTTGGACTAAAAGGAGAGCAGCATAATGGCGACTACCCAAAAAACAATAGTTAACCTTACAATAGACCAGGGAGCTACTTTTTCAAAAACTCTTGTTGTTACAACTGACGGTTCAACCACATATAATATCTCTGGATTAACACTTCAGGCACAATTAAGAAAATCTTATGATAGTTCCTCTGCTTCAGCCACTTTCGTATGTACCATTGTTGATGGTTCTGTCGGTTCGTATTCGCTTAATTTAAGTGCTGCTGATACAACTGCTTTGGCTGCAGGAAGATACATTTATGATGTCGAACTTATTCTTGCAGATTCAACTTATGATAAAGTCCATGCAGGTCAGGCAACTATTTTACCGGAGGCAACAAAGATATAGAAGAATGCCTAACGGAAATCACGAAACAAGAAAAACTGTAGCACAGGTTGCTAAAGAAGTTAATCAACACAAAACAGAATTGGAACTTGTGAAAAAAGACATTAAATTAATGTCAGATATTCATGCCCGATTAGATATAACAATTGATAGATTAACAGAAGTTTCAACAAGTATAAAATCTATGCTTGCTGTTCATCAACAAAAAATAGAATCACAAGAAAAAGCAGATAGTGCTTTATTTGACCTTATTGATAAGCGAAGAACTGAAGCAAAAGATTCTATTGATGATTTACATAGTAGATTATCATCCATCCAACGAGAAATACGAGATAAACTAGATGATGCTGAGAAAAAACATGACCAAGCACATGTAAATTTAGAAGAAAGACTTACAGAAGATATAAGATTAAGAAGTAAGGAAATTGATACTAAAGTTGCTGTGTTAGAAAAATGGAAATGGGTTTTCCTTGGTGGCTGTATTATTGCAGGATTCTTATTAACAAAAAATCCGTGGTTTTTTAATCTCTTGCGATTCTAGATATTTTTTTCTTGATGTAGAATCCCCGAAGGGAACAAAAAGGAAGAATTCCTTCTTGTTTTATATATTCTCTTGTCTATTTTTAGATTTAACTTTATTAACCCAAGAAACTGCTGGGGATAAAAAAGCAAACTCATCTAATAATTTAGAGGTTTTAGATTTTCGTTTAAATAACTTCTTCATTTTCACATCTCTTTCTAAAAATAACAAGGAATATTCTTATTTGTTGTCATATCAATACAAAATTCTCTATAAGGTCGTCCGAATTTTAAGTCTTCATTAACTGAATTTTTAGTAAATTCTTTTACTAATATTAAACTAATAAATGCTATCAAACAAACTAAAAGAATTTTGATTGGTGTGAATATTTCCATATCATTTTCTCCGTTCATAAAATATAATAATAAAATAACTTGGTACCATATTTTACTTTATATTATACAAATATTTATTGTATAAATCAATATAAACCACATTTATTATTACTATGTCGCTTATCATTGGGATGAATATTAGAATGAGAAAGAAATAAGAACCCTATGGTGTTTAAGATGACCCACTTTAAGTAATTAGTAAGGGCTCTTATTCCTCTATTGTGTAACAACGAAAAGCAGGATCTCTTCATTGTGTAGTATATACGATTTCACATTTTACATTACGAATTACGAAAATGATATTTTTATACTAGTAAGTTATACTAATATGTTACAGGTTTTTTTCCTGCGGTATAGGTATATAGGGAGATTCCATATTTTTTTTATTGACCTATATCAATTGGTCTCCATTTTTTTTTTAATGTGTCGGGTTTACAACACTTGACTTTTTTGAATAATCATATATAATAATAGAAAGATTATGACTTCATTTGTTGATTTAAAATTCATTAATAAAGTATCATCACAATTAGAAAGATTTAAAGAGAAAAAAAAGTATCTTTTCAATTTCAGATGCCCTTACTGTGGTGATTCAAAAAAATCTAAATGGAAAAGTAGAGGATATTTTTATCGTGTAAAAGTGGATATGTTCTACAAATGTTTTAATTGTGGAGTGGGAACAAATTTAGCTAATTTTCTTAAAAAAATAGACCATAATATTTACAAAGAATATGTTGTGGAGAAGTTTCAAGGAAATACAAAACAATTAAAAAATACTTCAAAATTTGATTTTAGACCAACTAAATTTGTTGATAAAAATATTTTAGATGATTTAAAAAAGATAAGTGATTTAAATAATAATCATCCAGCAAGACGATATTTAACTAAAAGAAAAATACCTGAAGGTTTTTTAGATAAATTATATTTGTGTGATAATTGGCAGAAGTGGGTTAACAAAGTTAAACCTGGTGTTTTAAATGTTCAGCACCCTAATAACGAAGTACCTAGATTAATTATTCCATTTTTTGATACTAATGATGATGTATTTGCTTTTCAAGGCAGAGCATTTGGAAAAGAACTTCCAAAGTATATGACTATAAAATTAGATGAAAACAAACAGAAGATTTTTGGTTTAGAAAGAATTAATTTACACGAAAAAGTTTATATTGTTGAAGGTCCTTTAGATAGTTTATTTCTACCTAATAGTTTAGCAGCTGCAGGTTCCGATTTAGATTTAAGAATTAGACCAGAGAATCAGGTTTATATTTTTGATAATGAACCTAGAAATAAAGAAATAGTTGCTAGGATGTATAAATGTATAGATAGTAATAACAATATTGTAGTATGGCCAAATGATGTGAAAGAGAAAGATATTAATGAAATGGTTATATCAGGTAAAAATATTGCTCAGATACGAGATATTATAAGTAAAAACATATATAATAAGTTGTCAGCATTGACTAAATTAAACAATTGGAAGAGATGTTAAGTGGAGGATAAATGAATCTTGATGTTCCTGTGATAAAAGTTAAGAAAAGAGGTAAAAGGGTAGATGAACCTCTTAATATTGAAAAAATTCACGAAATGGTTAGTTATGCTACAGAAGACTTAAAGGGTGTATCAGCATCCCAAGTTGAAATGTCTAGTGGTTTACAATTTTATGATGGTATGACAACAGAAGAGATTCAACAAATATTAATCAAATCATCAGCAGATTTAATTTCATTAGAACATCCAAATTATCAATATGTAGCAGCCAGATTACTTCTCTTTACATTAAGAAAAAAACTATTTCATAGACTATGGGACCATCCTCATTTTTATAATCATTTAAAAAGATGTGTCAATAGGGGAGTTTATGATAAAGGTATATTTGCTTGGTATGAAAAAAAAGATTTTGATAGAATGGAGTATTGGTTAAAACACGATAGAGATTATTTGTTTACTTATGCAGGTTTAAGACAAGTTATTGACAAATATTTGGTTCAAGATAGAAGTGCAGGAAGAGTTTTTGAAACACCACAATTTATGTATATGATGATAGCTGCAACTATCTTTGCAAAATATCCTAGACAAACTAGAATGACTTATGTTAAAAAATATTATGATGCTATTTCTACATTTACAATTAATATACCAACACCTGTTATGGCAGGTGTAAGAACTCCAATGCGACAATATGCAAGTTGTGTTTTAATTGATGTTGATGATACACTACCTAGTATCTTTTCTAGTGATATGGCAATTGGTAGATATACAGCACAAAGAGCTGGTATTGGCATTAATGTAGGCAGAATAAGAGCAATTAATAGTAGAATTAGAAATGGCGAAGTTACACATACAGGTTTAATTCCTTTCTTAAAGAAATTTGAAACTACCGTAAAGTGTTGCACCCAAAATGGTGTTCGTGGTGGATGTGCTACCGTTCATTTTCCTATTTGGCATAAAGAGATAGAAGATTTAATTGTTTTAAAAAATAATAAAGGTTC
>CALCXY010000122.1 GCA_937906345.1 Candidatus Woesearchaeota archaeon | reverse complement strand
TGATTGTATTGGTTGGGCAAAAGCCAAGGAAATAGGGATTAAGTTCTTAACTGGTGATCAAAAATTTGAAGAGAAAGAGAATGTTGAATTTGTTAAGTAAAAGGTATGATCCGAAAGCTTTCCGAATAAGAATAGATAAATATTTAAACTACTTCTTCTATTACTATATTATGAGTTCAGTCACAATCACAGAAAAAGAATTGGAAAAAATAAAAAATAATGCTGAAAAGTTAATTAAAGATATTGCAAAATTAACTGATCAAGATAGAATTGCTTTTGAGAGAATGAAAGACATTAAAAACAATCCAGAAATGTTTACATCTGAAAAAGAATTAAATGATTTTCTAAAAAAGAGAGGGGTCAAGCTTGACCCTGTGGATAATTAAAAAAATATTAATTGAAACCATAAACTATAAGTATACTCCTTCATTCTTAACAGTAATGCTCAATCCAAAAGAATTTGTAAAAATAGGAAAATGGCCTAATGGAGAATATTTTAATAGTTTGTATTTAGCAGGAGAAAAACCTCAACTCCACAAAATTCTAGGTAAAGTAATTGGACAAGAAAATCTCATAGCTATTGATGATAATATTTTTTATGTTGAAGAAAAGGTTGAAATATTTAAGAATCTTGTTAAAAAAGAACCAGAAAAATTCTTACAAAAATTTAATGCTTTAGCCATTGATCAAATGGAAAAACTCAAAGAATATGTAGAATCTAATTCACAAAAAGATTTTACAAAACTTACGAATAAAGAATTGAGTAAAGAAAAAACAAACTTTGAAGATCAGTTTTTATTAATGGTCCCTTATCTCAACCCATTACTCTATGTTGCTGATAGTATTGAGAAATTTATAATTGAAAAAATTCCAAATTTAAAATTTGATGAAATAAGACCCTCTAAAAAAATATCAGCTGAACGACTAAATGATATTCTCCTTGAAGGTAAAATTCCAATGGAAAAAGTTTTAGAAGAGTTTGGATGGTATACAATGATTCTATTGAGAGGAAAACCTTTAACTATGGATGAATTAGAAGAAATAAAAAAAATGGCAACACATTCCAAACCTATAAAGATAAGTGAAAATCCTTTAATTAAACACCTCCAAGATTTAATGTGGATCAAATTTGAACGAATTGATACTATGAATATAGCTTTTTACAAAATGATGAATTTATATAAAGAGATATTCAAAAGAATTAATCTTGATATTAAATATTGGGATGTATTCCTTCATGAAGAATTAACAATAGCTTTAGAAACAGGAGAGATTCCCAAAAATTTAGATTCTAGGTTTGAACATAGAGGAATTATTATGGAAAATAAAGTAATTACTCATCTTACCATTGATGAATGCAAAGCATACCATGAACTTTTCATACCAAAACCAAAAATCACCAATATCATTAAAGGAAGACCTGCATGTAAAGGAAAAGTTACTGGAAAAGTTAAAGTTGTAAAAGAGATTAGTGAAATTAGTAAAGTTGAAGAAGGAGATATTTTAGTTGCAATCGAAACATTTGTGCAATTCGAACCATACATGCACAAAACAGCTGCGATGATTGTTGAAGTAGGAGGATTATTAACTCATACTGCTATCTTTGCCAGAGAATTTAATATTCCTACTATTTTAGGTGTTGAACAAGCTACCGAATTATTTGAAGATGATGAACTTGTAGAAGTAGATGCTGATAAGGGTATTGTGAAAAAATTAAAATAGATAGTTTTTTATATTCCATATTATATACAATTATATTATGGGAACAACTGTAACAGTTAATAAAAAAGCAATAATGGATTTATTGAAAGTAAAACAAGAGTTTGATTCAATAATTGAGTCTCTAGAATTAATGAGTAATCCAGAGTTCATGGCTTCCTACAAAAAAGCCAAAGCACAAATAGATAATAAAGATTTTGTTGATTGGAATGCCTTATAAGATTCTTCCAACTGTGGAATTCTCTAAAGATTTCTCAAAGGTTGAAAAACCGTCCCAGTTAAGAATAAAAAATAAAATACAAGAACTTGCCCAAGACCCTACAAGATATAAACATTTAGCTTATGATTTAAAAAGTAGTTGTAGGATAAGAATTGGAAAATTAAGAGTAATATTTTCTTATGATATTGAGAAAAAAGAGCTCTATCTTGAAAAAATAGTCTTTGGACATAGATACTAAAATGAAATTCCAAAATACGATCTCACAACAAGTTCTCAATAAAATAAAAAGTAAAAAATGGTATAGACATGGCATTTACAGAGATAATTTGCTTTTAGCCTCAACATATCTGCGTTTTCTTGGAACTGAATATATGAAAAAAGAGGGTATTGAAAAAGGCATGAGTAATAACATTAGGCTAGGAGATGGATCTTATGTAGTTGAAGAAGAATTTACACAGCTCGTTAAGCTGTTTTATGAAAAAATAAGTATTCCCTTTCTAAAAAAATATATTATGGATTATAATAAGGATAATGAACATTTAATGGGGATTGCAAAGCAGATAAATAAGGAAGATGCAAAGATATTATCAGATAAAGAGATAGCTAAGAACTTACAGTTGTTCTTTAAAAATTCCAATGATATATTCCATTGGTTATGGGGAATGGAATACCTTAACACAGCTATGGAACAGTTCATGCATGAACTTACAAAAAAATGGAAACCTTCTTGGAATAATGAGCAAATAACAAACTTTCTCGATTCAGTTTCCTACATTCCAAAAAAGTTCAGATTCCAGAAGGAAAAAGAAGATATTCTCAACAACATTTCGATCGAGACACTGCATAAAAAATATGAATGGAGAAAAATGAACACTTGGGATGCAAGACCATATAGTCTAGAAGAGTATAGAAAAAGAGCTTTGAAAATAAAAGAACAGGAAATAAAGCAAAAATCATTGGAAACCATGGAAAAAGGTGCTGATAAAGCTAAAAAAATAATTAGCAGTATTGATAACCAAGAAGTTAGGGAATATACCCTTCTTCTTCAAGATCTAATTTTTTTAAAAACAAATAGGATTGATATTCTTACACAATCATTCTACTTAATTCAACCACTCTTGAATCAAATCAGCAAAAGAAAAAATGTTAAGTATGAGGATTTGATCAAGTCAACACAAGAAGAGATTATCCAACTCACCCAGAATATAAAGCCAGACTTAAGTAACAAAGATTATTATGCTATTGTGAGAATTGAGGATGAAATGCATTTTTTTTATGGTCCTGCTTACAAAACAATCCAAGAAGTTCTTGAAAACAAGGAATTATCAAAACTTACTAGTGTAAAAGGATCCACAGCCTTTAAAGGAAAGGTAACAGGGAATGTAAAAATATTATTAACAGATCGAGATCTTCCTAAACTAGAAAAAGGAGACATTTTAGTGTGTAACCTTACAAATCCAAACTATAATCCTGCGTTTAATCTTGTTAAAGGCATTGTTACAGATGGAGGAGGTATTTTATGCCATTCAGCTATCATGGCTAGAGAGTTTAAAATCCCATGTGTGATTGGAACAAAATATGCCACGTTTATATTTAAAGACAATGAATTAATAGAAGTAGACGCAAACAAAGGAACAGTAACAAAACTAAAATGAACAAACAACAAGTAATAGAAACATTCAAACGTTATGGTTTAAAGCCTAAAGTATCTCGACCCTTAAATTTATTTATGATGAGTGCTGTTCCTGTTGCATACATTGAATTAATGCCTGGCAAAGTAAACTTTTCCTATGAAGCTGTTGCCACAATAGGAAACAAAAATAACGAAACAGTCTATTTTAATGAAGAACATATTATCTCAAAAACAGAGGAGCTTATAGATTCCTCACAAAATATTGTTGAAGAGATTATTAATCCTGCATTTAGTGATTTTTTAAAAATTCAGGAAGAAATTAAAGTAATAAAAACATTAGGACCTAAAGAGATCATTAAAAGAATTATTCAAATCTATCCTCATTATTTTTTACGATTAGGTATTATGAACAATTTTATGAGATATCTTGGAGATAATGAAAGTAAAGGAAAATTAACTAAAGACATTGTTAATGAAATAGCAAAGAAAAGAGATACAATAGCTAAAGAATATGAAAAAATTGAAGATATGAGTAGTGAAGCGTTTGATGTTATTGGATTTGAATGGATGATTAACTCAGAGTTATTAAAATACGCTACATTAAATGAAATGAACAAATGTTTAGAGCAAAACTCTGCTGATCATTTGATAAAAGAATTAGAGCAGAGAATGAAAAGTTATCTTCTTCTTTCAGTTGGGAAAGAGGATCACCTCATAATAGACAAAGAAACCATTGAAAATGTGCAAGACCTTGAAAAAGTGAATATAGAAAACACAAAGGAAATTAAAGGCAATATTGCTTTTTCTGGAGAAGTAGACGGCATAGTCTATAATGCTGTAACACATCCAGTTGAAAAGATTCCTGAAAATGCAATTTTAGTTACAACCATGACTTTTGCTCATGATTCAAATCATATCTCTAAAGCAGCAGCATTAATAACAGATGAAGGCAATTACCTTTCTCACGCAGCTATAATAGCAAGAGAACTCAAAATGCCATGTGTAATCTCAACTAAATACTCAACTAAAATTCTAAAAACAGGAGATAAAGTTAAGATTAAGGATAATGTTATTGAGAAGGTTTCTTAGATCTACTTCTATCATACATTAATCCAATTAATCCATAGACAAAAGCCATTCCTGTAAAAAATCTTCCAGGAGCACCCCAATCAGAAGAATTAATATGAATTACATGGTTATTTAATCTTGTTTCTAATTCTGGTGAATGTCCTACTAATCCATCATATTCTTTTTGTGCTTCTGCATCTAAATTATTAAGAACATGTTTTCGTTTTGCTAACAATGACGCTCTTTCAAAATCAGGAGTTAATTTTTCTAATTCAGCTTTTTCTGCAATATTAGCATTTCCATTTGTTGAAACATAAGAATAAGTCTCATTAAAAGAATATACAGCTGCTAATAGTAAACCAATTCCAATTGTTTTTTTAATAAATCCTCTCATTGTAGCCCTAAATATGAAATTTAATTTAAAACTTTGCATTTACCTTACCATAATGCATATGCACTTTCGTTAAAAGTTGATTAGGTGAAACATCTCCTGATACTGTAAGTTCAAAGCCATCTGGAATTTTTACTGGAACAATAAGAGGTTTTCCTAATTGGGGATCTTTATAACCAAATAATCGATGATTTAAATGTGAAACTGCATCAGTAACCTCTTGAGTTACAGGATCTGGAAAACCATTATCAACAATATGCCTATACATCCCTTTACCTTTTTCAGTAAAGTCTAACATAGATAAATAATATAAACTTTTTCCATCATTAAAACCAATAAATAAACCATATTGAGATACTTCTTGAATTTGGTAGCCTTCAAAAGGTAAACTTTTCTTCTTAGAAACTGTTGGAGAAGCAAGTGGAGTGTCAATATCAATAGGAGTAACAACCAACACATGATTAATATCTCTATTAGGTTGATCATCCCCAATTTGATCTTCAGAATTAGCTGTAAACGCATAAAAAGATCTTCCCATTTGTCTTTGCGCTTCTCTAAAATGAGGATTATTATCAAACAAAGTCCCCCAAGTATATACTAATGCTAAAGCTGTTCCTACCATTACTGTTACCCCAACTGCACTTACAGAGGTATTAAAAGCAGTTCTAGCAGATTGGAAAGAAATATAATGTTGTCTGAAATTTGAATTCCACATTTCTGCAAATATATCTGCACTATAATTGGTAAGTCCTTTTTCTTTTATCAAATCTACATTAAATTCAAAAGTATCAATAGCATTTTGTACTTTTTCAATAGAAGTATCATATAAACTACGTGCTTTTTGAGCAACACTTTCAATCCTAGTCCTTATCTTAGATTTAGAAGGAGGAGCATCTGATAATAATTCACTAAGATCGTTAGGAGCACTATCTAAATGAGACTTAAAACCCTCTGGATTACCAGATTTCCATAAATTTTCCCATTCCTCAAAATCTTCATCCTTCATAGACCACAAATGTAACTTAGAATATATAAATATAGTGTAAAAAAAGATTAATTTAATTATTTAGATTTTGTTCTTTTAGTTACAAAACTTGTCTTTTTTTTAGGCTTTTTTCCTTTATCCTTCTCTTTAGGCTTAGGATTAAGTAATCTTTTTCCAAGAGTAGTTGCACTTCCTGGAACTTGAGATTGTAAGAATGTAACATATTCCTCAGCTCTTTTAAATTCTAATGATTCCATTTCTTCAAAATAACTAACATCTGGTTTCTTACGACTACCAGCAACTAATGCATTTTTTCGTTGATTCCAAACCTCTGCAGCTTGATAATGAGCTACTGCTTTGCATAAATACTCCTCAGTATTACTTTCTGCTAACCAATTAAACAATAATGTTGCATGAGGCATTAACTCTCTTCTTCTTTTTTGAGAAGGATTGTGCAGATCTAAAACAACTCCTCTACCAACATGAGAGCTTAACTCATCTATATCTAACATAATATTAGGTCCATGATTTTTAGAACCTATCAATCGATTAAGAATCCTTTCAATAATGTGTTCTTCAGTAGTTTTATAATGTGTCTTAAATGAAAAGGGAGATGTAATATCTAAACTTACAGTATTTCGATAAAAATCTCCAGTAACCTCCATTCTATTATATCTATATTTTCTACCAGAAGGCACAAACTTACAAGTTAATCTAGCCACATCTCCATTAGAATTTTTTTCTAATAAATGAAATGAAGAATTTTGCACATCTTCTTTTACGTCTGAAAAATCACCCCTATAAGGACGAGGTAAAACTCCCTCAATAATTCTAATAGCATTTTCTTTACCAATACTATCAAAAGAACTATCAATAGGATTTGGTAAATGAAGCCTATAACCCCCTAATCTTTGAATATATTTACATTTTCTAGCCATACTAAGATTTTAGAAACAACATATATAAATATTTCTATACTCTATATATTTCTTCAAAAAAATTAATTACTTAGCAGTAATTACAAAAAGGAAAGATTTATAAATGGATTGTATTTACTTATTCTTATGTTAAATAGGAGGAAAACAGTTGCAGGATTAGGATTTGTAAGTCTTGGATTACTCGGCTATTTCCTAATTTCAGGACAAGATAAACAATCTGATCCAAATTCCACTAGTAAAGATACTGTTTCATCTGATCAAAAAAGACAAAATGTAGAAATTCTACCCCAAGGAACACTTATCATTAATCAAAATCAATCTTATGAAAAAGGAGATCATATTCTTGAAGAAGCACTAGGAAAAGAAAAGTATGAAAGACTTCTTCATAGTAAACCATGGAAGAACCTAAAAGGACTTAGTGCAATAGCAAGTGAATTAGCTGCTATTGATATGAGATCAAACTATCAAGTATCTAGGAACCCAAATCTTCAATTTCTTGCAGATACAATAAGCAAAAACAGGGATGGCATTATCACACAGGATGAGATTAACAATTATCAAAATCAATTTGGAGATAATAAATTCCTATGGATGCCTGTTATAAAAGATAGTGATACTAGATTTAGTGTTTATCAGGATTCTAAATTACATCCAAGTCTGAGTGCTGCTATTGCATCAGTATCTGAAAATAAGAAAAGTGTTCTTGGTCGTTTAAACGAAACATGTAGACATACACTATCCAAAGATCAGAAAGACCGAATTGAGGCAAGCTTAAAGAGAGCACAAGATATTGTCGATAAAAAATATGGAATTACCGAAATAGATGGAAAACCAAAGATGCCAACAATACTAGATTTACTATCTTATCCTCCTGTTAATGGGATAGTAAATGGAACTTTTAATTCTCATAGAATAGGATTTATCAAAGTAGATAAAGGTGGAAGAGTATTAGGTTACGCAACAGGAACATGGGAAGGAAACCTTAAATGGAAAAGTTACTTATCAAGGTTAGAATATGATCCAACTACTATCGATAAGATTGCTGGCCTAATGAAAGAAGAAAAGATAGATATGGAAATATTTAAGTATGCAGTTATCCACATGGATGAATACGCTTTACCTAATACAGGTAATTTTTTACATAGAATGCATTATAGAAGAAGTCTGCACTTGAAAAAAAATTCAGAAAAAACTTTTCAACGTGCAAAAACCATCTTGAAAAAGTAGTTAAGTTTAAGTCATTCTTCAACAAATATACTATATAGAATTACTTCTTAACCCTAACAAGCCTTAATTTCTTATTTTTATTATCAGGACTTTTCAAATTAACCAATTTATAATTATCAATTTTGTTCTTCTCAGCATATGCTTTAGCTGATTCTTCTGATTTAAAAGTTTTAACTCTTTTCTTCCGAGGACTTCGTTTATTGATTAGTTCTCTTCCTCGCCTTTGATTTAATCTGTTACTCATAGAAACAAAAACTATCCAGTACTATTTAAAGTTAATTGTTTTCATTATAGAATATTCAAATTTTAATATATGAACTCAAGTTCCGACAAATTTATATACTAGTATACTCTAAAACGTTACTAGGTGATAGTGGGAATGAAAAAGAGTGTTTATATAATCCTGGTGTTGTGTTTGTTGCTTGCCTTTTCAACTCAAGCACTTACATTTGAAACAGAAATCCAGAATGTGAAGGCTTCAATTGATCTAGAGGATACTGCATTATACAAATTAAAAATTAGAAACGACCTAGCTACTATTGAAAACTTTTTAGTGTATACAACATCTGTTGAATGGAGCTTAAATTCTATTCCTGCATCTGATAGAAATCCAAAAGTCTATCCAGAATCATTTAAATTAATAGAATTAGAATTAAAACCAACAGCATATATATCCCCAGGAGCCTATTCTGTCCCTATTTCTGTAAAAAACGCAGATACAGGAGAAATAAGAATAGTAGCAGCACCAGTTGTAATATATTCAAAAGATACTCCTCAAGGAAAATATCTTCCTGGAATTAGATCAGTAACTCAAATTGCATCAGAAGTTGATCCAAGAGAAGATGTTTCTATTAAAGTTGATTTATTTAATCAAAACCCATTAAATATCACACAAATAACTATTTCATTAAGAAGTAATCTAATTAATAAAGAATATCAAACATCGCTTAATCCTTTAGAAACGAAAACAATCAATTTTAATATTGAATTAAATCCACTTGTTGAACCGCAAGAAGATATTCTTTATACTACAATCAAAGTTAACCAATTTACATTTGAACCAGAACCATCTGTTTATAAAATTATCACCTATGGAGATTTAAAGACTATAAGAGATGTTAAAAGAGGATTCTTAAAAACTACTCAGGATATTACAATTGAAAATCAAGGAAATGAGTTCAAGAAAGGAACTTTTAGAGAGTCAAGAAATATATTTTCTTCAATTTTTACAACTACCAATCCTAAAGGAGAAAAAGTTATTTTTGATGAGGAAAAAAACTTTGCTTGGGAAGTAGCATTAGACCCTGGAACCTCAACTAAAATAATTGTCACAAATAACTACCAGTATCTCTTTATTGCTATTGTTTTAGTCATTTTAATAATAGCAGGTTACTTTATGTTTAGACCTTCCATCATGATTAAAAAATCTGCCATAGTCATAGGTAGAAAACACGGTGGAATTAGTGATTTAAGTGTTAGAATGGCTGTTGTAAATAGAGGAAAAGCAAATGTTAAAGACATTGTGTTAACAGATAAACTTCCTAATTTAGTGGATTTATATAAAGACTTTGAAGAAGGAACATTAAGACCAAGTTCTATATTAAAACATGAGAAAAAAGGAACCATAATGAAATGGCAAATTAGAACCTTAGAACCTGGTGAAGAAAGAATCATACATTATAAAGTCAAAACAAGATTAAGTATTTTAGGATCATTAAGCTTACCAGTTACAGTAGCTAAATTTAAACAAGGAAACTCTGAAAGAAGTAGAGTAGTTGGTTCTAATAGATTGTTGGTAAGGGCGTAGATTTATATATTCTTATTAAATCCTAAGAAACATGATTCATCACGATCCAAATTTAGCTAGGATGATAGGAATAGAGGACCATGATCCTGATAAGATTATTGTAAATCCTAGATTTTCTGAGTGGGAATGGTTTGTTGCTGAAAATAACGAAAAGGCTTTCGCAATGAACGATGATAGAGATTACCAAAAAGGTGAGGCAAAAAAATTTCGAGAACAATGTCAAGAACATCGTAGATATCATAAAAAACCAGTTCTCTCAGAGACTGTATTCCTATTAACTCATCCATTCTTCACACAAATAAAAAGTATGTGTACACTTGATAAAGGAACAAGAAGAAAAGATGCCACAGATGTTGTACAAAAAACACTCTCTATTTTACTACATGGTTATGATCCTGAAAAAGTAAGTTTTGTAGCAACTGATTCTCCAGATCATTATGCAGTTTTTAGTAGTATTTTACTTGAAAGAGGTTTATTAAGAGATGTTATCTTAACAAATTTTAACAATTCTGAGGCTTTAGAAGAATCTGAATTTGATTTCTATAAAGATAAAACAATATATTGTGCAGGAGGGTATAATGGTGCAATGAGTTGTTTAGGAGGAACCTTTTTTCAAATCTTAAAAAGTAAGCCTGAGTTAAAAAAGGTATTTGCAATTAAAGATCTTATTCTTAACTCTCCTCAAAATGGAGAAGATACTCTAGTTCCACAGGAAATCGAATACCTATTAGATGGAAAGACAACTTCTATTGCAGAAGAAAGAATAATTTCTTCACAAAAATCACTAGAAAGCATAGGACTTGAACCTTATGAGAACAGGTATGAAACCCCTGCACAACCTGATCCCCCTGTAAAAAGAGTTAGTTTCCTTGGTTCTATTAGAAATATTGTTTGGCCTACAGCCCCAAAACCTTATCAATCTCCTTAGCAATGTCTTTTAGATCTTCAGTTGTTCTTTTGATGTCTTTTTGCAGTTCATCTATTAAAACTTCTAAATTCTCAACTCTAAGAATATACTTACCTTGATCATGCACAACAATTCCTGCTTGCATTAACTTATTGAGATGATGCACAACAGTTCCTCGAGATAAACTTAATTTAGAAGCTAATTCATCAGAAGATAATGATATTTTCTTCTTAGCTGATTTTAACAATTCTATAAAAATACGAAAACAACTCTTATCTTTATCTCTCAAATTAAATAAACCTAACGAACTACCTAACCATTGTAGTTGTTCATTTATATCATGAACAACAGGCCTATTTGATTTAATTATTGTTATTCTTTGGAATTTTTTGAATATCATAGCATTACAATATATACATTGTTTATTAATATTGTGTTTCTGGCATACAATACATATTTGCATAATTTTAAAAATAAACCTAGATTTCTAGTATTATGCTAGATGATATTGGTATTGATTCATGGGAGGATCTTAAACAAATCCATTTTTATTGGGAATCTTTTGATCAGGCACCAAAGATTGCTCAAAGATTATTAGGTAAAAACTATCTCAACCAAAAACCAGCTCAGTTCACGCAATCTATAGAAAGAGCATCTAAAAAGAAACATAAAAAACCATATGAGTTTGAGGCTACAGTTGATTATGCTAGATTAAATCGTGCAATTCAAAAAGGACTACAAAGTATTGAACAAATTTGGTCAGATATGATCCAAAACCGTAGAGGGGCAGAGTATTTACCATTCTTATTACACCCACTTGGAGTAAATTACGAAAAATTATGTTTAGCAGCAGGAAAACCATTAGTTCTGACTGAACTTGATGAAGTTCTTATTGAGAAAACATGTAATTTTACTCAAAATCCTAATGAGTATAGGAGAAGTCAAGCTTTTTTTTCTGTTACTGAAAATTCACCTGAAAATTTTACTATTCATTTTATAGCTGATAAATGGAAAAGAAAAATAAACCATGATTTTAGCCTTTTTGGTAGTGTTGCCTCCGAAGTAGCAGGTTTCTCTTATGGTACTACAAATGCAGAAGATTCGCAGGAAAACATTATAAGTGGTATTAAGAGTATCTGTAGAGGAAAAGAATTATCTCCTATAAGTATATTTTTCCCTAATAATCCACAAAGGGGTAATTATCTCAAATCACGCTGGTGTGTATATAGATATGGACACAGATGCAAAGAGAATACAATAGGTGCAATTGTTGGATTGACTTAATTAAGGTATAACTATATTAACCTAATTTTAGAAAAAATATATAAAAGAGAAAGAATTTTCTTCTAATATGATTCAAGAACAATTATTATTACATGTTATTAATTATATGGGCAATATTGGAATTTTAAAAGGAAACCCTAAGGATGAATGGTTAGATAATGTAATTACCGAAGGAGGTAGACATGCAAAATTAACAAACTTACATGCTGATGAATTTAGAGAAATTGAAGCAAAATTGGATCATAAATCCCTTCAACAAATGCTTGATACTATTAAAGGATCTTTACCTCAAAACGCAGTTATATTAGATTTTAGCCATTCATATGGTTTACTTGGATCTTATCTTACTGAAGGAAGAAGTGATGTGCAAGTACTTACATTTCCTTATTCAATTCATAATAAATGTAATAGATTGCCTCCAATGTTCATTTTTAGAGAATATCGTGATCATCTTGAAAAAACAGGAACTCCTAATCCTCAACTAGAATTTTTAAAACCTTTTTTACTAAAAAAAGGAGCTAGGAGAGCAGAAGAAATGGTTGATAATGAAGATGTAGTGAATGAAGTTTTACATCTTAATGGTTTAGACCATATAACCTATAATAACTGGAGGTTAAACTTTAATGCGTCTGTAAATGGTAGTTTGCCAGATTACTTAGAAAATTTAAGAGGAAAAGATGTGTATATTGTAGGTCATCAAGCTCCTAAAGAATGGTCTTTTTTATTAGGAAACCTTTATTTGAATCTTGAAGCTAAAAAATTACTAACAAGCCCTGTTGATTTAGGAAGAACTCAACAAGATAGTTTTGCATGGGATGATATAGGCTCTGGATTAAAACTATTCCCTATGCAAAGAATAGGATTTAGAACAAGTGCTTTTGATTCCTCCCAATATGAATACCCTGGAAAATATCCCTATCAAAATATTGAGGATATGGATGATCATGCAATTAAAAGAATAGGAGTTACTATTAAACTAGCAATAGCTTTAGGGTTAGCAGCTCAACTAGAAGGAAACGTTACAAGAAACACAGATCTTGAGAATAGAGGATGGTGGGGTCCTGATCATTATGTTACAGCAGATAGAAAACCTTAAATATCTCTTTTTCTAAATTTACTTCAATGAAAATAGGTATCTTTGGAGCTCAACAATGGGATAAATCATTCTTTCCTAGTAAATTAAAATCTGATAAATTATCTATAACAGATAAACCCTTAGATGAAGATACTGTTTCTGATTTTAAAGACATTGAAATAGCATCTGTTTTTGTAGGATCTAAAGTTTCTGCTAAAGTAATAAGTAAACTCCCAAAACTAAAATTTATAGCAACAAGATCAACCGGATTTGATCATATAGACCTAAAAGCAGCTGCAAAAAAAAGAGTTAAAGTGGCTAATGTTCCATTTTATGGAGAAAACACAGTAGCAGAGCATGCTTTTAGTTTACTCCTAAACTTATCAAGAAATATTCATAAATCCTATATGAAAACATTAAATGATGATTATTCTTGGGATGGCTTGATGGGTTTTGACTTAAAAGGAAAAACACTAGGAGTTTTAGGAGCAGGACACATTGGCATGCATATTGTAAGAATGGCTCGTGGCTTTGGAATGAAAGTTTTGGCTTATGATTTATATCCTAATGAATTTTTAGCAGATGTGTTACATTTTCAATACTCAGATGATTTAGACTATGTGTTAAAAAATTCAGATATTGTAACATTACATATGCCTTCTTTACCCTCAACATTTCATATTTTAAATAAAAAACGTATTGCTTTAATGAAACGTGGTGCTATTATTATTAACACTGCGAGAGGAGATCTTATAGACACAAACGCATTATATGATGCTTTAAAATCTGGAAAACTAGGTGGTGCAGGATTAGATGTTATTGAAGGAGAAGACATGTTAAAAGAAGATTCAGATAAACTAAAAAAAGAATCTAGAGAAAGACTTGGACTTTTACATAAAGATCACAAAATATTCCACTTACCTAATGTTGTTTTTACACCCCACATAGCCTTTTTCTCAAGAGAAGCTTTAGAAAGAATAATGCAAACAACAGTAGATAATATTAATAATTTTAAAGCTAAAAAAGAAATTAGTAATTTGGTTAAATTGAACTAAAACTAATTTGACGATCAAGAGTGAAATCTTGACTAGGCCTTGATAAATGTAAATCATATCTACCACCAAGATCAGGTCTATGTTTGAATGTAAATAAAGCAGCTTCTCCCATTTTAAAGTGGCCTCCAACATCTTCAACACAATTAACTCCATCTGGATCAAGATTTTTAATACTATCAAAAACAGGTATAACTTGATAAGGTGCATGACCTACAACAATAGCTAATCTATGATTAGGATTTGCAAATAATGAATTAGCAGTTCTATGAAAAGTAGATGCAATTCTATGCCTCATTGCAGAACCTCTTTCAACAGGTTGTCCATCATGCATTGTAGCATCTGGATTTTGCAAACCAAAATTAATAGAATCATCTGGGTTATTACCATAAATATCCATATTTAAATTATCAGCAGGATAAGTAAGACCTTCATCTATTCTAGTATAGAATAATTCATTATCCCAATCAATTTGTTTAAGATCTCTTCTTGTCTGAGGAAAGGTTCTCCCTTCAGCACGATATTCCATAGGTAAATTAAAAGCAGTTACAATTACTGCCTGACCAGTATCTGTATTTCTTTGTTTTTTAGAAACAGTTAAACTTGTTTGTTTAGGAGTAATTTCTTGCGATCCAACAGTTGCTCTGAGATAAAGAGCAGCATGTTCTGCTATATTTTTCCAACCTCGAGCATTAAGTTTATCTTCACTCCCTTCACCAGAAATTTGATTACAATCTCCATGTCTCATCCAGAAAATATATTGATTTGGTTGTCTATCCATCATTTTGATTATAAAGTCTAAATTTTATTTAAATCTATAGGAGCAATAGCTGCCCCCCTATTTAAATTTGCTTTAATTTTATAGGAACCATTTGATTGAGGTTCCATTTTAATGGTCCAATATTCTCCCATCTTTAAAGCTCCACCAAAATCTGCACTTTTAAGATCTGAACCTAATGTTTCTCTTATTGCATGAAAAACAGGAACTTCATTATATGTAGCATGTCCAGTTACAACTGCTAAATTATGTTCTGGATCATTCATCATTCTTAACATAACTCCTTTTAATGAACCAACTGATCGTTGAAGTCTACTCCATCCTGGTTCAACTACAACACCTTCGTGTTCAATAGCTTCTGGATCATTAAATACAATATCAATATTTGCATCAGGATCTCTTTTATAAATATCTAAATTAATACTTGGTTCTAAAATAGTTAATCCATCTTCTACATAAGTACCCTTATCTGCTACTAAAGTATAAGGCAGTTCATTTTCCTTAGTAGGAATTCCAGGAAAACCAAAACCACAAGCTAAAGTTGCAACTCCTGTATGATATGTTCTATCTTTATTAGTTCTTCCAACACTTGTTCCTTTTGGTGTTAATCCATATCTATCAACTAATTCTTTTAAAGCAATACCAGCCCCATTATGAATAGCATCAGTAGTAACCTTATTTTCTTTAGCAATTTCCTCTAATCTTTCTGGAGTTACCCCACGTAGAATTTCAAACCCTTCAGGTTTAATTTCATCATAACTTCCACCTTATGGTTTTTGAGGAGCAATTGAATGTCTTCCCCAATAGATGATTTTAGGTTTTTGTGCTGCCATTTTATTACCAGGTAAACGCTCTAAAAACTAATTCTTGACTCATATTTCCCTCAATACTATCAGGATGAATTCTAACACCTTTTTCTATTCTAAAAAATCTTCCACCAGGTCCAGGAGCTACTACTTCATTTCCTGATAATACTATCCCCCCATTTGTATATGTTCCGATTGTTTCCATATAATTACCACTAGGAACTCCTCCATCCCTCTCTTCAGCTTCTTCTTCAGTACTAATAACTTCTCTATGAGTCAGTAATTTACTCATAGTTTCAGATGTTAAACCAACAACACCATAACTACCATTTTTTGTATCTCCTAAATAAAATAAATCACTTCCATTTCTTTGAAAAAAATAAGTTCCAATTCCCTCATCACTAACACAAGAAGTCATCTCATTTCCTAAAAATCTAACAGAAACATGCCCATTTACCACATCAGCTAATTCTCCTCCTTCCATTGACTGATACCAATATTGAGAACCACCAAACCCAGGATCATGCTTAAAACATTTCATAGTTCTAGAACCATACCTCATCCCAGTTAGATCTACCGGAGGGTTTAACTTTAATTCATTTTTAACGCCAGTGTTTACATTAGATACAGAAGCATACGTAGGAACCCAAACATGTCCTCTATCTTCAAAAGTTAATCCACTCTCAACTAAGTCTCTATTCCTATCAGATAAAGCCTCATATTGTAATTCTTTTCGATCTGCTGCCATTTTATATTAAAAAACAGAATAATCACCCATATATAAATATACCGGTTGTTACACCTAAAAAGTGGTTAAAAAACAAAGATTTATATATAAAGAGAAAATTCATTTTCATATGAATCCATTATATAATATTGGAATGAGTGTTGTAGATAAATACTATAATCTCAGTAAGGTAGCTAAAGCAGCTGTTATTGTAACTGGACTTTCTTTATTAGTTGCAAGTGCTGGTTATATTGGCTATGTAAAAGGACAACAAAACCCAATAGTTGAGCCTCAGAGAATAGAAAACCCTGTTCCAGTTTAATTAAACCAACCAGAAAGAAAGAATAAGAAAAGAAGATTTAAAATAATTAGAATTCCTAGACCAAGATTTGCTTAAAATTCTTTTACCTTAGTTAAAATTCCTTTTACAGAATCAACTTTAATCAATTCACCATCTTTAATAACTTTAGTTGCATGATGTGTACTAACTACACAAGGAATATCCATTTCTCTAGAAACTATTGCTGCATGACAAGTTAATCCTCCTTCATCTGTAACTATTGCAGATGCTTTCTTCATAGCTGGAACAATACTAGGAGTTGTTGCTACACTAATCAATATATCACCATACTCCATTTTAGCCATATCAACAGGTTTATTAACAATTTTAGCCTTGCCTTCAATAATTTCTCCTGGACATGCACATGTTCCTTTAATTTCATTACTTTCCGAAACTTCTTTTTCCTCAACAGCTTTTATCTCAGTAGAAATAAACTGTTCAGCATCTTTACCATATAAAAACTGAGTTTCTCCATTTTCAGGAACCAGCACATGCACTCGAATAATCTCTTTAATAATTTCTTTATCAATCTCACCAGATTCCATCATAGATAATGGACACGCTCTAACCTCACTTAAACTTAAAGAAAACCTTTTACCAAGTTCAATTTGCAATTTTTCTATATGATAATAAGATTTACTTTGTAAATCTTTTCGTCTAGGTTTTGCCCAAACTAATTTACCACTAAGATCGATTATTTTCTGAGTCATCACATCAGGTTTTAATTCTAAAACATATTTAGCCTTTTTCTCTTCCATAATTTTCCTTCTTTCTTTTTTCTTATCAATCTCATCTTGAGCATTAATTCCTTTTTTCAAATAATCTTGTAAAAATCCAATAAAATCTTTTTCAGTATAAGCAGGTCCTGCATACACATAATACACCCAACAATATTTTGCAGTATGCAAAACAATTTTTTCATAAACATCAATAAAATCTTTCTTAAATACATCTAATGCATTATCTTTTAACAAAACATTCTTCTCATTATCACTTAAACTACCATACAATTCTAATAAATCAAATTCCTGCTCTTCCTGAAAAGAATCATTTGAAGGAAATGTAAAAACTTGATGATATTCTAAATAATTTTCATCTGAAACTTTCTCTTTTAAAAATTCTTTTAACTTTCCTTCAACTAAAGAAGATCCTCCTAAATCAACTAAGGGTAATAAAACACCTAATGCATATTCTCTAGCTTGAAATTCTGTAAATTCTTTATACAAAACAATTAACTCTTCTGTTTTTTTCTTTGATAAATCCATATGAAACAATTTTTCAGTAAAGGCATTCATCTTTTCTCCATTTACCTTAGCTTGATCAATAATATCTTCAAATAAATTTAGATTATCTTTAATTTTAGCAAAAAAAGTCTCACCAGCTTTAAGCCAAGAAGATTGAACTATAAGATAATCAATATCATTCTCCTTAGACGAAATTCCAATAAAAGTATCATCAATACCATAATCTTTCCAAAGATGCATAGCATCTACCCAAATCTTATTCCTAAAATATGGACTATTACTATCTTTTGCAAAGATTATCCATTTTTCATTCATAAAAATATAGAAGCTCCAGATATATATAAAGGTGCTGAAAGGAGCATATACTCATTGTTGTTAGCTAACCATTATCCAAGATGTTTTTCGGCGCCTTACCAATTTTCCTTGTACTGGCTTTGCCCTATCTCCTTTTCTAACCCCTTAGAAGTTATTCACTACCGAAAAGATTTGAGAAAAAATCTTTAATAGAAAAAACAACTCCTCCAGTGATTGCTGATAAACCTGCTGTGTCATCAGTAACAATAATTTTTCCTCTCATTTTTTTGAAGGTTGCATCAATATATTCATATTCTCCTACATCATTAAAAATTGTAGAATCAGTTTCCTCTGGAATAAGTCTTTTACCAATATAAGTTCTATCTTGAGTTACAATTTTATGAGCAGATGTATCTCTATTAACCCACACAACCATTGTTCCTGGTTGAACAGTCAATACCTTAGGCTCAAATCTACTATGCAAAATTTGAATAGTAGCTGTTTTTACTTGCTGTTCAGGTTCTACATACACATCTTCAATAATTTCTTTAGTTTCTTCTGGAAGATTTTCAATTGGACTAGGTTGCTCTAATACAGGTTCTGAGATAGGAGCTTTAACAATTTTTTCAGGAGCATTAAGCACAATTGCTATTAAAACAATTGCAACTAAGCCTATAAAGAACACCTTCACCTCTTTTTTCATGCGGTTTTGTTGGTTTTTGAGTTTAAAAGGTTTTCTGTTATGGAAACTATAGTTTAAGACCATCAAGTTTATAAAAAGGAAATTCAAAAATAGATATATGAGTCATGCCTATCATGGAGATATTAAAAAGATTGAAAAAAAG
>CALCXY010000121.1 GCA_937906345.1 Candidatus Woesearchaeota archaeon | reverse complement strand
ATCCTTACCAAGAGATGAAAACGGGATTATTTTATCAGATCATACACAATATGAAGATTCTAGAGCAACTGCATTAAGGAGATATATTGCTGCTTATATTATCGATGTTGATTTCACTAAAAATAAACAACATTCTACAACTACTCAAAAATCTTTAATACAAGATATGAAAAACCAAAAAGCACCTAGAAATCTTATTTCACTTGTTGAAGAATGTCCTAATAGAACAGGATATGATCTGGCTGAAACTATATATAAAGCATCAGATGAACTTAAATTACCTGAACCTTCAATTTTAATGTTCACTAGTCATAGTAGAAGAGTTCCTGTTCATGTAAAAGGAAATATTAAATCACGAACTGCTTATGAAGCAGAAATTCACCCCCATACAGCATCTGTTTTTTACAAAGATTTAGTTGAAGAAAAAGCTGAAACTGTTTTACAAGAAATTGAAAAACTCCAATTAGATCAAGGAATAAAAGATGAACCCAATGATCCTCATAATATAACAGAAGTAAGAGCAACATTAGATTTAATTATGTGGGCAAATGATATTTTCTCCCAAATGGCAAACTTGAGGTCATCCTAAAATGCCAGAGGATACTTCCTCACAACCTATACCTCCCTTAGAATCAATAATTTCCTTATTCCAAGAAGCAGGTTCTGAAACCCATATTCAAGATACTCTTGAAAGATTTGAATCCTCCAGTATTATTCTTCAAAAAAAATTATTAGAGTTATATGGATTAACCAAAATTACTTTAGCAAGTTATGAAGGAGACGTATTAAGAATTAGATCCTCTTATGATCATCAAGATAATGAAAATCTTGACATAGATAACTTATTAGCTCAATCAGGAATTTTACGCCAAGCAATGGAATCAAAAGAACGTATTAAACCTGTTGAAGGAGACTACGGAGATACAAATGCTATTGCATTACCCTTATTTGAAGATACTCAACCCTTAGGAGTTTTATTATTCGAATCTGATAAAGAAATTAAATTAGAACAATACCAAGAATTAGTTGACTTGCTCACCCCAATTTTTACATTAACAACACAATCTATAACTGAAAGACAATCTGCTTCCTCATCTATTCATGATCTTAACAATTGGTTCTTAGTTGCTCAAACAGACTTATCTGAAAATCTTGATTTTCAAGCAGCTTGGGATGCTATAAAAGATTGTAATAGTAATTATAGAGATTTACCATATTCTCATGACAATTTATCTACTTACCTATCAGATAATAGAACGCATTTTAGACAAACATACTCAAGTGCTGCACAGCTAGCTCTTGATCATATTGAACAAATTAGTGAATCATCTGAAAGTCTTGAAAAAATAAAAGATTTATTGTTTCATTTAAAAAATCATGAAATAGGATTCTATCCTCAAAAAAATAATTTAAATGATATAGTTACCAATTTTCTTGAAAACAATCAAGAACTTTCTAACCTTGGAGATGTTAATATTGAATTCGAACAAGGTAATGTAACTACTTCCTATTTTCACAGAGAATCTATTGAACGATCCCTACTTAATTTTGTAAAAAATGCAGCTGAAGCTAATTCCAAAAATATAGTAATAAGAACCTATAGAGCTGATTCAGGAGAAAATATTTTAGATGTGCAAGATGATGGAGATCCCTTTGATGAGGAAATTTTAAAAAGATATGGAGAAGATTTTAATTCTTCTAAAAACTTTGGAACAGGTATTGGATTATCCTCTTCTAGAAGGTTTATTGAAATGCACGGTGGCACCTTATCTAAACCAAAACAAGATATGAAGACTAAAATTATCAGAGCCTCCTTCCCAGAAATAAATGAATCATATAACCTAGCTGTAAGTGCTTTGCAATTTCGATATTTTATGCATCAAGGTGCTTCCTCAAATGCCTATAAAACAATGTTAGCAAGTCAGGTAGATGATACAGATCTTGTCAGTGGTGCTAAAGCAGCATATTTCACCCTAGCTCAACGAACTAAATATTTAGAAGCTATGCGCCACAGAGGAAATAAAGATGAATCTCAACCACTATTAGAAGAAATGGATCAATTTGCTCAAGAATGGGATTCTATGAAACCTAATTTAGAAAAACTACTTGCTCAAGATCCAGAGACTGTTGTAAGTGCTGAAAAACATAAATTTACTATTAAAAGCTTTATGACATTATTCCCTGTCTACATTAATATGCAAACAGCTACTATTTACAAAGAACTAGAAATGTATGATGAATCACTAAGAATAAATCTTGATTCTTTAAGCATATTGGAAGAGACAGAAAAAACCGAAGATATGAATTCACCAAAAGGACATTTACTTCTTAGAGAAAAAGCAAAGGTACTAAACAATATAGGAACAGTATACAGGCATCAAAAAGAATTTACTAAAGCTATGGAGTGTTATGAAAAATCTCAAGCAATAGTCACAGAAGACCTTTCTGAAGAAAACAATGAGTTTAAGCAAGTATTTATCTCAACATTAAACAATATAGGATATTGGTATTATGAGCAAATTGATACAAAGACAGAGTATGAATCTCAAGCAAAGTTTCACTTTGAGTCTGCATTTAATATTGCACAAGAAATATCAGAAGCCACAGAACATCCTATTAAAAGCCTGGCCATCTCAAATAGCCACTTAGCTGAATGGTATCTTAAAAAAGAGGATAAAGATAATGCATTCAAACATATAAACAATTCAATTGATATTGCTAGAGAAGAAGGATATCTAGATACTTTAAGAGAATCATTAGAAATTTTAGCTACAATAGAAAAAAAATATTTAAAAAAAGTTTCTTAAACAGGTAATGTTCCGCCAGAGTCATCATCTCCACCAGCATAAGCTTCACAACAGGATAAATCACAAGCATCATTACATTGATCACCTGGACCTCCTACAGCCCAATAAGCACTTATTGCTGCAGATGCCTCAATTTCACATTGATCTCTTAATGCAGCATGGTCATTCATATATTCCCATGGAGTTTGTGGCCAAGCAATATAATCTGGAACTAAATATCCTACAACTGAGGGTTCACAACCATAACCATACACTTGACCTCCATCATTGAACAAACAATATTCAAAACAATCATAACTAGGACCGTCACAACCACATCCCATTTGACAAGCTACATTACACAATTCTCCATCATCATTGATATAGGAATCATCATCAGGGTTTGTACAATCTCCTGGACAAGCAACAGAATCTTCCCCAAGAACAGGATCACAAATAGAATCACCACAATAACCAGGAGGAGCTCCACAATCTGCTTCACAAATGTAGCTATCCTCAGTACTTCCACAAATAGTATCACCACAACTATCAGGACAATCTTGAATACAAGTTGTAGGATCTTCACCAATTGCAGAATCACAAATAGTATCACCACAAAAACCAGGTGGAGGACCACAATCTACTTCACAAGTATAAGAATCCTCAGCTAAAGCAGAATCACAAATACTATCCCCACACCAACCAGGAACAGGACCACAATCACCAGGACAACTATATTCATCTTCTAAATCTTCTGGAACACATACTCCATCTCCACAATAACCACCAGGTGGAGGAATAAAACAATCAGCTGGACAAGTAACAGAATCTTCACCAATTGCAGGATCACAAATAGTATCCCCACAATCACCTACCACTTTTCCAGTAATAGTAATTCCACCTGTTCCAATCAAGTAACCAACCATAACTCCAACAAGAACTAATCCTAAATATAAATACACTCCTTTAGGATCCTTCATTCAAATAATTCTGAAAAAATGAGTATTTAAACATTACGGTTATTCTTCAGTAAAATCTTCTATTTTCTCTTTCATATCTTCATCTTTTGATATGATTCCTTTAGATTTAAGAAATTCTCTAGTAAGAATATAGAAAAATAACCCTAAACTCTTTTTACCTTTATTATTAGAAGGCACAACTAAATCTACATTATTTGATTGATTATTAGTATCACATAACGCAATAACTGGAATTCCAACCTTTAACGCATCATAAACTGCATTTTTATCAGGCCATAAATCTGTAACTAAAATAATCTTTGGCTCAATAAAATTCTCTAATTCAGGATTAGTCATAATTCCTGGAGGATATCTTCCAGCAAATACTTTGGCACCTGTTAATTTACCAAATAAAGCCACTCCTTTCCAGCCATTTTCTCTTCTACTCACAATAAGAATATCTTTTGCATCATATTGAGATAAAAACTGCGAAGCTATCTTAATTCGCTCATCAATTTTTTGGAGATTTAATACACTTAACCCATCAGGTCTAGTTTTATAAATAAATTGATTCATATATTTAGTTCTAAATTTGGTACCTATATGAATCCCTGATTTCAAGTATGTATCTTGTGGTACTAATAGTTTTTGTTCAGCCATGTTATACCTGCTAGATAAAAAGAACACTTATCTGCGTCTTTATCACCTTGGCAGTATCGGTAATACTATTAGCAAATCGTATTTTATTTATAAACCTATGGGTTTCTATACTTACTTCGAATTTCCCATTTTACATACCTCAAATAACAAAAATTTATAAGTAAACTTCGAAATTTAACGTTATGATATACAATCCTAGGAATATTGTTCAAAATATAAGGTCATTTGGATCTAAAATGTATGATCTTGCTTCTAGACTTTCTCCTGGTAAAATTATTGCTACAGGTGCTTTGGTGTATTCTACATTATTATCTCCAATGCAAAACATTCATGCAGATCCTATTCCTACTGATGATCTTATTGCAAAGGTAGATAAAAAAAGTGAATATACAAAAATAAAAAAATTACCAGAAACATTAAAAACTCCCAAAAGTGAACCAAAAGAACCCGACAAACCCAAACCAAAAGTTCCTGCTCAACCCAAAGAAAATGAACTTCAAAATTCATATAATATCCTATTTCCATATTCAACTGATTTATCTCTTCCACAAGATTTCTTTAAACCTATTACTATGGATGAAATTTATTCAGGAAACTTTGGTGTATTAAATGATAAAGATGCTATTGAATATTGGGAAGATGGTTGGAGCAGCCAAGTTAGGATAGATGGAAAATTTAAACCAGATATTGGTGGAATTGCAAAAATTATTGCAGCTTCTACCCATGCAACCAATTTACATTACACAGATACAAGAAATAATTCAAGATTTACAAATGGTCTTTTTGAATTTGGAGATTTTATTCATGATGTTAATTATCATTTTCTTCCTAAAGGATTAAAAATATTAAAAGAATTCAGAGAATATGAACTATTACCTTTCCTAGATACAGAAAATATAACTAACCCTTTACATTTATATGAAGTGTTTAAAGGAACCTTTGACCCAAGAGATAAATTTGATAGAGCATTAAATGGAAATCATAATAAAAAAGAGTCATCTAAAAAATCCAAAAAACCAAAAGGAAGTATTAGAGGTTTCTTAAAAAATCATAAATTTGGACGTTTTAACTTAGGAGCATCAACAAGAATTGATGATTTAGGAATAGAACCTGCAATGACTTTATTACAATTTGATTGGGGTGAAAGCATGACTTTTAAAATCTCATTATTTTATAACAGAAGCGAAACAAGAGCTTTTAGAGACCATGATGCAGTATATGGAAACACTTTCATAAGAGATTAAATCCCTACAAACACAGGATCCTTAGTACAAGTTCCAGAAACTAAACCTTCTATTAAAAATAACCAACTATGTAATTTTTGACCTTGATTACTATATTGTTCAAACGTAATAAATTGGATTGGACCATCTTTAAGATAACACGCTTTTACAAATTCTTTACTAAAATCTATAAGAGGATTATTTTGTGAAATATCAAATGCTCCTGGATTTTCTGGATCTTGATTAGCTTTTCTTATCAAAGTTACTAATAATTTTGATTTGTCCAATATATAACCCATCTTAAAATCACTGATATAACTATACTCTTTAAGTTGTGTTTGGTATGTTCCTTTTGTTAATAAAATTGAAGTGTTTACATCAAAAATAACATTCCTATCATTAATGATAACATTTGCTTTAAATTCATTTTGAGAAGGAACCAATAATGAAATACCTACGAATTCTAATACACTAGGATCAATACAATCATGAAACTCTTTCTCCAATAAAGGACTTATGCCTTTTTGCATAGTTTCAATATCTGGAATAAATAACTGACCATTTTTATAATAATAAGGAATAGTATATTGCCCTCTCTCTTTTGAAGGTTTTTTATATTCTTGGTTAGGTATAAGACCTCCTTGAAACCCAATAAAAGATAAGATAGTTTCTGCTCTTTCTTGTAAACAAGTATTAATATAATCATTAGTTTGTCTTGTTTCTGTTGCACTAGCCAAAACATTTTGAAAGGATTGCCCTGTTTTTCCTTCTCTAATGATATTTGCAAACATAAAAACAAAAACCAACATAAATACCATAATAATACCTATGATCATAAATGCAGTTAACTGACCTTTTTTATACATAATCCTTCATGAAGAACACTTCTATTTAAAATTATTCAAAATTATTCAAAAACACCCACATCTTCATAAATAGGCCCTTCTGATGTTAATGTACTCATAATTAACTTAAATCCCTTAACTCTAAATTCCTTTGAAGATACTGCAATTTCCTTCAACTTTTCTTTAAAACCCTCAGCATTATACACTTTTTTAACTCTCCCTAAAGTAACATGAGGATGAAACCTTTCAGTTTTTGGAAAATATTTTCGTAACGAATTATCCACATCACTTTGAAACTTCATCACTTTCCGATTATCCTCTAGTCCTGCCCAAACAACATGAATCTTCTCCTTAGAAAAATACCCCAATTTATTAAAAGTAATAGTAAAGGGTTTAACCTTTATTTCCTTTAACATTTTTTTATAATTCTCTATATATTGAGGCATAACATCTCCTAAAAATTTTAAAGTAATATGAAAACTTTCTGTTAAGCGAAAACTTGCCATCTCCTTAGGCAATTTTTTTTGCAAATCTATAAAATAAGAATCTAATTCTCCTAAATCAAATGCTACAAATAATCTCATAATAAAAAGAAAAAAGAAAAAGAATATTTAAACTTATTCTTCTTTTTTATCAGTATCTTCTGGTTCTTCACCAAAGTCTTCAGTTCCTTGTGAATCTTCGCCTTGATTACCAATATCGTTTGAATCTTGGGAATCTTCCTCTGATTCTTCACCATCATTTGAATTTTCTTCTGCAGGTGCAATTTCTCCTTCAGATTCTTCTTCTCCTTCTGCAGGCGCTTCTCCATCTCCAACAACTTCAGCAAACCCAACTTTTCTTAAAACTCGAGTTATTTTGATTTTTACGTTGTCTCCTTCTTTAGCTCCTGGAACAAATAAAACAAAACCATCTTTTCTTGCAATTCCATCGCCTTTCTCTCCTACTGCTTCAATTGTTACTTCTAATTCTTCTCCTTCCCTTACAGGAGGTACCATATCTCGTCTTTCTCCATACATATTTGCATTCACCTTATTCATATATTTACATTTCCTAAAAAATGTAGAAGTATTAGGTTTCTTTTAGAATTTATAAACTTAACCCTTTTTAATCCAAGCTTTATTTACTGCTTCCGCAACATTTTCGACTACATTTTTATCAGTAGCATAAGGAAGAATTTCATCTGCAGTAGGTTCTTGGATAGTAGATGCTAACGCCTCAGCAGCTGCTAATTTCATTGCCTCTGTTATTTTTGTTGCTCTTACTTGCATAGCACCTTTAAAGATTCCTGGAAACCCTAAAACATTATTTACTTGATTTGGAAAATCACTTCTTCCAGTTGCAACTACTTTTGCACCTGCATTTAATGCATCTTGAGGTAAAATCTCTGGATCTGGATTAGCCATAGCCATAACAATTGCATCCTTATTCATAGATTGTACCATTTCTTTATTCACAATATTTTTTACAGAAACTCCAATAAAAACATCAGCTTGAATAAGTGCATCTGCTAATGTCCCTTCTTTCTCAATTGCAAATTCTTTTTTATAAATATTAATATCCTCTCTTTGAGAAGAAACAATTCCTTTACTATCACATAATATGATCTCACTAATGCCATAATTTTTCAGCATTTTTCCAACAGCTATCCCTGCAGCACCAGCACCATTAATAACAACTTTAACATCTTTACTCTTATCAACAACTTTTAAAGAATTTATAAGAGCAGCTAAAACAACAACTGCTGTTCCATGTTGATCATCATGCATAACCGGTATGCCCAAGTCTTGTAATTGCTCCTCTATCTCAAAACATTTCGGTGCTTGAATATCTTCTAAGTTAATTCCTCCAAAAACAGGAGCTATCTGCTTAACTGTTTCAATTATCTTCTCAGGATCTTGACTAGAAACACATATAGGCCATGCATCAATATCTGCAAAACCCTTAAACAAAGCACATTTACCCTCCATAACAGGTAAAGCAGCTTCTGCGCCTATATTCCCTAATCCTAATACAGCACTACCATCAGAAACAACACAAACAGTATTTCCCTTAAAAGTATATTTGTAAACATCTTCTTTATTTTTAGCAATATATCTACAAGGCTCTGCTACCCCAGGAGTATATGCCAAAGAAAGATCTTTTTTAGATTCTAAAGGCATTTTTAGATTAATAGCTAGTTTCCCTTTTTTCTCCTCATGCAGTTTA
>CALCXY010000120.1 GCA_937906345.1 Candidatus Woesearchaeota archaeon | reverse complement strand
GGGTTGATGAATTTCAATGAAGCAATAGTAATCATTGATTTATTATAATAATGATAGATATTTTTCAATTCTTCCTCAGTTCCATCTAATTTTTCCCAGATATAATAAGCTGGATATTGAGTCATTCCCTTTTTATATCTAATCTTTACTGTGTCTTTATTTAATATTTCTAATCCGATTTCCCAATTAATAATTTCCCTATTATAAAAAACTGGTAATCTTGCCTCTTTCACTTTAGTGTATACTGTTTTACCCATAGTAATATTCAATCCAACATCAACTAAAATATTATTTCCAAATTTATAAACAAATTTAGCAAAAAGATCCTCTTTACTTGGATTTGGTGCATTGCTTGTAAGGTAATTTTTAAGGACTTCTACAGCTCGTTTAACTTCCATTCCTTCAAAATCAATTGTGTTATCACTAGGAGTTCCAATTTGTTTTTGTTGTTGTGGAGGTAATCCATGTTTTCTAATAAATTCCATTTGTTCAGCCCTAGGATCTCTAAATCTAACTTCTCCTGGAATTGGAGGCCTACTACTACCTGGACCTAATTGTGATGCAGGTTTTCTACCAGGAAACAATCCTTGAGGTGGAAGATTAGGATGTGTATCAATACCTGAATTCCTCAATAAACGTTCTTTTTGATCAGGAGAAAGTCTTGACCAATCTAAATCCTGAGAAGTACGACCAGCCGGTAGGAGTAATTGTCTTTTCTCTCCAGGAAACAATCCTTGAGCTTGAACATTAGGAGGTATATTAATACCTGAATTCCCTAATACACGCTCTTTTTGATCAGGAGAAAGTCTTGACTAATCTAAATCCTGAGGAGTATTGCCTTGACCTAAAGCAAAAGGTTGTTTACCAGCAGGTAACCCTGGAATATCATCACCAGGCAATAATCCTGGAGATGTAGGGTTTGCCCCTAATAATTGTTCTAACTCTCTTGCAAGAGGAGAATTAGCCGAATGATGAATAACTTCAATACTATCTGTTAATCTTGTTACTCCTTTTTCAAAATCTTCTAATTCATTATAACCTTGTAAATACAATTTTTCAAAAAGTTCAATTAATCGAGTGACACCAATTAAGAATATGATATAAGATGCATTTGTCTCTCCATAGATCTCTTGTATATCATCAATAGGAACATCTTTAATTAAATTCAAATGAGATATTTGTTGAGGAAGTAAATTTTGACAATTAATTACTATATCTTGTGGAATTTGAGGACTAACACTTGGAAGGTTAGTATTATTATCAATATGGATTATAAATACAAATACTTGTTCTACAACAGATTGTAATCTAAGAAATGGAGTTCCTTTATCTTTAAATCTTTCAGCAATATGTGCAAGGGCCATCTGAATTCTTTCCCTTTCTAAAATAAGCAAATGAACCCATTGTTCAGCATTTCTTTTGGTTAATGCATTTGCATTTGAATCTTCTTCTTCAAAAGGTGCTTTAAAATGGGCATCTCTAGATTCATGAGAACCTTGGTAAATTTCTTGACCTGCATACTGTCCTTGATGTGGAGGAACCATTCCTGCTCCAGGATCAGTAAATTCTGCAACCATATCGGGACTTTGAGGTTTTTCAGGAGGTTTTTCAAGAGTTACACCATCTAGATTTAATTCAAATTCTTTAGGTTTTAGAGTTTCAGGAGTTTCAGTAGGAGGAGTAGGTTTTTGATTTACAAAAGCTAAATACGCTGTCATGATTTCTTCTCCTGATAAAAGTATTTGATCTACAAATATAATATAATGTGAATATAAAATATTATCAAATTCTTCTTCATGTTTTTCAATAGCTTCCTTATTAAGATCTTCAGTTTGTTTTTTTAATAATCTACTCAGATATCCTTGAACCCCTTTAATTTTCTTAGTTACAAATCTAATATGTTCATGTAAAAATTCAATAAATTTCTTAATTCGTTTGTCATCTTTTTCTATAGAAGGTAAACTATTTCTAGCTAATTCATACTTTCTTTCATTTAATGATTGTTTTTCTGATTTTAAACGATTATGACAATACTCTACAATATGCCATTTTTCAATAATTTGAGTCCAACCTAATGAATCCCATTCCAAACGAATAACTTTCCTACCTATTTCAATTGGGTCGTTTTTCCATTTCCCATGTTGACTGTCATACTCCTCTGACATTTGTTTATAAAAATGTAAAGCATCTTCTATTTTTTCAATAGTGATTTCATTATCATCTTTTTTCTTTTCTACTGTTATTTGAATAGGTTCAGTATCGTTTACACCAATAGATTCAGGGTTTTCTTCATTTTCGATTAATTTAACCATATCTTCTGGTTTATTAGGATCTACACAAGGTTCTCCAATTTTGGTTGAAGAGATTACTAAAAACTTTACAACATGATTGCCGTCAGCTAATTCATCAGGAATATCAAAAAGTACTTCAATATTTGTTGTTTGATTTTGATCTATTAAAGCAACAGTTTTGGAGATTGCTTCTCCATGAGCACTTGTTTTTATAGCTTTTATTACTAATCCAGTTTCAGATTGAGTGCCATTTGTATCAGATTTTATATCTATATCTTTTTTATAGACCATAGGCCATATCATGAAAAAATTCTTTTTACCTAGACCATTATCGTGATACGTAGTAGTAGCATCATCTATATGGATGGGGTTTTTTACTGATATGGTTACTTGTGTTTCTATCATGGTAATATCATCACATCAACATTTTGTGCAAAAGGTGGAAATTGAACATCTCCGGGTATTGGACTTATAGTAATGGTTATTTGGAATTGAATTGGTTGAAATGGAGATCCCATTCCATTATACGCTTGAGCCCAAAATCCTAATGGGGCTGTGAGATTTAAAAAACTAAAAGAAAGATTTAAGGAACCTGCAGGAGCTGGAGTATTATTAGTAGGATTTGGAGTTAAAGGTATTACAAATTGATGATCAGCTGTTCCTCCATTTCCAGGTCCTAAATTGGTTCCTGCAAGAGTAATAAATCCTACATTTGCTGAAGAACAATGTTGAGTAAACAAACTATCTAAACCTGCTTGAGAAATATTTGATACAGGAACCCAGGTTAATTTAATATTTGCATTTACTGGAGGTGCACCTCCACCAGGACCTCCAGTTCTTCCAATATTAATTGGATTAAAATTAAATATACCAGCACCAGCAGTTGCTGAAATGCTATGGTGCCATGAAGGATTACTTCTTTGCACATAAGGTGTTAAAGCTGGAGGTATTGGAATTCTAATTTCATTAGCTGTGTTTAAAACAGCTGGAGCATGACTTCCTAAACCAGCTCCTGCTAAAATAAAACCTGTAGGAGGAGGTGCTGGAAAAGGAGGTGGAGGATGAGGCATATGACCCCCATTTGCTACATCAGTAGTTGAATGGGTATTATCTGCAACATCCCTAACTTCAACATTAGGTCCTAAATCATCCCAACCCCATGCAGTTATATCTATTTCGAATAAACCATTAGCATCACTTGCTGCAGCTGGTAGAGTTGCACCTGTTCCTGGATCAACAATTTCAACATTTACTCCAGCTCTTCCAGCCCAATTAGGTCCTGCTCCACCATCTACTACACGTCCTCTTACTATTCTGTTTCCAACACCAATAATTGTAAAATTTTCCTCTAATCTATTTGGAGCTAAAACAATTCCTTGAGGGGGTGGTGGATTAGCATTATCTTGACCTCCCCGTCCCCAATTTCCATCTGTGTTAGAATTATCAACACCTCCATTAATATAATGAACTACATAATTATTTCCAAACGGTAAACCAAAAAGAGTAAAAGATCCTGCCCTAATAGGAGGTGCATCAGCTGGGTAATATATTTTATGTTGATCAGGAATAACTATCTCTTCTGCTCCTCTAAAGACTCTAATATCTGCAACATTTACAGCTCCAGGTAAAGGAGTTACTTGTGGTGCTGGTTGTTGATAAATTTGTTGTCCTGTTGCTCTAGGAGGACCTTGTTCCCATGGAGTATTAGAATTTTCAACATCTATAATTCTTCCATTAATTCTTCCTCGTGCAACTCCTACAACAACATTAACCTCATTTTGGTTTTGAGTAAGATTTATAGGTTGGCCATTTGGAGGATTATCTGGTTGAGCTTGACCTCCTCGTCCCCAAGGAGTATCTATATGTCTATATCTCTGGCCTTCTTCAATATAATAAATTGTGAGTTTAGCTAATCTTGGAACATTGGTTATCTCAAAGGTTCCATCAGGATTAATTGTTTTATTAGCATCTGGAATGTTAAGCATTCTACCACGAATTCCAGGAATATTCCTAAATCTTCTAATTCTATTTGCTGATCGTCTAATCCAATCTGTACCACGAATCCAAGGGCCTCCACGACTACCAGATCCACCAACCCAAATACGTAAATTAGCTGGATCTCCATTTAATAGAGAATACACAGGAGGCATATTTCCAGGATTATTTAAGTAAGCACCATCTTGATTTCCAGCTGCTCCTTCATCTGAAGCAGATGAATCAATTAATCTTCCACTAATAGTGCCATCTCCTTCTTCTGGATCACCTGGAGCAGCTTCTTCATCTGGTTCTGCTGGAGCACCACCACCTGCTCCTGCACCACCTGCTCCTCCATCTCTACCTCCTCTTCCTCCGAAACGATTAGCTAATGCAGCTCCTGCTCCTGTTAAACGAGTGGCTCCTGCTATTAATCCTATAATGAGTAAAACCCAGCCCCAAGCCATTGCATCTTTTGATTCTGTAAACATTCCCCAAAAGATTAAAGCAATACCTGCAGCAATAAAAGCCATTTGCCAGTTTCTATTCCCTCCAGAATCTTCCATGGTGTAAAAAAAGAAACCAAACACAACAAAGGCTAAAGCTAAACCGCCAAAAAAACCAATTGGTGTTAAGAGAGTTGTAAGAGTTACTTTAATCCCTTGTTGTGCTAAGCCCCAAAATAACGCTAAAGAGGAAACTAAAGAGAGTGCAACAGCTATTTTCTTTACATGTTCAGATTCTCCAATTGATGGAATTCTAGATAATGCTGCTGCAAAGATTCCATAGAATAAAATGATGAAGAAAATTAATGTAAATATAAACACTACATAATCATTTAAGAAGAATTGGAATAATGAGTTTCCTACATTACCTATTGAATCTGATATATCTGCTTGGACAAGTGGTAAAGCTAGTATCATTACCATAAATATCCACAATACTTTATTTTTCCTCATTTTTTTAGCTTCTTTAATAATTCTATTCTTTTTTCAACAAATTCTTTCATAAATTTCTCTAGTTGTTTTGATCTCACTAAGCCTTCTTCATCACAAATCAGAGAAAAATCTGCATAAACTTCCTTATCAATTAAAAAATTATACCTATCCTTATTTGATTTTGGTCGTGCCATGTATACTTTTACTTAATTATCTTTAAAATTATATATACCTACTTAATTATACACACATTTATAAGCTTTTCTGTTCTGTAATATAGTGTGTGTATTTATACACACTCTTAAATAAAAACTATTAAATAGAGTAAATTTCAAAGTAAAATCATAGAAATGAAAGGAATTGGCAAAATAATAGGCGTAGCTCTAGTTTTACTTCTTTCCATTGAGATGGTTTTAGCTCAAATATTAGCAGAAGCAGGGTCAACGCTATGGGGTTTTCTTATTTCTCCTAGTGTTGTATTTATCTTTACAGTTATTTTTCTCTTTACTTTATTTTCAGGAATTTTTTTAGTTGCATTAAAGAAGATTCCTGCGTTTGAAGATAGTAATAAAGTTAATATTATTGCAATATCATTAGGTGCTATATCTACTATTCCTTTAGTGTTTTTAGCTAAGGGAGGAATTGTTGGATTTTTAACAACTATTCTAGGGCCGTTTAGCTGGTTTGCTGCTCTTGCTTTGGCATTTTTAATTTTTGGGTTAATCTATTATGGAGCTGAAGGAGAACATTGCAGACATGGAATGGCATTTTTAGCAGCTGGATTAGCTATGATATTTTTTAGTCTTTTAAAAACAAATCCTGTTATGAATGCATGGGGTTGGGTGATAGCAATTATTGGAGCGATATGGTTAATAACATGTAGCTTTAGTGGACATGGACATGATACTCATGGTTATCATGGAGGAGGTCACCATGGAGGAGGACATCATAGAGGACACGAACATGACCCTCACGATGGAGACCACGAAGATCATGATCCTCATGACCCTGAAAATCCAGATGTTCCAGATCCTGAAGAACCAGATGAGCCTGATGAACCAGAAAATCCACCAGATTTTACTAATCAATTAGATCAAATTGAGCAGTTATTACAACAATATAGAGCTGCATTTGAAAATTTAAGAGATAGGTGTAATGAATTACTTCAACAACACCATGATTGGATTCAAGCAGGAGCGTATTATGGTTCTGGAACAGATCCAGTTAGTCCAGAACAATGGCAGGCAGTTGTTGATGCTCGTACACGACTTGAAGAAATTTCAACACAAATTCAAGATTTACATGATCAAATTACAAGTCATGCACAATATGCACAAATTCCAGATGATCAAAGACAACGATTAACAGATCTAGATAATCAACGAGCAGATCTTGCAAGAGAGATGCAGGATTTTTACAATGATTTTTGGATACGTTATGAAAATGGAGATCCCCCAGCACCATGAACCCAGCAGAACAAGCTAATACAGCAGAGCAAATAAAACATCTCATGGAAACTTTTAAGGAGATGACTACTAATCATCAACATATTATTAATGTGATAAATGCTTTATTAAAGCTTTTAGATATAACTGAAGAACGATCAGATAGAGATATTATTATCAATCAGCTAGAAGCTCTAAGATCTGTTCCTAATTTAGATCAAGCTGAGATTAAAAAAATTCAAGAAAATTTAAATGATATTGGAGCACATATCCAGGATCACAAAAAAAGTATGGATGATGCACATCATGTGATGAATCATCTTGATAGTTTAATTAATGAATTAAGTGTTTTTAAGGAAAGGTTAGTAAAAATAAGTTTTGATGAGCATCAAGGATTTTTTTGGCTGGATCAAAAAGAAACCAATCTAGCAAAATTAGAGCAAATATCTGGTTTAATGAGTAAATTAGATAGTGAAAAAGCAAGGTTTGTATTTAAGGAGGATAAACCTAACAAAGATTTATTAAAATTAGCAAATGAATTAAAACAATTACATCAAAACAAAAAATTTAAGATGATGCTTGAACACAAGCATAGAGGTAAAGCATTACAAAATTTTTATACACTTTACTTACATATTCTTAATCTTTTAGATACTCTTGTTAAGGATATTGATGTTATAAAACAAGAAAGAAGAGATATCCAAAAATTTTCTAAAGAATTGGAAAATGTTGAATTATCAGTAAAACTTAATCATCTTGTTCAACAAATTATTCAAGGCATTGATCAAGTTATTGCAAGTAAAGATTCCATAATGGAAGAATTAGATATTGTATATAAAGCAATGCATCAAAGTTTTGATAGTTTACAACGAGATAAACATTTTTTAGGAACATTACATTTACCAGATGCTGTTAGAAAGCATTTAGGGTATAATGCACCTATGAGGATTGATGAGCCTTTCTATATCGAAGTAAATTCTCACAAATCATTTTACAAACCAAGTTATGGTACTGATTCAACAGGAGTTTTTAGTGTTGCTGAATCAAAGCCTCGATTATTTGAGCAGCATCCAACTTTTGATAATGATGCTGTTTATGATATTGATTCTAATATTAATCCTTTAGTGAGTGAATATTTTCAAAATGGAGATGAGATGATTAATGATTTTAATGGATATCGTGTAGAGTTATTAGAATTAGTTAAAAGGAGTCCAAAGCTGGATCCTAAGATTAAAGCGTTTCTTATAATTCCTGCGTATCTTGAAGAAAAAGTAATTAAAAGGACATTAGAACAATATTCTGGATGTGCTAGAATTGATGAAATAGCTATTATCCTTTTTGAAAACATGCCATCTGGCAAAAAAAGAGATTTTACACTTGCTCAAGTTCAAATTTTTAGGAAAGAATTTCCTGATGTTAAATTATACCATGTCTTTAAGTCCTTTAAAAATAGAATGCCAATAGGTTATCTTAGAAAATACATAACTGAATATGCTCTTTTATTAAAAGTGCATAGTAAACATCCAGGAAATTGTGTTTTTATTGGAGGGGATGCAGATTTACATGATTTAAAACCTAGTTTTTTTAATGGAATTCTTTCTTCTTTTGAAACTAATCCAAAGCTGGATGCAGTTGAAATGAAAATGGATACTCCTAAAGAATATAGGATTGCTTTTCCTAATCTGTGGGTAATGCAAAGATTATTTGATTTTTCTTGGATTTATATGAGGAAAAAAGTAAACCCTCATGCATCTATAAGAATGTATGGCCCTGCATCATCAATAAAAGCAAGTTCTTATCTTATGATAAAAGGTTTTAATCCTCGGACAAGATTATGTGAGGATTTACAATTAGGTTGGTTGTTGGATGAGGCTAGAAGGAGTGCTCCTAAAGGTCCTAAGTATTTTGAGTTTCTACCTCAAACTATTGTTACCAATCCAAGAAGAATGTTATCTTCCTATTTGAGTAAAGTTAGTTTTCTAGATATGTATGAAGGATTTGATGAGAAAGAAAGTATAAGAGAAATGGGTTGGGAAGATCTTTTAGATGAAGATGGAAAAGGAATTTTAGATGTGGGTAATAATTATACTAGCAAACAAATTCGAGATGCTATTACTAAAAAAGAGAAAGGAAAAGCAGATCCTATTCAAATAACATTAGCTTATGGTTTGCAAAGGTTTATTGATTGGTGGCAGTTTAAAGTTGAAAAGTCTAAATGGATGATTCCACAGCAATTTCAATTAATGTTTTCACGGATAATGAGATGGGTAGGAATTGAATATCAATTAGTTTTTTCGCATCCAAATTGGAATATCAATATTTTAAATATTGAGCCTTTAAAATTAAATCTAATCGAATGGATTAAACAAGATGTTAACATGGATATACAGATTAAACAAATTTCCACAAAAAATTATGAATCAAAATTATCAGAGACACGTAATATCATATCATCTCTTCCAAGCATTGTGCAAAAAATTCTCAATGCAACATTTGGTGAACAATGTTTAGTAACTGAATTTGTTGAATTATCAGGAGGTGCTTTATCAAATGTGTATCATCTTAATGTAAATCAAGAAAATATTATCATAAAACTTGCTAAAGGAAGGAAAAAAGCTTTAATAAATGAAAGAGAATCATTAACATTTATTAAAGAAAAACTTGAAACACAATTTAAAGAATATCAAATTCAAATCCCTAGAATTTACAAAGGAGATACTATAAACGATACAAATTTTTTAGTAGAAAGTGCACTACAAGGTTATTTCCTCAAAGCTATAAAAGATAGACTAAGTAAAAATAATTTAATTCAAATATCTGAAAAACTTGCAGTATTTTTAGCTCATTTGCACAAATTAAGAGGAGCAGGATTTGGAGAAATATTAGGTTTTAAACCATTGAAAGCTCCCCATTCTAATTGGTTTGAATATCTTGATACTAAGTGTGATAAATATTTACAAAGAGGACTTACTAATGGAAAGATTAATACAACGCAAGTAGATCAAATTCACGCAATATTTCAAAAATTAAAACCTATTTTAGATACTGTTCCATCTTGTTTTCTTCACAATGATATATGGGATGAAAATATTATTGTAAACAATGTATCTAATGAAAATTTATTTCAAGGAATAATTGACTTTGAATCATGTATGCTTGGAGATAATGAATATGAAGTAGCACTAGTTGAGGATCTTTTATCGGATTGGGAGATCTCTCCTGAACCATTTTTAGAGAAGTATAAAGAGATATTAGGATTAAGTGAAAATTATAATGTTAAAAAAATATTTTATCAACTGCATAGATACATCATAACAGCTTTGAGAGGAAAAAGAGACCCAACAAAAATGTTTGCTAAATTGGAAGAGGCTAAAAAATTGGATATTCAAAGTGGAACAAGTCAAATAGTTGGTGATAAAATTGAAACACAAACCATTGTAGAAACTCATGTTATTAAAGTTGCTGATCAAAGTATTGAATTCAAATCAAATGTTCCATTAGCTATCGATCAATTTTTCCCAATAACAACAAATCCAGATCTTAGTCTTTCCATGATTCAAAAAGAAGGGAAAAAAGAATGTAAGTTTGAACCACCCTTTAACAATATGGAATTTTATAGGAGGAAAGTTTCATCTACATTATCACGATATTTCTTAGCTATTTTAGCAGGGCATAATTCAAATAAATTTGATGTTATGCATGGTTCTGGAATGGTAATATCAAAAGGTTCAAAGAAATATGGAATAATTTTATGCGGTCCAGCAAAATCTGGTAAATCTACAATAACAAATAATTTACAAAATGTTGAATTTATTGATGATGATATGATTTTTACTAATGGAAAGAAAATGTATAGAGTGGGAATGTTAGGAAGTTATAGTGGTGGGAGAGATACTAAAAAAACTAAAAGGCAATATTTTGCTGATGGTCATGAGAAATGGGAAATTGATTATGTATTCCTTCTGGATAATACAAAAGAAGGAGGATTTATTCAAGAAGTGGATAAGACTGTTTCTAGAAAATTAACTGTATTAGATAACACTGTTTTCCCTAGATTCCTTAAGAATCTTTATAATTCTCTTGAACCTATTACATTTAGAAAAAAGGTTTATCAAATTGGTACTAATGGTAATTTAGATAAAACACTTGAAGCTATAAATAACCTAATACAATAAATACAAACATTTATATACTACTAAAAAGTAGTAATTTATACCTATGAATGCAGAAAATGTTCTTAGTGAGAATATAACTAAGCTATTGGAAAGACAGGATAAGAGGTTTTATCTAGAATTAGGAACAATAGAACCTATTCCTTTCTTTGATGTGAGAGCTGATGAAAAACATTCAGTATCTACAAGATATTCAGATTCTTTTTGGGAAAGAAATCAAAATGAGTCTGGAATGTCAAGTGCTGATGTTGAACCTCAACAATTTTTTGAAGAAGGATATGGAACAACATTTGCTGTTTTAAATAATGTTCGACCAAGACCTTTTGGAGTTATTCATGTTGAAGAACACCAATGTTATGTTGATATTAAAGATGTTTTCTCACAATTTTTAGAATATTTACATCCAACAGGAGTTGTTATTTTAGGTGGTGCTAATCCTAATGGAGAAAAATCAGTTGTAAGTGAACCATCAGATAGTGCTCCTTATCATGTTTGGCAAGGAGATCTCTGGAAAATGATTATTGAATACAGGTCTGGATATGAAATGGAAGCTTTTACAACTGAAGATGGACTAGGAGTATTATGGAAAAGACCTGATCAAGAATTGATAAGAGAAGCAAAAAAAGTTGCATCCTCAATGGGATCTGTTACAACTGGAATACCTGAATTAGCAACAATTGAAGCACTTTTAGGAAGAAGAGGACCTCAAGCTGAACAAGATTTAAACCTTATCTTAGAACAAGATCCAAGACTTAGTTATCAAAAAGGTCAGATTGATTCATTAACTTTAGAAAATGTTACTGGAGATGACATTAATATTAAAACTCCTGAATATTTTAACTCATTTTGTAATGCTGTGGGAATTCTCCAAAGAGCTTCTAGATAATTTGTAGTATAGTAATTTTTATATAGTCTCTTTTCTTATGTTTCTCTATGAAAAAGGGTATTCTTGCTCTTACCATTTTATTGATTACAATAGAATCAGTTATGGCACAAGCAGTTTCTCGATTAGGAGTTACTCTTTGGGCTTGGCTTACAACTCCTGGAATTGTGTTTTTCTTTACTATACTCTTCTTATTTACTTTGTTTTTGGCTATTTTTACAATTGCTTTACAAAAAGTTCCTATTTTTGAAGAAAAGCCAAGGCAAGCAATAATAGCTGCGTTAGCAATATCATTACTTACTGTTATTCCTTTAGTGTTTTTTGGAAGAGATTTTGGTATAGTTGCGTTTTTAACAAGATACTTAGCACCTTTTGGTTTTTTTGCAATGGTTGCTTTAGCATTATTAATGTTTGGGTTAATTTATTGGGGTGCAAGAGATGATCACCATCATCACTCATGGCAAATAGCTATGTTTGGTGCAGGTTTATCTTTAATCTTTTTTGGATTAATAGCACAAAATCCTACAGCGGTTGCATGGGGAACTGTATTTGCAGTTATTGGAGGTATTGCTTTTTTAGCCTCAGGAGGAGGTCATGGAGATGGTTTTCATATGCCTTGGGGTCATGGTGGACACGGCGGTCATCATGGAGGAGGTCACAGAGGTGGACACCATGGTGGAGGACATCACGGAGGAGGGCATGGAGGAAATGATCATGTAGATCACGGACCTCATCAAGCACCACCTAGGCCAGAACCTAGAAGAGGACAACAAGGCAATGTTCCAGATTATAGAAATGATCTTGCAAGAATTCAACAATTAAATAATCAATACATAACAGCTTATACTACTTACACAGGAATTGGAGACCAAATACTTACGATAAACCATCAAAATAATCAAAATCCAGGTGCGCCTCAACAGCCTTTACCCTGGCAAAATTATAGGCAACAATTACAAGGATTAAATACCCAAGCTGCTCAATTAAATAATGCTTTTAGAGCCATAGCAAATCATAATCATTTTAGAAATATTGCACCTAACCAAAGAGCTTTTTATCAACAACAATTAGGTGCTTGGAATCAAAACCTACAAACTATGCAAAATTATAGAAATGATTTTATTCATAGGTTCCAAAATAATCAAGGACCAAGAGGAGGATAATGGTAGATCCACAATTTGCACATTGGGTAAAAGAATCTGATCAAACAAAGTTTATCTTAGATCTACATGCGATTATAGAATATGTTGCAAAAGTGTTAGATGATACAAGTTTCAGAAAAGATATGAAGAAAAAGTTGAAAGGGCATGATAAAACCTTGGATGAGAGTAAAGAGTCTACACTTGAAGGGTTGGATGATGAGAATATGAAAAAAATTCTCAATGAATTACCTGATGAAATAAAAAATTTAGAAAAAGCATTAGAGTATTTTCCTGAACACTTAGAATTTATTACTAAATCTGAACATGAGTTTAAAGCTACTAAAAATTTTTATGATAATCCTGATACTAATGAAAATTTAACAATAATTTCTCAAGTCGCAGCTAAACCGCTTGATCAAGAAAAATTTGTTTTCTTAAGTGAAATGGCTGAACAGTATTCCAACATAGAACAATTAAAGCCATTAGGAGAAAATATTAAAAAATGCTTATTACATATAGAAGAGTATACCAAGATTCTTCAAAGAATTACTATTGCTAGTAGTGATAGGGATGAAAATCAGGAGGTATTACAAGATCCTGAAAATGCACCAAAATTAAACTTGCATGCCCATGAATCATCTAAAGTGTATAAAGAGATTGAACCACAATTAACTCAAATTCTTGCTAATTATAAAAAGATATTAGAACAACATAGTTAGTGTGTATTATTATGTATTAATGTGTAAGTATACACACGTTATTTTTTATTTAGTATTTCTAAGGCTTTATCATGAAGAAAACCATTTGTTGTAAGAATATTTTTTGAATCTACAGTTATGGGTTTTCCTTGTAAATTAGTAACTTTACCCTGGGCTTCTTCTACAATAATTTTATAGGGGGCAATATCCCATATTTCAACTGATGCTTCAACCATAATATCTACATTTCCTTGAGCTAAATGATGGTAGCAATAAGCATCTCCTATTCCTCTATGTGCATGTGTATTTTTAACTAATTCCATTAATTCATTAATATGATTATCCATATATCTTAAACTTCCAAATGTTAAATATGCTTCATTAAGATGTTTTTTTGTGGAAACTTTTAATTTTTTTTCATTATAATATGCACCCTTTCCTTTTTCCGCATATAATAATTCATTCAAGGCAGGTAAGTTGGAAACACCCAAGATTATTTCATTATTTTTCATTAAAGCTAAAAGAGTAGCAAATAAAGGAATATTCCTTGTAAAATTTTTTGTTCCATCTATAGGATCTATAATCCAAGTATATTCTGAGGTAGAAGATTCTTTTCCAGATTCTTCCCCTATAAAACCATGATCTGGAAAATGTTCTTTAATAATTTTTTTAATACACTTTTCAGCTTCAGTATCAGCCTGAGTAACAGGAGAAGTATCTTCTTTTATTTGAATATCCATTTCCTTTTTATAATATTTTAAAATGATAGTTTCAGCTTCCTTTACTGCTTTCAGTGCAACTTTTAAAAAATTACTTTGTTCCATAGAAATTGAAATTGTTTAGACTATATAATCTTTTTTAATTTAAAACATAAAAGCCCCAATAACCAATAGAATTCCAATAACTAAAAATAATAAATTAATAACAGTTCCTTGGATAAAACCTAAAACATTTGAAAGAATATTAAGTAATTTAAGTAAACCGCCTGTTCCAGAAAGTAAACCAAACCCCATAGAAAACCATGCTAAACCAGGAGCAATTGCAAATTCAAAGATTCCATCAATAAATAAATAATATCCTGCTACTGTTAAGATAATAAGTAAAATAATTTGAGGTAAAGCAGGAATACTAAATGAAATTAATCCTACACTATTAAGTAAAGGAACTCCTCCAAGTACAATTAATAAAATTCCTATGAAAACACTGATAATACTTTTAATTCCTTCGAACATACAATAATACACTTTTTAAGATTTATAAATCTTTTGAAATCTGTAAATAATAAAGTTTTTATAGGAGTAATTCTGTAAAGAGTATATGGTAGAAGTAACGGGTATTATATCTGAGGTGAGTCAAACCTATAGATGGGGATTTTTCAAATGGTATCATATCACTATTTCTGATAAAATTCTAGGAGCTAATAGAACAAAAGGAAGAATTTTAGTTAATCAAGCAATCATGAATCAACTTATTAGTAAAGATCAGACTAAAAAACTTTTAAAACAATTAAGAAGAGAAAGAAGGTCAAGTAAAAATCCTCAACAGCAACAAGTGTATGATAAACATATTGCTGATCTTGAAAAAGGAAGAGTTTCTGGAGAAACACTTATTGGAATGGAAGTGCATCTTATATTTGAACCTACAAAGAATATGAAAGTGCTAAAAGATTCAGCTAAATTGCAAAATCGAGTAGCAAACCTTGAAGCAAGTAAGAAACCTGATAAAGGTAGTTTGCATGAAACATATAATCAATTTTCTAATCAAAATTAAAAATGGAAATCGAGCTTTATAAAAAACCACAAAATGTTAAGATTATAGAAGGTTTTCCAGGGTTTGGTTTAATTGGAACAATCTCAACAGAGTTTTTAGTTGAGCATTTACAATGTGAACTTATAGGCAGGTTTATTTTTGAAGATCAACAATCAACTGTTGTTATACATAATGGAAAAGTAACAGAGCCATTAGGGATTTATTACAACAAGAAATATAATTTGGTTATTATTCATTCTATGAATCCTGCTCAAGGCCATGAATGGAAAGCAAGTGATGTTGTTTTAAGTGTTGCAAAACAGCTTAAAGCAAAAGAGATTATTTCTTTGGAGGGAGTAGGATCAACAGTAGCAACAACAACCTCAAATATTTTTTATTATACTAACCAAGAAAAAATTAAAAAAACTTTAGAAAAATTAGGGACAAAGCCATTAAAAGAAGGAATTATTATGGGAGTTACATCAGCTGTTATGTTAAAAGCAAATACGCCTTTAACTTGTTTTTTTGCAGAAACACACTCTGCAATGCCAGATTCAAAAGCAGCTGCTAAGGTTATTGAAACAATAGATCAATATTTGGGATTGAAAGTTGATCCAAAACCATTATTGAAACAAGCTGAAAAGTTTGAAGAAAAATTAAAAACAATGATGGTTAAAAGTCAGGACGCTCAAGAAATGCAAGAGAAAAAACAATTGAGTTATGTTGGTTAAAATATAGAGTAAAGTTTATAAACAAAAACAGTTTAGGGAATACTATGAGAAAAATTTTAATACTATTATTATGTGTTCTTATTATTGCGTGTGTTCCACCAGAAGATCAGACAACTAGTGTTGATGATGCTATCATTGATATTTTAGAGAATCCAGAATCTACTAAGAATACTAAAGAAACTAGTAGTGAATTAACCCATGAAATTTGTGATCAAGCTGGAGGCAATTGGAATGAATGTGGTTCTCCTTGTGCAGGGACTGGAGCTGAGATGTGCATACAAAGTTGTGATGCTCAATGTCAATGTGGAGGCATAGCAGGATTTAGTTGTCCAGAAGGATACTCTTGCAGATTATCAGGAAAAGTAGCTGATGAGATTGGAAAATGTATACAAGATTCTAGTCATGAACGTGAGGGAGAACAATGAATGAAAGATTAGAAGCATTATTAAGAATATTAGTATTAATTGTAACAGGAATAATTTTAGGATTATGGAGAATTATAATTAAAATATTAGTTGTTGTGCATTTTGTTTATGCTATTATAACTAATGAAAGGAGTAGAGACATAGCAGAGTTTAGTGAAATTTGGAGCAGCCAAGTGTATACTTATCTGAGATATATTACTTTTGTATCAAATGAAAGGCCTTTTCCTTTTAATCCTTTAGCTAAAAATATTAGTAAGTTTAAGAAGTAAATTTTAGCTAAAGGGAGGAGCTATCTTTTTTGAGTGGATAATCAACATACACTCTAAAGAATTTTTCAAATGTTTTTTCAAATTTCTCTAAAAAATATCTTCTTAATTTAGCTTTATAGCCTTTGTCATAAGCTGCTAAAGCTGAAAAATATGATGATCTCATCGATTTTCTAATTATTAATGGTGAATAGCCATGTTTAAGAAGAATAGCGTTCACTAAAATCCTCCCAACTCTGCCATTACCATCTTCGAATGGATGGATTCTTTCAAACTTGGCGTGAAAATCTGCTGCTACCTGTATTGGATGCTCTTTATCCTTTATAGTGTTATAATAATTAATTAATTTTTTCATTTCACTCTGAACATTTTCAGGAGGTGTGGTTTTCACATTTCTCATCAATAAAAAGTTAGGTATTGTTTTAAATCCATCAGGAATACCTGTTTCCTTCACAATTATCTTATGTAGAGTAACAATATGTGGGAGGGTAATTTGGATCTTATTCCTGAACAATAATTCGTTTGCAATTCTACTGTTCCTAGTTTCATAGATTTCTTTGAGACTATGATTCTTAGGTACTTCATTTTCATGGAGAATTAAGATAACATCTTTCAATGTAAGAGAATTTCCCTCTAATGCATTTGATTCATAGGTAAAATTAACAGTAAATCTGTCAATAATATCTTTAATTTGATTTTTTGTGAGATTCTTCATAATTTTTCGGTATTGTAGTCTAATTGTTTCTACCTTAGTAATTTTTTCATGAGTAAAAATATAATTAGGAGTATATCTCCCAAGAGCATATTGTTGATACGCTTGTAGTTCCTTCTCTTCAAAATACTTCAAAATATCGGAAGATTTAGCTTTGTTTTCACTTTTTATATATTTAGATACTTTCTTAATTTTTCCATCAGGAAGTCTAAATGAATGTTCTGCATAAAGATATGGTTTTCCTTTTATAATTTTTTTAGTTATCATTGCCCTATGAATCAGTTAACCCTACAAATATTTAAATCTTTCTATTTTGTAGGGTTAACTGGAAATGGAAATGATTATATAGTAAAAAGTTCTCTTAATACAATATGGACCTAAAAAAGCTAGTAACTGAGTTAAAGCTTAGAGGTTTTTCAGAAAAGACAATAGAAGCGTATACCTTCCATAATAAGCAGTTTCTCACATTTATCAATAAAACACCTGAATCTGTTAGTGAGGATGATGTAAAGGCTTATTTAGGGCATTTAATAGCTGATAAGAAGTTAAAACCTGCATCAGTTAATTTAGCACTTTGTAGTTTGAGATTTTATTTCAAAAAGATAATAGAAAATGATATATTTACAAAAATAGAGGCTCCAAAATCTGAAACAAAGATTCCAACTGTGTTAAGTAAAGATGAAATTCAAAAAATGATTCAAGCTACAAAAAATATTAAACACAGATTATTATTGAAATTACTTTATTCTTCTGGATTGCGTATTAGCGAAGCTGTTTCCATAAAGATTGATGATTTGGAGATTAATGAAAAAATGGGAATTATAAAATCAGGAAAAGGAAGAAAAGATAGGCATATTATTTTATCAGATGAGTTTTTGAAAGACTTGCCTCGTTATCTTAAAAAAAGAGCAAAGAAAGGAAAAGATAATCCTTACTTGTTTAATATTAGAGATAATTGTATTAGTTCTAAGATGGGGCAGAAAGTTGTTAAACAAGCTGCTGAAAAAGCTGAGATTGGGAAAAGGGTTTTTCCCCACGCTTTAAGATCGAGTTTTGCAACTCACTTATTAGAAAATGGAACTGATATTAGAGTGATACAAGAATTATTAGGACATTCTAATTTAGCAACAACTCAACGTTATACAAAGGTAAGTCGTGAGCAATTAAAGAAAGTTAAGAGTCCTTTGGATTGATATAAGTGAGAATCTTGTAAAGTAATTTTGCTGCTAAGAAATTTGAAGGTTTACTGTTTTCATTTGGGCATAATTCTACAATGTCAAATCCAACTATGTTTTTAGATTCTGATACTTTTTTTAAGAATTTTAAAATTTGGTAATATGTTAAACCGCCAGGTTCTGGAGTTCCAGTTGCTGGCATGATTGATGGATCTAAAACATCTAAGTCTAGAGTTAAGTATACTGAATCTGAAAGATGGGATATTGCTTTGTCCATCCAATCATCATTATCATGGATGTCTTTTGCATAATAGATATGTTTAGTTGATTCTTTTTCTTTAGAATCCATGGATCTTATTCCAACTTGTGTGAAAGGGCAAAGTTCTTTTACTCTTGCCATGACACAAGCATGATTGTATTTTGAATCTTTGTATGAATCTCTTAAGTCAGCGTGAGCATCTAATTGTAAAACTGATAGGTTGGGGTATTTTTTTTTATGTGCTTGGACAGAACCAATAGTAACTGTGTGTTCTCCTCCAATTATTGTTACGAATTTATTGTTTTCTAGGAGTTGAGATACTTTAGATTTAATTTGTTCAGTTAATTTTTTGGGAGTATCCTCACTTTTTAGTGGATCTTCAGTAAAGATTCCAGATTTGTAAACTTCGCTGTTAGTTTCAATATCATATGTTTCTAATTGAGTGGATGCTTCTAACAGTGCTTGTGGGCCTTTGTCAGCGCCTTTTATGTAAGTTGAGGTTTTATCATAAGGAATAGGTAAAATAACTATCTTAGAGTCTTTATAATTGCTGTATTCAGCTGGTAAACCTGCGAAGTCTTGCATAACATATGGAGAATTAGGAGTGTTTATTAAATTATGGCTTTGAAGGTGTTTATTTAGGTTTAGGAGGTTGGAGGGGTACTTGTTGAGTAGCTTGTTGATATTCCCTTTCTGTATATCCTAAACTTGTGATGAGTTGCTTTACATCTTCATTCTCATGAAATTTATGTAAAACATTTCTTTCTTGATCTTGGACTGTTATTGTTCTTCCTAAAATTAAAGCTGCGAATTGATCATAATCTCTATCAACTGCTTTATTGAGAATTTGTATCCCTATTTTTAGTCTTTTCATTTTGTCATATAAAAAGGTATTAAAGGGAGTATCTTTATGATGGGTTAATCTTTGTCTCACATATTTCATCATATCTTGGACATCTGTTAATCTTCTTGCGTATTCTACCATATTTGGAACTACAATGTTTGTATCAGTTGGATAAGTAGAGTCTCCTATTCCTACAGTGATAATAGGAAGAGTTGTATCAAGTTTAGATCTATCTAAATAGTCAGGATTAGATGAAACAATAATAACATTATCATATCCTCCTTGAGTTGAGTTCATATCAATAACTCTTGGAATAAGAACATTCCACTCTAATCCATTTTCTTGTCTAAAAGAAGCTAATTTTCCTAATGTATCAGCAAAAGTTTCTTCTTCAGATCCAGCTAAAATATCACTAAGCTCTCCTCCAGTGGATTGAGCTTTACCAATAAGTGAATCAATGCAATTCATTATTGCAACTTCTTTAGAGACATTATCCACTCCAGTATAAGCATCCATCCTAAATGAAAGCTTGGAATTTCTTGATGATGTATTTTCTAAAAAAGACTCAGCTTGTGCATTACCAAAACAAGAAACAAAACCCATTGCATGTTTTCCATCCCTAAAAAAATCTAGCAGAGTATCAACTCCTTTATATAATTGTTTTTCTTTACTAAATAAAAGAATATTTATTTCTGTTTTATGTTTTTCCACAATTACACTTTCATCTTTGCCAGATTTAACATCTGTTAAATTAAGAGTACCTAATTTATATTCTTCAATTATAGCATCATGTAAAGCTACAAGTCCTTTTGGAAGATGCTCTAACACAAAATCCTTATCAACCAGACTACCATTTAATTTACTATACGTTTGTATAGCAGCTTCTGCTACTAAAGAAGCATAATCAAACAAAGTATTTTCATCGCAGATAATGACAATGTCTTTTCCAGTTGGCATTATGCTTGTTATTTATTGATTGTTTTTAAATACATATCATAGTTTATTATGTAGATTACGAATTAATTATATGATTGAATATATAGATTCAAGTAAATATAGATTTAAAATAGCTAGTGGAATTATGGTGTTATGTTTAAAAGAATAAGGAGTAGTGTGAGTTCTCACTTATTGACTGGATTAGCTGCTTTAGTTCTTGCATTTAGTCCAATGGCTTGTAGTTGGAATGTGAAGTCTAATATTAAGAAGAATTATGTTTTAAAAAAACAGGTAATTAGTAAGAATAAATATATTGAAGGGAATGTTGCTTATGCTGATATACCTGGTTATGATTATAAATTTGCAGTAAAATTAGAAGATGGATGGAATGAAAATGAGGAATCAAAAAGATTAGCATATAGAAGGGCTTTTACTAAATTGTTTTATATGAACTGGGGGTTTAGAATTGTTTTACACCCTTATGATTTGGGGAAAATTGATGATAAGAAGGATAAAGTAATTTGGCCAGAAGAATTGGATGCTTCTGTTAAAGATAAACATGGAGTTTTGTTATCTTATCCAAGTCATGAATTAGATGATTATTTTAGGAAAATGGAGAAAAAGTGAATTACTTCTTGACTAATGCTAAAGCATATTGAAACCTATCAGGAGTGTAATCTAATTTTGTATTTTGATTAAGGGATTGGACTGCTTGTTCAACACCACTTTCTTCATATGCAGTATTTTTATAGGTTCTTGATCCATTTGTATTGTTTTGTGTAATTTCAACATGAGCAGACTCTGGAATTGTTTCTACAATTTTTATACGAAAATCGGATGCAGAAACAGGTAACACTTTATCTATACTGGGGTTTTCGATTTCTGGATCTAAATTGTCAACCTCTGATTGCTTACTTCCTTCAAATCCAAGATAAAAGAATAATTCTCTGATTTGAGTAGATAATAATAAATCTAAACTATGTTTTCCTGAATGGAGTTCTGCCATTTTTAATGATTTTCTCCTTGCAGTTAATAATGTAGAAGAACTACTTAACCTAGCAAAATACTCTTCACGTAAATGGGCTATATCTGAAAACATTTTTTTATTATCCTCAATTGGTATTATTTTTAGGAAATAGAACTAATATTTAAATCTTTTAGTTTACGAATTAAGCAGAATTTAAGTGTAAGCTTAGTAAATCATAAAATGGAGAAGTGAGAACCTTATTAAAAAAATAGGATTAACCTACTTTCTTTACTTCTACACCATCTGGAGTAAAATACATTACTTTTTCCTTAGGAATAAATAAACGCCATAACTTCCCAATTCCTTCTCCTTTTATAGGAATGCTTTTTCTCACTAAAACTTCATTTTCTAATAATGGTTTAAAGGCTATAATAGATGCTAATGCTAAGACCATATCTTCATCATTAGCTGTTGTATTAATAGGGACCTTGGTATTATCCCTTGTTACCAAATATAACCCATTATTGTTAACATTCCTTAAGACTGCTAATTCAGGGTCATGTGCAACTTCAATTTCATTCGGATATTTATACTGTATCATAACAGAAGGAAACACAAATTTTGAAAATTGAATTAGATTATGAATTACTTTGCTTCTCACTTCTCCTGGGCTGAATTTATTATTTAAGCCAGGGATTTTATATTTTTTTGTGTTATTGGGTAAAATAAAAATATTTTTTAACAAATCTTTCTTTAAATTATTATTAGTTATATTAACCCCTCCAATTTCCATCTCTTGTCGAATTAAAAAAAGAGAAACATTACTTGATAATTTATCATCTGCAAAAAAGATTTGAGACCTGCTCTCAATTTTATTTCCATTTCCATCATAGTAAGGAGAAACCTTACCAGGAGTCATATATATTTTGAAACGATGTTTAATTGAATGCCAAAAGTTTTTGACTATCGGTAGGACTTTATTTTCAAAAAAATTTGGTTGATTAATAAAAAATTCATTTAAAAGGTTTAAAATCATTAATAATGCATGTCTTTTTCCTTCACTTTCGGCAATTTCAGGAGTATTACTCTTACTTATTTGTTTTTTAAAAATTGATTCTTGCATTACAACTATTTCCTTTACTCTTCCAACAGAAAAATTATTTTTTGAAAAAATACTCACAACTTTTTCCGGAAGTTTTGGATCAAGGTATAGTGTAGCTCCACCGCTCTTTAAATCTTGAACATATGTCTTAGATTTAGATGCATATATACGGGGATTAATCAATTGCATGAGCTCTGATATAAAATCTAATTCTTTACTTAAAGCCTTATGGATTGAGGATTCTAATTCATCCAAGGGAACTTGAGCATTAATCATAAAGATGTATAATGCTTTTATGGAATCTGCTCTGTAAAGTGCTTTAGGTGCTCCTGATTGTTCTCTATAGGTACTATAAGATCCTGAGGAGTTTTTATTTTTATTTATTATAACCAGTATTTTCTTTGTTAATATTAAAATAAATAAACATACAAATAAGGTAGAATTTGGGTACTCTTTAATATCAGGGGAAAAAGAGTTTTTTTGAAATTCAATTACAACTTCACTTAAACTATCCCATAATTGAATTTCTTCTTCTTGAAGTTCAACAAGTCTTATCCTATGTTCCTTATCAGTGATTTGGATTTGTTCTTTTTGTTTACCAAGATTCTCTTTTAATCCACCTTCTGCAGCTTCAATTAATTTTACATAGAAATTTTTGACTATGCTTGGAGGAAATTCATTACTCTCTTCTAATTTTGAAATAAATTCAGATTTATTAGTAAACAGTTTAGCAATCTCAATAATTATATCAATAAAATTTATTTCAGATTGTATAGTGTTTTCAGCATTATTAATTTCAAACGCTTTAATTTCATCACCAGTTACTGTAAATAAAATATTTCCTGAAAAGAATTTTACTTTTTTAAGTTTTTCAATAGTAAGTTGCTTTTTTTCTACTGTCTTATTGAGAGTTCCAAAGAGGTTAACTGCTTCACTATAATATTTTTCAAGTTCTAATAAAGGTACCATACTCATATTTCAATAATTAAGGTATAAAAACTTACTTTTTATTTACTTTTTAGATTTACTACTAATAAGTAATATCATATAGAAAAGTTTATAAATACACTCACTTTACGTTTTATTATGAGCGGGAACCACGAACGAGTTGAATTATCTGATCTTTTGGGAAAATTACCTGAGTATAATGGTAAACCTATTGAAACAGAAGGTATTGTTTATGGAGAAGATGAACCTAAATTAGGTTGTAGAGGTAGTAAAGAAGATCAAAGACTTGATTTGCTCTTTAATGACCCTACTTTTGTCGAGGAAGGATATGCTACTATTAAAGGAGTTTTAAAGATGAAAAATCCTAGTGGAGATGCGTTCCAATTTGTACCGAAAGAACATACAACAGAAAGTGGTGCAGAAGTTTATACTGATGATGTACAAGCTGCTGAAAACCTACCTCCTAACTATCAAATTCACGTTGATTCTATTGAACCTTTTAAGCCTAAAGTTGTTGAACAGAGTTCTGATTAATTTCCATATTGTAATTAATTGAATAAAACTTTTAAGCATTGATTAGAAGTTTATTGAGTGGTAGAAACTATATATTCTAGTATCTATTCCATTTGTTTATATGAAGAAATAGGTGCTGTTATGACATAATAAGATCCACGATTAATTACCATTCTTGATGATGATTTAGGTAATGGAATTTTATTAGCTGTAATGGCAATATCCATAATCCCTGATTGTGGTAAGAAATGTAATCCATGATCTGCAACCTCGCTAATAGGAGGGCTTAATTCTGACCATTCTGGCTTCAGATCATCAGATTTAATTGTAGGATGTCCATTTAATTGCAAATTAAGAAAATATCCTATTGCTTCACCTATATCAGTATCATTAATTAAAGCTCTTTTATCCCTCACTTGTAAATTCGAAGCTTTATCAAATTTTATGTCTGCATTCATAGATATTTGAATTTTAGGGCAATATTTAAGATTATCCAAAATAGGGCTATACAAAAGGAGTTTATACCTCTTTTTACCTGCAAAATAAGGGTATTCAGCGTATTCCTAACATTCCCGAAGGAAAAGTTCGCCTAATGTACCTTAAGGGAACTTTAGGAAATAGGGTGATTTTCCTTAAAGTACGCAAAACTTATAAGATACTTATTATTAACAGTTTCTATCATGGAAGGGAAAAAGCTTAATGCAGGGTGTGGATCTAACATCCTCAAGGGATGGGTTAATCTAGATATCTTTAAAGCCCCTGGTGTTGATAAAGTTCATAATTTAGAGGTAAAACCCTGGCCTTTTGATAAAAACACCTTTTCAATGGTTTTGATGGACAATGTGCTAGAACACCTTGAAAATCCATTAGAGATTGGCGAAGAGATTTTTAGGATTTTAGAAAATCAAGGAATTTGGGATTTTAGGGTACCTTATTTTACAAGTGTTGGTGCTTATCAAGATCCAACGCACAAGCATTATTTTTCTGAACAAGTTTGGAAATATTTTGTTGATAACCCTTACAACAAAAAATTTACATTTTCTTTGAAAAGTGTAAAATTCATTTACAATAGGCCATTTAGATATTTACCGTTTCGAAATTTGTTTAGGTATGCGTTTAACAATGTTGTCCGAGAACTTCAAATTCAAATTGTGGCTGAAAAAAAGTAGTGAGATGTTAATTTTTTCTTAATTTACCCAACTAGTAGCCAAAAGTTCGCTTAATTGTTATTATACGAACTATTTATTCGGGGAAATATGGGAATAGTTAATTGTGTCAAAAAAGGTAGAGGGGTAATAGGAAAAATAGGTTTATTTTCTATACTGTAAATAATTGAATAAAACCTTTAAGAAACGCTTAAAAGTTTTAGCCCTTCAAAATTGGTTGAAATTAGGCTAAAACATGATTAAGTGTTTTTTGTTGTAGCTTAACAATATTTTT
>CALCXY010000119.1 GCA_937906345.1 Candidatus Woesearchaeota archaeon | reverse complement strand
ATAAAGCCAAAGAATTGTGTTAATAATCCTGGTTCTGTATCTTCAATAATTACTGCTCCAGTGATACTATTCTTTTGTTCTTTTAAGGTAATAATGTCTCTGTTAATTTGTTGGACAAACCTATTATCAGGGATATTTTGTTGCTTTTTGGTTTGTAAATTGTCGATATTTTCATCAATTACTTCAACTTGTTTAATTATTTCATAATCTTCTAATGTTAGAGTTTCTCGTTTATACTTTACCTTGATAAATTCTTTATAAACTTCTAGGAATTGTCCATTTTGGTATTTTTTCAAAGCAATGTTAGATGCTTCATCTGTTACATTAATGGTGATGTTTTTCACAAAGTCATCTAAAATAACACGTTTAGTCCATTTAACTGGTTGGCCAAGGATAACTTGTGATTTTTGTATGGTGGCTTCAACTCTAATAGGTTCTTCTCTTACAATGATAGCAAAGATATTGGAAACAGCTATGTTTTCAGAATCATTTGCTTTAAAGAAGGTAAACTCAGTACCTGTATAGTTTTCATTTGGTGTGAAAATAGCAGTGTTGTTTACAAATGTAATGTTTATGTTTTCTAATGCAAGGTATGTGTAATTCAATATTGGAGTATCTTTATCCTCAATGTAAGCAGATAATTGCATTATGTGTGGGGTGTTTTTGTACATAATTAATTCAGGGATTTCATTTCTTAAAATTGGTGGATTAATTCGTTTAGGTAATCTTACCTCTGTTTTGTAGGTTAACCAATCCAAGGATAAGGAAGCATCTTCAATTTCAATAATAAGTTTACTTTCAGTTCCATTAATTTTATCCATAATACAGGATTCTTCACATATATTTTCGAATTCTACAACTTGGTCTATGAATTGTATTGGGAGTGTCTGGTATTCAGATGTGTAAATCTTTGAATATGCATTTTCTAAGCTTAAATTAAAGTCTACAAAGAGTACTTGAGCTTCTACTGTATTGTTTTCAGTTGTATCATGTAATCCTTTGTAGATGTATTGGATATCATTCCATGTAGGAGATGAAGGTGCTAATTCTACAAAGTTACAACATTGTGTTGATCCTGTACAATAGGTTGTTGTTTCAAGACTTTCATCTGGTGTAAGTTTCCAACGTGTACAAAGTTTTGTATCATCAACATCCCAATTAAAGTGTGTTCTTTCAACTGAGAGATCAATAATTTCATCAATATATGCTATACCATCATTATTTGTGTCATATTCAGTTCTTTCTCTATAAGTTAGATGAGTTGTTATTTCTTTGGATTTTTCTTCTTCCTCTATTGAAACTTCCTCTATTGAACTTGTTTCAGATTCCACTTCGATTTCTAAAGTAACATTGCTTGTTGTATTTTCTGATATATTTTCAATAATATCTGGAATGGTTTCAACTACTTTCACAGGAGGTCCTGAATCTGAATAATTAATCGGATACAAGGATACATCAGTAGATATTACTCCTTGACTAGAGTTTGCTTTCTTTGAATCAAACACTAATGTGAATGTTTTATTATGTTCAATAAAGACTTTAGCAGAGCCAGAGCCTTTGATGCTTCCTGTTAAGGATAAGGAAGTAATTGCGTCTTTTAGTGTAAGATTAATCTCTCCATTTTCTGTAAAGGTAAGATTAATAGGTTCAACTTGGTTCATTCCTTCATAGATGGTGTAACCGGTTATGGATAATTGAGTTGTTATGAAACCTAATCCTACTACTAGGAGTATTACAAGGAATACAGCAGGAACAGGGTTTGTTGTAGGGAAGTATTCTGTTAAGGTTGGTTTTTTAACTGTTTGTGGTAACTTTTGAAGTTGTTTTTTGCTTTCATAATACTTATAGGTTTCAGTTAATTCATTGTACATTGCTTCTTTAGTTTCCAAAGAAATGTAGGCTTTTCTTTTTAATGTGTGATACTTCCAAAGCATTAGCGTATAAGCTAATTTTGCACGATGGAGTTTTCCTTCAAGAATATGTTTTCTTATATTGAATGCGTGTTCCTTAATTTGTTTTATCTTTAATACATTAATAAGTTGTTTTTGCTCCTTGTAGACTCTAGAGATAACGTGATATACTATATGTTTATCGAGTTTAGGGAGTTTTTTGTATAATCTATTCAAGAGTTTATAGGCTATTGTAGCTCGTGTAAAGTGTTCTTCTTTGATAGCTAATTGCCAGTGCGTTAATTCTTTATAGAAAGCTTGCAAGGCAGGGTTCATATGTTCTTTATAATCAGCTATATCTGGGATACTCTCTTTAATTTTCTTGAATGCTTGTTTTCGTTCAGCTTTTTTGAGTTTAAATGCGTTATAAATTGAGGTAAGAGCTTTATACATGGATTCTTTAGTTTCTTTAGTGTATTTTCTAGAGAATTGGATTCTTCTATAGTGGATCATTAATTTAGTATAATCTAATTTAGCATGCAATAAGCGGTCTTGTTCAATTAATGAAATGATTTTATCTGCTTCGGTCTGAGAATCTGATACCTTTATTTCATTAGTAAAGGTTACTTGAGTATGATACATTTCAATAAGTTGCTTGTATGTTTTCTTTTTATCAGCTACAGGGAAGGTATTGTAAACTGATAATAATTTATTATAAGCTATTTTTGCATCTATCACAAATTTGTTATCTAAAGCAGTTTGCCAATCTTTACATAGTTCTTTGAATATGGATAATGAGTCTGTAGGTGTGAATTGTTTAACTTGTTCTTTTCTCTCATTAAAGAAGGCAAAAATTTCTAGGAGGATTGTATATAATTGTTGTTTAACCTTTAAGGAGAGATGAGGAATTGCTTTAATCTTTCCATATTCTTTTTGGAGTAGTTGATAATAGATTTTAGCTTCAACAAATCGAGACTCAGCTAATAAGGTTTTAATTGCTTGGGCTTTTGTTCTCCAAACTATTACTTTATTCTTTGTTACAAGGCTTAATTGATGCTCATATGCATTTTTGACAATATCATATACTTTTTCCTTAATTGATTTAGGTAATGTAAGATATTTGTAGTATATTTTCTTGTATAGTTTTTGTGCTTTAGCTGCATTATGAGGTGAGTTATATTCATATAATTCTGATGCTAGTACAATGATTTTATCATAGGTTGTTTTTGGTTGTCTTTGAGGAGTAAGTTTAGCTTTTCCAAACCAGGAAGTATAGTATTGATATACATCTAAGGTTAATTTGTATAATTGTTGTTTAGTTTCTGTTTTGAGTTGAGACTGTGTAGCTAGTTTTCTATATTCTCTTTGGAGTAGAAGATATTTGAGTTTAGCATGGAATTTACTGTTAAATGTGATGAGTTTTCTAATACTATTTACTTTTTCTTTGAATTGAGAAATTAATAAACTGTGTAAAATATCTTGTTCTCTTAAGAATGCTAATTTGATGGTTGCGAATGCTTCTTTTCTTTCAGAGAGTGTTAATTTATCATAGACTCTAGAGAGTTTTTTATAGCATTTTAATGCGTTTTTAGCTTTATTTGCTATACATAAGAGTCTGTGTTGTTTTGCTACAGCAAAGAAAAGATCAATCTTGCTATGTTTTTGAATTTCTGAATGTGTTCTTGGAGTAGTTGCTTTACTTGGTTGAGCTTTTGGTTTGAGTTTATTCCAAGATTTGTTGAATAGTACTATTTCATTGAGAATATTGAATATCTCAACTTTGGTTTCTTGAGGAATATGTTGTTTCTTAATGAGCTGTTGATATTCAAGTTTGAGGAGTTTGTACTTGATGAATAATCTTACCTTTTGTTGTTTGGTTATTGCTACATGTAGTATTGAAGCTTTTTCTTTGAAGTATTCAATTAATAAGTTTGAAATTAATCTTTGCTCTTTGTGATATGCTAAGGTAATGGTTGCATATGCTTTTTCCTTTGCGTTTCTTGGTAGTTTAGCATAACTCTTAGCTAATTGTTGGTATGCACTTAAAGCAGCTTTAATATGATTTTGGTTAAATTGGGTTTTACGAGCTAATTCAAAGAATTTATCTAATTTAGTGTCTTTATGTATTTTCTTAAGTGGAGTAAGTTCTATTTTGTGTATTTTTTCTGGTGTTTGAGTTGTTTGTTTTGTTTGTGTTTTAGTTTTGACTTTTATAGTAAGTTTCCAAGCTTTGTAGAATCTAAAGAGATCTAATAATGAAGAGTATATTTCATGTTTAGTATAAGCTGTTATGTATGGTTTCTTACTGAGGCTATGATATCTCCATAGAAGTGCTTTATACCCTAGTGAAGCAATGAAAAGTTTGTTTTGCTCTACAAGTAATTTGATTTTATTGGTATAACTAGTAAACTGATCTTTTGCATGGGTATTTAATCCATGGATTAAATCATTATACAATATTTTTTGAGATACATACTCATCTCTAATTTGAGATATTGCATATGCTTTTGCTAATTGCTTGTATAATGAAGATGCTGTGTGTGTGTTTCCAGCTTCTATGAGTTCATGGCAAAGTCTAGATGCGTTGCTAAAAGCTTTTCTGCTCTTAGCAAAGTAAATAGATCTTGCTTGGATTGCAATGTAATGGGAGGTAATTGCAAATCCTGCTACTAAGCCTAGCCATACAGCTATTAAGATAGGGGTTGATCCCCTGGAAGCTATGATGAGCTTCCAGAGGAGCATGCTAATTAGAACGTAGAATGATAGAATAAAGATTCCAACATAGTGGAATCTATCTAAACCTTTCCCATGGTTGTTGAAAAGTCTACTATCTATCATTTTTTATTTTTTTACCTCTAGATTTAAGGGCAAGATCTGCAAGGCCTTCAGCTGAACCGAGATATCTTAGAACTTTTTGGACTACCTTCTTACCAATACGTTTATTCTCTACAAGATAGAAATATTTTCTTCCTTTTATGGTCTTGGTTCTAATAAAAGCCATGCATTTTTACCTTAATTCGCGAAATTTAAGGTATTTTTCTATTAGGCACTACATTGTTTATAAAGGTTTCTAATATTTCTATTATTTACTATTATTGTGTAGTAAAAGTATATAGTAAGTTAGGCACTACGTATATGGGAAAATCACTACTTTGAAATTGTTGCTTTAGTTAGAAGTTAGGCACTACAAGAAGGGAAAATAGCTGTATTAATGTTAAAAAAATTTGCGAAAAACAAAACTATAGAAATTATTTCTTTTTAGGAGGTTTTTTATCTTCACTATCTTCTTTTTTATCCAATTTTTCAATAGTTCTACACTTAGGATACTTATTACAGCCTAAAAATGAGCCATACATGCTTTTTCTTAGCACCATAGTGCCATCTTTACACTTAGGACAGGGTTTTTCTTTAATTTTGTGTTCGTTTTCTATTTTTTTAGACTTACATTCTTTGTTAATGCATACTTCTTGAGGTTGTCTACGCTTTTTTATGATTAAAATCATAGGATGATTGCAATGTTCACATATTTTTTCAGAAACTTTAGCAAAAGCACCTGTTGGAATGGAAAAAGTAGCTTTACAATCAGGATGAGTAGAGCAAGCAATAAACATACCATATTTGCCTTTTTTCATAAGAAGTTCGCCTTTGTTACACTCTGGGCATTTTCCTACAGTGGAAGCTTTTTTCCAAGCATCTGATTGAGCAACTGCAAGATTTTTACCAACTTCTTTCTCATTTTTCTTAAATTCTTTAATAATTCCTTCTAAAACTGTTTTCGCTTCTAATAATACATCTTCTTCTTTTTTTGTTTTTTCCCGGATTTCATCCATTTCAACTTCAAAATGTCTTGTTAATGCGTCATCAACGATTTTAGGAACATATTTTTCTAATGTTTCAGAGGTTTTAATACCAATATCAGTTGCAGTAATAGAAGAGGTACCTTCAACATAATATCTGTTGAAAAGTGTATCAACGATAGCTGCTCTAGTTGCTTTAGTTCCTAGTCCTTTTGCTTCTAAAGCTTTAATAATTGAGGAAGGAGTGTATCTTTTTGGAGGCTGAGTTTCTTTATCAAGCATATTAATTTTTTTAATATCAGCTTTTTCACCTTTACCAGCGTGTGGGAGTTCTTGTTCTTCTAATTTTAAATACGGTTCATAGAAAATATGCCATCCTTTTTCAATAGTTCTTGTTCCTTTTAGGATAAAAGGTTCTTTATTTACATCTATTTCCTTAATTACTGTTTCACGAGTAGCTGGTTCTCCAAATACTGCCATGAAACGTTTAACAATTAAATCATAAATTTTGCCTATACGTTCTTTTAATTCTTTAGGAACTTCACCAGTAGGATAAATAGCTGGATGTGCTGGATCTGATTTTTTACCTTCATTAGGTTTTAAGGCAGTAGCTAAAACTTTTTTAACTAAAACTTTGTATTGGTCTTGTTTTTCAAGTCCATTTAAGATTTTATTATAATTTATAGAAGCAGGAAGTTTTTGGGATGATGTTCTAGGATATGAGATTACTCCAGAAGAATATAAATCTTGAGCAATAGACAAGGTTTCTTTAGGACTTATTCTAAAAACTCTGTATGCTTCAACTTGTAAAGATGTTAAATCAAAAGGAACAGGAGGTGATTGTTTGAATTGCTTTGTTTCAACTTTTGTTATTGTGCCTTGTTTTTGGCCTTTCACATTTTTCATGACAGTTTCAGCTTTATCTTTCTCCCAAAATTTTCCTTCCTTATGCCAGGCTTCAATATCAATTTTTTTTAATGAACCTAAAAGTTGGACTTCCCAATAAGGAACAGGTTCAAATGCTTTAATTTCTTTTTCTCTGTCAACAATAATTTTTAATGCTGGTGCTTGTACACGTCCTGAGGACATAATTTTAAAGGTGCCAGTTGACTTAATAGCAGCTGTTAATGCTCTGCTAATATTAATTCCATAATACCAATCCATAATATGACGAGTTTCTCCTGCTTTTGCTTGTCCCCAATCTAATGTTTTAGATTTGTTTTCATATGCTTTAATGAGTTCATCTTTTGTTAACGTTGAGAATTTCATTCTAGAAGCGTCTTTTTGTTTACAAATAAACCTAACAACGTTTAATCCAATAACTTCTCCTTCAATGTCATAATCGCAAGCAACTGTAAACTCGTCGCACTCTTTTGTGATTTTTTTTAGTGTATTAAGATATTTTTTTGAGAATGCAGAGGCTTTATTAGATTCAAAGGTTGGAGTCCATTCCACATCAAAAACAGGGAATGTCCAACCTTTTTTGTTTTTTTGAGTTAAACCATATAAATGACCCACAGCGCAGCCTACAATAATATCTTTATTGCCGTGAGTAATTTTATAATAGGGGACACCATTATTTGATTCTTTAATGGGTTTTCCATGAGCTAAAGCTTGAGCTATTTTTAAGCTAGCTGCTGGTTTCTCGGTTATTATCAATTCTGTCATATAGTTTAGAGAATAATAGTCCTTTTAAAAAGTTTATGCTCTATTTAGGAATAACTCTCTTTTTACCGGAAAAATGAAAAAGGTCTCATATATCTACTAAATTATCTAAATATTATTAAGCAAAGTTGAATTTTTAATCTAAAAATGAGGATTGGTTGGTTTTTTTTAATTATTTTTATGTGTATAGCGATTATAGTAAGTTGTAATTCTAATGTATTTGTCATCAAAGAACCGAAAGCAGAGAAGCTACATTGGTTTATTCCAGATGGAATGAGGGCAGATCCTTTTGTTTTTGATGTTTTTTCATGGGCAGAAGATGGAAAATTGCCTAATATCAAAAAATTAATGGATCAAGGAAGTTATGGTTATTCTATTCCTACATTTCCTACTCATACTCCTACAAATTTTGCTACGCTTTTGACAGGTGCTTATCCTAAAGTGCATGGAGTAGCAGATGGTCCTATGCATATAGAGGGTTTTCCTCTTTCAAAGCCAAGTGTTGCAGGATTTAGTTCTAAAGCTAGAAAAATTCCAGCTGTATGGTCATTATTTGAAGAGATGGAAAAAGAAGTTGTTCTGCTAAGTGTTCCAGGAAGTACACCTCCTGAGCTTCAGAGTGGAAAAATTATTAGAGGAAGATGGGGTGGTTGGGGGGCAGATTTTCATTCTCTTATTTTTGAATCTAAAAGCAAACAGGAGCAGAATCTTGGTAGGGGTAAGAGATTATTTTTTTTAGGATATGAGTTAACTAATTTTATAGAATCTGCTGAATCTATACTTTGGGGAGAGGAGGTTAAGGTATATAGTCCTTCTCTTGATCTTAGATTAGATATTCATGGGGCTAAGATGTATGCAAAGATTATTGATACGAGTGATGATGATGCTATAAATTATGATTATGTTGCGTTTTCAAAAGATAAGGAAAGGGTTTCAGTTGTTTTAGGGGAAGGACAATGGAGTGATTGGATTCCTATAACTTTTATATGGAAAGATCAAGAAATTAATACTTTTATTAAACTACATGTCATTAAACTTGAATCTGATGGTTTTTTTAGAATTCGAGTTGTAGTTGATAATCTTAATGATTTTATTGTGCAACCACGAACTGTATCTGATGATATTCATCATGAGATTGGGCCTATGGTTGATTTTGTAGATAATTTTCCTCCCCAACTTATTTATTATGATGAGGATAAAAATACTTTTTTGGATGAATTAGGTTTATCATTTGATTGGCATACTCAAGCAGTGGATGCTGTTTATGCATTATATGATCCTGATGTTTTTATCCATGATATTTATAGTCCTAATCAAATGTTAACTTCGAGATGGTGGATGGGATATATTGATCCCAGTAGTGAAAGGTATGATGATATTTCGGGTGAAGAAAGGGAATTATTATGGCAGGAAGTGAAAGATATGTATCTTAAGCTCGATGGGATTGTTGGAAAAGCTATTGAAAATGTTGGGGATAATACGTTAATTGTTTTATCTTCAGATCATGGTGCTACTCCCTTAAATGTATGGGTTCGCTTAAATAATCTTTTTGCTGAAAAAGGATGGTTAAAGTATTCTTGGAATGAAGCAACTCATGAACCTATTATTGATTATGAAAATTCTCAAGTGATTTATCTTAAAATGGATAATGTGTATATTAATCCTAATGGATTAGGACCAAACTGGGTTCGTGGGAAAGGAGAAGCATATGAGAATTTACGTGAAGAGGTTCGAGAATCTCTTAATGAACTAGAATATGAACATATTAAGGTTGTGGACGGTGTTTTTAATTGGGAAGATGTGGATGAGTTTTTAGATTTACCAAAAGAGAGAGTAGGGAATTTAGTTATAGCCAATAAAGCTGGATTTGGATGGAATGAAGAATTATCAAAAGATGGGAAAATATTTACTGTTCCTCTTAAAACAGGATATAAACAGGCTATTTTTGCTAATACAACAGAGGGCATGTGGACTCCCTTTATTATATCTGGACCAGGTATTAGAAAAGGTTATAAACTAAAGGAGCCAATACAACATGTTGATCAATTACCAACTATCTTAAGTGCAATGGATATTGCATTACCTTCACATGTTCAAGGAAATACACTTACACAGATTCTTATTTAGCATTTTATTAGTGATTTTTGTCATGGGATGTAGTGTTGAACAGAACATATGGGGTTATGATTTAGAAAAGAATTCTTTAGGTGATGGCTTGATTTATTTTTTTGAATCAGATATTGAGAGATTATCATTAACTTTTTTTGATACTATGGATTATGAGTTAGCTGCAGAGTTTATTGATGAATCTAGTACACTTTTTGAGTCTCTTTTTGAGGAGCAGCGTGTTGGCTACGCAGGACAACATACTAGATTTATTTCCTGTCCAGAGGAGTATAAACCCTTAGCATTTTCTCAAAATATTAGTCAAGGCAAGATTACTTATTTTATCAGTTATGCTAATAGTAATTTTGTGGCAGGGGTTTGTGTTGACGATTTAATTATGTATAAAAGTGTTCATGGATGGATCTATTGTGATTTATCAAGAAAATTAATTCAAGTAGATTATTTTATATCAAAGGATTTAGATGTTAATACTTTTATTGAAAAAATAACGTGTGAAGGAATATGAAGAAAATTTATTTTTTAGTAGGTATTATGGTTTTTTTAGTAAGTTGTACGAATGGATTTTTTGAAACTAACGATCAATTATATTGTCCTAACTGCAATGTTATTATTATTAATGTAGAATTATTACGAGCTGATTTTACAGGGATTGTTAATGGAGAATATGACTCTACACCTAATATTAATGAATTTTTTAAGAATGGGATTATATTTACTCAAGCACAAGCATCCTCTGGAGAAACTTTGAGGAGTTTAACCTCTACATTTACTGGTATGGAGACTTTTTTTAATACTCATTCTAAACTTCGTTATAATGGGAGGTTAAGAACTATTGATAATGCTTCTACTCTTGCTCAAGTACTTCAAAAACAAAGATATACTACTCAAGCTGTTGTTCAAGGTGAGGGACTAGAATTAGGAAATCATATTGATAGAGGGTTTGATCAATATGATATTTTATCAGAGAAAACTCTTATTGAAGATCTTGTAAAGAATTTTACAACATCTTTTAAACAACAAAAAAATAAAGTTTTTTACTATCTTCATTCTCATTCCTTACATAGGCCTTATGTAAATTCTAAGGGAATACCTGAAGATCCAGAATCTTTATTAATTCCTATTCGAAAAGATTTTAAGAGAGAGATTCATAATCTTAATCTTCGTAATCAATATCGAAAGAAATTTAATAAAAGTGATTTTGGTGAAAATTTACCAAAGGTTCTAGAAAATGTTTCTGCATTGAATAAGCAAGTAAGTTTTACACTAGAAGATGTAGAAGAACTTCGCTTTATTTATAGTCAACAAGTAAGATATATTGATGAATCTTTGATGCCTCTATTCAAATTGCTTGAAGATCATTTTATAAATAACTCAATTATATTATTTTTTTCCAATCATGGAGATAGTTTATTTGATAATGGGATTATTGGTCATGGTGTAGCTTACCAAAGTAATGCACATGTTCCTTTAGTTATGCTACATCCAAATATTAAGAAACAAAAGATTATAGATGAACCCATAAGCTTAATTGATATTGTTCCTACTATCTATGAATTGCTTGGAATTAGGTTTGATGAGTATATGGGTGGAGTGAGTTTAACTCCTTTAATTGATGATTCTATTGATAATAATGAGTATAAGCGTCAATATGTTTTTGGTGATAACTTTCAAGATGGGTATGTAAGAGAGGGAGATTGGAAGCTAATCTCTGTGGGAGGAAAATTTAAAGAGCTCTATAATCTTAAAAAAGATCCATTTGAACGAACGATTGTAACTCAAGAGAATCAGGAATTAGCAGATCATCTTTTTTCAGTTTTCACTAAGAATAAGATGAAACAGCGTGATTATGCTTCAAGGTATGTGAAATCAGAAGGAAGGCCTGATTTAATAGAATAAGTTTTGTAGACGCAAGATTTTTAAACAGCTAAAAGGGTAATTTACGCATGGGTTTAAAAAGAGAGATAAAAGATATAGCACGAGCTAGTCATGTTCTAGAGGTATGTGTGAAAAATGGGTTAGGATTTTTAGTTGAAGAAGCAGAGTTAAAATTTCATTTACCTTTTCATAAAAAACTAAGTAAAAATAAATTTAAGAAACCTATTGTTCCAGAGGTGAAGTTAAGAGAAACATTTGAAGAATTAGGACCAACATATGTTAAATTAGGGCAGCTCCTTAGTATAAGGCCTGATTTAATTCCTGATGAATTTTGTAAGGAATTAAGGAAGCTGCAAGATAATGTAACTCCTTTTTCTTATGTTGAAGTTAAAAAAGTTGTTGAAAATGAATTTAAGAAACCTTTAGAAAAAATATTCAAAAAATTTGATATTACTCCACTTGCAGCAGCATCTATAGGGCAAGTGCATCATGCAGTTTTACATAATGGAAAAGATGTTGCAGTAAAAGTGCAAAGACCTGGAGTGCAAGAATTATTAGAAACAGATATTGATATTCTCTATTATTTTGCTCATCATTATGATAAAAGGCATAAGGGAAGTAGTTTTTCAGCTGTGAGGATTATAGATGAGTTTAAGGATTATACTGAAAAAGAACTCAATTATGTTATTGAAGCTAAGAACGCATCTATCTTTAAGAAAAATTTTAGTGAAGAAAAAAATATTATTATTCCTCAAGTATATTGGGATTATACTACTAAAAAAGTTTGTACTATGGAGTTTATTCATGGAGAGCCTTTAAGTAAAGTGATTCGTTCTAAAAAAAATTATAAGAATAAACCATTAGTGAAAACGTTTGCAAATGCTGTTTTGAAAATGATTTATGTGGATGGATTTTTTCATGCAGATCTTCATCCAGGCAATATTTTTGTTTTACCAGGAAATAAATTAGCATTTTTAGACTTTGGAATTGTTGGGACGATTAATGAAAATATGAGGCGAAGGATTATTGATATGTTAGTTGCTATGGTTCTAAAAGATATTGAAAGAATAGCATCTATTATGACAAAAGTAGGAGAACGAACAGAGCATACAGATATTGAAAAATATGAACGAGAGATTGAAAATATTATTGTTACTTGGCATGGCACTTCTTTGAAACAAGTAAAAGTAAGTCAAATGCTGCATTTATTATTTAATGCTTCAACAGAGAATCATATTATCCTGCCTCAATTTTTGGTATTGTATGGTAAAGCTTTTGTAACTCTTGAAGCGACTGGGCAATTATTAGATCCTGATTTTAATGCTGTAGAGTATGTTGAGCCTTATGTTAAAAGAGTGTTAAAGGATAGGTATAGTCCTAAAAATGTGTTTAAGGATTTTTTAGATAAAACAAGAAGAGCAGCTGAAATGATTCAGGAGATTCCAGAAGAAACAAGAGTTATTA
>CALCXY010000118.1 GCA_937906345.1 Candidatus Woesearchaeota archaeon | reverse complement strand
TATTATCACCTCTTAATCTAAGAAGATAATTTTTTCCTGAGGAAAATTGAGTCTTAATATAATAATTTTTATTACTTGATCCTACAGGAATAACTCCTCCACTTCCTGATAATGACCCTGTTGAAAGTATTTGCATTCCAGTAATCCCTCCAAACCCAACAACACCACCAGTTATTTCATTTAAACTTGGAGCAGCATTAAAAACTACCAAAAACATCATCATAAGTCCTAACACCATTCCCATGCCCTTAAAAAAGTGTATATGATCTCTCAAAAGTCATCATCCTCATCATCTGAAAAATCTTCATCATCATCAAAATCATCTATACTACTTACTTGATCACAATAATCTGTTTGTATTTTCCAAAAGTTAAAATCTAATATTGTTGTAACATCTTGAATTGCTTGTCCTAATAATGATAAAGCTCTAGGAATTGCACAAGCATTATACGCAAATGGAGGTCCATTAATAGCTGGTGCACATATATACCCAATAAACACTCCAGCTGCTGCTAAAGGATCTGATAATACATTTTTAATCATCTCAATATAATAATTGAAAAATGCAGTAAATGGAATAGCTGCAAATATCTCACCAACAACCCATTTACAATACATGTAGTCTTTTTGATCATCACAAACTGATGCTGGGATATTTGAGTCTATGCTACTCTCTAAGCAAAGTGCATACATACAATTAATTTGCCTTGCTTTATCAATAGCATTTACAATTCCAGGAATACAAAGAGTTAGCAATGCTATTATAGCTGAATCCCTACCATTCAAATAACTTTCAATTGGCCTTCCTGTCCAATCTTCTAGCCATTGTGGACTTAGGAAAGGAATATTTCCCCATTTTCTTGGTTGTGCTCCAAATCCTCCACCACCACCAAAAAAGTTAAGGAAGCCTCCTCCTGATTTTAAGAAACCTTTTTTCTTACCTGGATTAGCCTCTGATGCACCTGGAGCTTGAGGCCCTAATTGACAGTTAAGGAATAAACAAAACTTCCTTGCAGTATTCATTATTCCAATTGAACCTGCTGTAAATGACTCTGTAGAGTATGCTTGCACTTTTCTCCCAGCTTCAACACCTGCACCTAAAGGTGTTGCACTAGATAAACTAGATTTTACATCCCAAATAGCTTGTATCTCATGATAAAGATTCTTTAAATTAGCAAATGCACTAAATAAGAAACATATTTTCCTTCCATAATCAAAAATCTTTTTCAAAATTCCGATGGTGTTCCATAATGGTCCTTCAGTTGCATCAATAGCATCCTCAATTTCATTACGCATCTCCTCTGAAAATTCACCTAATGGGAAACTGCTAATAGGGACTCTGATTTCAACTTGCTCTATCTCTGGATTAATATTTACTGAATCGCCTGCAATCTCTGAGTGGATAGATAAGTCACATGTTAAATTCAAAACATTAGTATCGTCAAAATTAACAGTATCCACATCAATGCTTAATAATGGATGCTTACTTCCCCTAAAATTATTGCTTAACTGTGCATCTAAAATAAAATCAACACCATCACCTTGGCATCCCTCTAATTCTGTGATAATCGGAACAGCTTCAACTCCTATTGGAGATAATACAATATGACAATGCTCTCTCACACTTATTTTTTCAGATATTTGTCTATCTATAAAACTTGGACTGCAAAATACTTCATTAGAATAATAATTTGGCTCTTCATCATCATCTACCTGTGAAATAAATAAACTTTTTGTTATTCCCTCAGTATTTCCACTAAAATCTTTAAAAGAAAAGAAAAGATTTGCTAAAAATGGTCCTGATGATTCTATAGGAGGACTTTCCCATGTGCATTGATGTTCATTAGTATCTTCTTTTCTTTCACAAGTTCCTTCTAAGGGCCCTACATCTCCAAAAATATTAGAAATTAACTGCCCAGATACAGAGGTTTTTTCAGTAATATTGGCTTTAACAATAACTTTATCTCCTCTAATTGCAAACCCTTCTGGAAGGTCTAATTGTGATTGTGTAACATCAACATCAACATTTTCAATAACAGGTGCTTTGTTATCTACTAATCCTTCAAAACTTGTAACTTCACTCAATCTATTTCCTAAATCATCTTCTGATAATTGAGATGAACGAATAGTTACTGTTACACCATCAGTTGGATTTGCATTTTTAATTTCCCAAGTACATTGATCTTTTGTACAAATATCTGCCTTAGTCTGCGAAGATAATCCTAATCCTGAAAAATCAGCAAACATATTACCTTTTGCAACACCAACTGCATCATCTATCTCAGCAGTGATATTAAAATTCCTTCCAAAGAGAACAGTATCTTCAAAACTTCCTATGGAACTAGCAAAGGAACTGACTTTTGGACCAACTAAATCTTTTGTTATTGTTGGTAAGTTTATTGCTTGTTCTAATTCATTTCCTGCATGATCTTTTGCCTTAACAGTCACAACTGGACTTTTAGTTTCAAATACAAAAAGTTGGAAATTCCATATACATTTTAACTTATCAGCACCAATACTTTGACAACTACTCTTTGGAGTATCAGGCAAACCATTTACATCAGTTAAGTCAGCTAAGATACTAGTAGTATCAAAATTATTATCTGTAAGATTTACTGTTAATACAGCACCTATAACATTTCCAGCAGCAAATTCAATGTTTTCTCCATCTAAATCCTTTAAACTAAATGATTCTACTTGTGGATCACTTTGATCAACACTAAATGTTTTACATTGCAATGTTCCAGAAGATTGATCAAATCTATCAAAGGATCTCCCACAAATCTTAAAATTCCCATCCGGTCCTGAAGCTGTTAAACTAACAGCATCTTCAACTGTACAATCATTTGTAGTAAGATCAACTTCTTTTAAGACATCTCCTGCTAAATCATTCTCCAATATCTCTAATTTTTTAATACCTATACAATCTATAACATTTCCTGAATATGCAAGATCTTCTATCTTAAAGTTTACTGTAACTGTTGGTGTAGTTGAAACCTCTGGATCAACGGAAAACACACTAAGAGCAGGTTTAATATCATCTACTATAATAGATGCAATATCCTTTACCCCTACTTCATTTGAATCATCATCAAATAAAATAACCTCATAAGTATGCTTTCCACCTTGAAGAACATTAACTCTATCAGATGTACACTTAAAAGTTCCAGATGAACCATCACAATCTCCAAATAAGGTAAAAGGTCCAACTCCATTAATTTTTGTTCGTAATTGATTACCAGTTAACTTATCATCTCCCTCTAATGTAACATCTACTTCCATTGCAGTTGTATCTACTTTTTTCCTAAATCCATCAAACCCATCTTGACCTTTAATAGATGTAATTTGAACACTTGCTCCCATAACAATAGATGAATACATAGGTATAGTTATCACTAAAATAATCATCCAAATCCCAATTAATTTTTTCATATTCATTTTGGTTGTAGTGCTGATAAGTAGATAGTTGTATACGTATCAATTTGTGTAAAAATATCTAAATCCTCTAAACCTAATTCATCTTCTGATGTTTGTTCAAAATCAGGTTGTAACACATAAAAGGTAATTGTATCTTGAGTCAACATATCAGGAGTTATTGTTACATTAAGTAATGCCCCTCCCATAACCATACTGTCATTAAACGATATCTCAAAGTTTTCTTTTTCTTCGCAATCAAAAAATCCAGGTTTAGTACAAATTTCTTTACTAAATGCAAAATCTTTATCACTAATCAAATTAGCTTGTAGCTCATATAATCCAGGGTATAATCTTAATTGAGACTCCTCACCAGCCCTATAATCACCTATTACACTATAAGCTCCATCATTTTCCAAACCAATCCTTGTAAAAATTAAATTAACATTTTCATCTTCGCCTATTTCTTGTTCCTGCTGTTTTATATTCCAAAAACCATTTTCTTTAATAAGTGCGAATTTTTTTACTTCAATATCAATATCAGTTTCTTTTTGTAATTGAGTAAACACTGCATCATCAACTTCATATTTAGGGAAAATAAATTCTGTTCGTTTCAAATATTCAGGATGTAAGAAACTAATATGTGCTCCTCCTGAAACAGGGAATTTCTCAACTAAGGAACCATTAAAATCTGTTTCTCCAATAAAGCAACTTTCTCTACCAGCTGTAAACACAACTTGAACACCATCTACACCTATAGTAGTACCTTGCTCAACAACTTTAATGCTAATATTTCCTGAGTTTCTTTTATTAAAATCACAAAGTTGTGAATTTTGTCTCACTTCTAAACCTTCTAATTGAACAAATTCACTTGTCATAGGTTGATTATTCCTAATATTTGATTCTAACATAAATTGAAACTTATAGCCTCTATCATTAAGTGCATCAGGATCATCTATCTCAACCAAAACAGGATGTGAGATATCATATTGAAATTTATATCTTTGAATTCCTACAACAGGTAACAGATCTGTACCAATACTCTCAGGAATACAAACTTCTCCGCCACAATTTAAGTCAAAATAAAAATCCCACCAATCTAGATAATTATAATAAACATTAACATTTTCAACATCAGGGGAAGCAGGAACTAACATTCCTTTGTTATACCATGCCTCTCTTCTTGGCTCTCCAGGTATAGAAACTTCTTTATAATTTTTTGAATTAAAAACTTGAATAGCTTGAGTATAAATTCCTAATGTTCCTTCAATTTGTTTTTTAACTGTTGAATGTAGCCAATGAACAGTTGAACCAAATTTAAACTCCATATCTGATGTTGGAGGTAACTTAGTTTCATCAACATCCGAAAATGCAACAATCAAATTCCTTACCACTTTCTCTAAATAATGTTGATCAATTTGCAAATTAGTTAAAGAAGTTGCTTGCTCATAAATTCTCTTAAGATTTAAAGGTATAACAACTAAAAATTCATCTATTTTTGTTGAACTTTCTTGGATAATCTCTAAAGGATAATCTACTTTAACATTTACATTTGAATCTGTTACAGTAGTAGTTGTTTTAATATCTCCTAACTCGTTTACTTTAATTCCTGATTCAGCTAATGCACTAAAATCTTCTAAGCAATCTTTCAAATTATCGTTAACAAAATTATCTAATTCACTTTCAATACTAGGATCTCCATCCTCTCTATATAATGCAGGTCTTTTACTTGTAAAGACACAATTACCCTCACAATCATTTGATGATTCCATAAACCACCAGTACGGAACAAAACTCTTTGAACCTGGTGGATGTTCTACAACCTCTGATGATGTTGATTCTACTCCTAATTTTAACCCTGCTGCTAAAGGATCTATATATCCTCCTTGGAATCCTATTCTCTCTAATCCTTCAGTCGCTACCCTAATAATGCAATTATCCACAAAATTCTTGATAGGTTGGAATTCTACTGGAACATCTACAATATTCTGTTGTAAATCACGACTTTCAGTAACATCTGAAACAGTAAAAATAACTAATGCTCCTACAACTAACAAAATCCCTATTACAACAAATAATGTTACTTGTCCTTTTCTATTTCTTCTCATTATCTTTACCTAGTTTGATTAGTTTCTCAATATAATTAGAAATTTTCATAGTACGCTCTTCACATTCTTTTTCTAAAGATTCTACTAGAGAAATATCTAATGTAATGCTTACCCTTTTCTTCGTGGTTGGTCCCTTAGGCATATTTTACCCTTACTCTACACTATGAATAACAAACATTTGATTTTTTCCCAAATGTTTGAGTAAATAAAATATAAAGGTTGTACCCAGTCTAGGGCGCTGAGTACAACCATGATCCATTGGCGAAAAAACGTGAAAATGACAATTGTAACCTAAATAAAGTATGATTTATCCCATATATATTATACTTAAGAGAATTAATACTTATCTCCTTTATCTTCCTTATCATATAAATCATACTTTTTAGTAAATGAGTATATAAACCTATCTATTTTCAAGAATTTTCCACAAAAAAGAGCATAATCCTATTACAAATGGCTCAAAAATTAATGGGTTGGAGGAGAGGGCTTATTAGGCGAAGCCTTAAGCTTTTTTTGGCGGGCGGGCGCAGAATTAGTAAAAAATACAACCAAACTTCAAAATATCACTAAAATCCATAAATAGAACTAAAAAAACTATATCTTCAAATCACTTATCCTTTTTGCAGCTTCCTTACACTCATTTATTGTAGGAACTAATGCAAACCTAACATAATTCTTACCAGGATTAACTCCATCAACCTCATTACTCAAAGCCTCACCAGGTGTAACAACCAAAGCAATCTTCTTATCTAACAACTTAGTAGCAAATTCAACTGAATCCATACCATCTTTTAACTTTTGCCAAAGATAAATAGTACCTTGCGGAGTAGAATCTGGTAAACCAATACTTTTCAGAGCATCACTAATAATCTTCATTTTAGATTGATATATTTTATTAAACTCTTCTACATGGTTCTCATCTGATAACGCAGCGACCGCAGCATCTTGAATGAAAGTAGCTGTTCCAGTATCAATATTAGTTTTTAATTTCTTAAAAGCATCTACTATTTTTTTATCTCCTGCTACAAAACCTACTCTGTAACAAGTCATAGCACTTCTTTTAGATAATGAGTGAAACACTATCACATTCTCTTTTGCAACCTCAAGTAATGAAATCGGTTTATCTTCTCCAAAATAATTATCAACATAGGCTTCATCTGAACATATTAAAAGATCATTTTCTTTAGCAAATGCAACTGCTTTCTCATAAAATTCTTTTGTAGCAACTTGAGTAGTTGGATTATTTGGATAATTTAACCATAAAATCTTAGCTTTTTTTCTAATATCCTCTGGAACTTTGTCTAATTCAGGGAAAAAATTATTCTCTTCTGTTAAATTCATAAAAAAGCATTTACCCTCTGCAAATAAAGTTCCTTTTTCCCATGGAGGATACCCTGGATTAGGTATTAATACATAATCTCCTGGATTGATAAAAGCCTCTGGAAAATTAAATACAGCTTCTTTACTTCCTAAAGTTGAACAAACCTCTGTTTCAGGATTCAAATCTACTGAAAATCTTTTCTTAAAATAAGAAACAACTTCATCTCTAAAATCTTTATCACCAATATAACTAGGATAACCAGAATCTTTTCTTTTATCAATAGATCTTTTAGTATAATTCCTAATTAAACCTACTGTAGGCTCTTTAGGATCTCCTACTCCAAAGTCTATAACCTTAGCTCCAGATTCCTTTAATTCATCAACTTTTTTATCAATCTCTGCAAACAAATACGCAGGCAAAGATTTTAGTCTTTTACTAATATCAACCATTTTTTCTCCTTTTTTCTCCAAAATAAGGCAATTGCCTCTTAAAAGAGATGATTAATAGAGGATTTATAAATCTTGTCAAATGAGGCATGACAAAAGACCAAATATGTGAAAAATATAAAAAATACTTCCCACTTATTTGCCTCTTTGACATGCTCAGCATACCTTTTTTAGAGGTTTGCTGACATATTAATTACCTCAATAAATAGTACTTATATCGTAAGGTATATACTATACAGCAGATAACCTTAAATATGGCCTATTAACTTTTTAATTTAAGTGAATAACATGAATCATACAGCAATATCTCCACATAGAAAAGCCCAAAATTCCCCTCAAACCCCTACAATTTCACAAGGAAATTATCAAACTCTTGAATTAATAAGAGGTATGTATAGAGGAATAGGTTCAATGCTTGATGATTATGCTCATCAAAAAAGATCTGAAGGACATAAAAGAACGCAAAGAACACATGATCCTCATTTTACAAGAAATTCAAGATCCGATAGTAATAGTATGCATTTAAAAACACATGGTTTTAGGTATTCAAGACACAAATATGTAAGGGACTAATATAAATTACTCCCCATCCCTATTCTCCTCAAAAACAAACTTTTAAATAAACCTTAATAATTCCATTCAAAATGAACTATCGTCATAGACAAAAAGAACCAGGATATAATGGACAAACTACCATATCTCCAGAAAATTCTTTAAGAGATGAAGGTAGATCAGATTTTTTAAAATCTTTAAGACCTACCCCTATACCTCGAACTACTATAGATCCTAAAGAAATTGCACAAAACGCAATTGAATCTGCTAAACCAGATCCTAATAGCCCCTATGCACATCAACAAAAAAGACATCATCAAAGAATGCATATTGTAACAGATTATAAAAAAGCAGGTCAAATGGTTGCAGCAAGAAGAAAATAGATTTAATCCTTATATTCTCCTTCAAAAACTAATTCAGCAGCACCAGTCATATAAACATGATTATCTTTTTCATTCCATTCTATCTCTAAATCTCCACCTAATAAATGAACCATTACCTTACGCCCAGTTTTCTTATTCAAAACTCCAGCAACAACTGCAGCACTTGCACCTGTTCCGCAAGCTAACGTTACTCCTGAACCACGTTCCCAAACCTGCATAGCCATTTCATTTTTATTAATAACTTCAATAAACTCTACATTAGTTTTTTTAGGAAACATTTTATGATTTTCAATTTCTTCACCAACTTGAGCAACATCAAATTTAAAACTTTCAGTAAACACAACTGCATGAGGATTTCCCATACTAACAGCTGTTATATGATAACATTTTCCTGAAACTTCTAAAGGATAATCAACCAATTGACCTTTCTCAGTTGTTGGTATTTTTTCCCCATCTAAAATAGGCTCTCCCATATCTACTCTAATCTTTTTCCCCATTATTTTAGGTTTAATAATTCCTGCTAATGTTTCAACTGTTATCTCTTTTTTATCAGTTAAACCTTTTTCATGAACATATAATGCAAACCCTCTGATTCCATTACCACACATCTCTGCTTCGCTTCCATCAGCATTAAAAATACGCATCTTAAAGTCTGCTTTTTTTGAAGGTAAAATTAAGATTATACCATCACTTCCTATTCCAAAATGTCTTTTTG
>CALCXY010000117.1 GCA_937906345.1 Candidatus Woesearchaeota archaeon | reverse complement strand
CTTGGTAAGGATCTAAAAAAAAATTCTGCACCAGCCATAATACTATCTGCTTGAGGAACATTTAATCTAATTTCTTCTTTTACTTTTTCTGGAGAAGTTCCTTCTATAATACTATTATATGCTTGAATAGCAGTATTTTTAGATTTAGCAATTTGAACGAGAATATCATAAATTTGAATTCTAATACCTGGAATATCATCAAAGACAGCTATACGATTATTATAGTCTGCTTGGTATGTATCTTTTGGTTCTGTCATATTACCACTCCTTAGTAGGATTAACAATATGTGTTATAAACATTTATATACTGGAGTATATAGGTTATATATTATTCTGACGCAATATTTATAAAGAAGATGCGTTGATTTATTGTTATGTTTAAAGGAAAGAAAGGAAATGCAGCAGCATGGATTATTATTGTTATTATTATCATTATTCTTATAGGATGGTGGTATAGTGTAGCCAATAGAGAATGCACAACTGATCGAGAATGTGGAGAAGAAATGTATTGTGGTGCTGATTATGCATGTCATCAAATTCCTGTTATAGAGAAAACAATTGTTAATCATGATTATACAAAAGCTGCGTTTATTCTAGGTATTTTTATTGTTATAGCAGCGTTAATCAATAAATGGAAGCCTACCTATGGAAAGAAAATAGGTTCATGGTTTAAGCGCTAATTTTTTTATTCCAGAATGAACAATTTCAAAAGATAATTCTTTTTCTTCACTTATGGATCTATGTTTTTTTAATATAGCTACACGTTTATTGTTATGAGCTTTTTTAAGTTCAATTAAACACTTTGATGAATAAGCTAATAGGTTTCCACCAACCATCTTTACTCCATTTCCATTAAAATTATCATATACTTGATTGGTTATGAGGATAGGGATATTGTGTTTTCTTGCTATCTCTGTTAAAGCTGAGATTTGTGTGCTTAAATCTGAGTCGATTTCATAAGGATCATAGCTTTGGCCACGCTCGACACGGTAGAGCATAGATACAGTATCCACAACAATCAAACCAATTTTATCATCTATAACTTTTTTGAGTTGCTCAAATGAGTTTTTTTGTTCTTCAAAAGAAGTTGGGCGCAAGAATAAACAGTTTTCTAATACTTTTGTAGAGTTCTCAGATAATTGTTTAAGTCTTTCTACAGAGATATTGCCCTCAGTATCCACATAAACAACTTTTTTTCCATTGTTTACCATAGTAATAGCAGCTAATAAACAGAGATTTGTTTTTCCAGAACCAGAAGGGCCATAGATTGTTGTGATAATATCAGATTCATAACCTCCTTCAAGAAATTGGTCAAAGCTTTCAGATCCAGTTGAAATGCGTATCATAGCTATTATGAAAGGAGAGTAGGTTTAAATATTTTCCTAATTGGTATTTAATTAATAAAGGGGTTGATAAGCTTTAAATAGTCTAATTTTACATTAATCGAATATGAAAATACATAAAGTTGTATTGCTTTTTTTATTTATATTAACCTTAGTGATACGGCTGAATTTTGCATTTTCAACTGAGTATTTTAGTAGTGATGAATCTTTTTTTATTTTAAGACAAGTAGAGCATATTCAAAATACTGGAGTTCCTTTATTCTCAGATGATTTAAGTTTTGGAGGTAGGACATTCTTATTTAATCCTTTATACATGTATATTTTAGCTGCAATAAGTTTTGTTTTTCCACTTTTTATAGTTGCTAAGATTTTACCCAATGTTTTAATAGCTTCATTGGTGTTTATTATGTATTATATTGTTAGGAATACCACTAAAAGCAGGAAGGTGGCAATGTTTGGAAGTGTTGTATCTACAGTTATTCCTATTTTATATGTTGAAACATTAAATGATATCTCTGTTTATTCTTTGATGATTCCTTTAATATTAGTAACCTTATATTTTTTTATTAAAATTAGAGATGAGGAAAAGTATGGGAATTATTGTGCTGGAGCTATTGTAATATTATCTCTCATTAATCCAAGTGTATTAATTTTGGTTTTTGCTTTTTTGCTTTATTATATTTTTTTGAAAGTAGAAGGATTATCTCTTATTGATGCGGAAAAAGAAGTAATTATTTTTGGAACGATTTTTGTGGTGTTTACTCAGTTTTTAATTTTTAGAGAAGCATTAATGCAACATGGTATTTTTGTTATCTTTCAAAATATACCTATACAATTATTGAGTAATTTTTTTATGGAATTTAATTTATTAGCTGCGATTTATCAAATAGGAATTATTCCTCTTCTCTATGGAGTATATATTGTTTATCGATACTTATTCAGAGAAAAAGATTTTACAATTTACTTTTATATTTCCTTTGGATTTGCAACAGCTATTTTATTATGGTTTAAATTAATAGAAATTAATTTAGGATTAATGTTTCTTGGTTCTATTTTACTGCTTTTATTTGCACAACGGTTTAAATTATTTCTTGACTTTATTCATAATTCAAAATTTTACAAATATGATACTATTGTGTTAAGTATTATGCTAGTATCTTTTTTGATTACTTCTTTATTACCTGCATTGGCTTTAGCTGATAATACTTTGGAAAATACTTTTAGTGAAGAAGAAATTGAAGGATTTCTTTGGTTAAAAGATAATGCAAAAGATAATGCAGTTATTATGGGAAGCATAGAGGATGGACATTTAATTAGTTATATTTCTCAAAAAAGAAATGTGATTGATTCCCATTTTTTTCTCATAAAGGATATTAATCAACGATATGAGGATATTAAAAACTTATTTACTTCGTTCTCTCAAACAGAATCCTTAGGTATATTAGAAAAATATCAAGCAGATTATTTGATCTTATCTAAGCATGGGAAAGAACGATTTGGGATTGAACGATTTGGATTTTATAATAGGCAATGCTTTGATATTGTTTTTAAAAATGAAGATATGAGAATTTACGAAGTATTATGTGAGGTAGGAGAAATATGAAACCTTTAATGTATTATCTTAAGAAAAAAGAGCTTACGTATATTATTTTGGTAGCAGCTATTTTACTTCCTTTATTAATTTATTTAATTAGAATTGAGATTGGAGAACCTTTGCTTGGACAAGAAAGTTATTTACATTTACTTAAAGCAGAATTGAGTCAGGCTGGTTCTTTAGATGAATTAGGATTATTATCTGATGCAAAAGGAATATTTACACCTTATGATTTTATTTTAAGTTTTTCCCCAATAGGTTTTAGTTATTTTTTACCTTTACTCTCAGGATTTTTTAGTCTTTTACTTTTTTGGATGATACTTAAGGAATTAAAAGTTAAACTTTTTATGATTAATAGTATCTTAGGTTTAACGGTTTTAAGCCCGATGTATTTACATTTTTCTACATATTCAAATGGTTTAGGATTTTCATTTTTATTGTATATTTTAGGATTTTATTTGTTCATTAAACAAAAAAAGAACTATATGTATTATTCTTTTCTTATTTTCTTATTGCTCTTATTAATGGGAGTTCTCCATGGTGTTTTTCTCATAGCAACGTTGTTAATTTATACACATTTAACTAAAAAGCAAATTTATGAAGCTAGAAAATTATCAATTGAATTATTTTTAAGTGGGGTGCTGTTTTATGGGTACCAACTTTTACAATTTGGCTTTCCTAAGTTTCAAAATGTAACTATTAGTTTGTTTTTAACTTTTTTTTCAGATATTGGAGCTACAACAGGATTTAGTATCTTTAATCTATTACTTATAGGGATAGGTGTTTTATTATTATGGGAAAAAAAGAGAAAATATTTTCCAATGTTTATTTTATTGGGAATTATATCTCTTATAGCTTTATTTTTCCCTATATCTACATTGTATCTTCTTATTCCTTTTCAGATAATAGCAGCATATGGATTATATAAAATTCAAGAGATGAAATGGGAATTAAGCAGATTAAAAAAATATTCAATATTTTTAGTGATTATTGGTTTATTTTTTTCAAGTATTACTTTTATGACAACTTCTATTAAAAGTGAACCTCATCAACAAAAAATCGAGGCTTTACAATGGCTAAAAACTCAAGAACCAGGGGTTGTATTAAGTTTTCAAGACTATGGATATCTGATTGAACAAGTTAGCAGAAAAAAAGCCTTTTTAGAACCTACTCATATGTATCTTACTGATTTAGCATATAAACAAAATCTTTCTCAGGTGTTGTTTTCAACGAGAAATCTTAAGAAAGCTAAATTCTTACTTGATGAGGCTTCTATTGACTATATTTTTATTGATGAACCTATGAAAAACGGTTTAATATGGAAAAATGATGAAGAAGGATTGTTGTTTTTATTCAGAAATAACGAAACCTTTAAAAACGTGTACCTACTCTCTGGTGTTGAAATTTGGAAGGTATTAAGAAATGGTATTACTAAGTGAAATAGCAATTTGGATGGCATTTATCATATCTTCATACTTTTTGATTTTTTGGCTATTGGTTTTGCTTGAAGAGGATCCTGATTCCTATTCTATTACTAAAAAACTAGTAGTTTTTCCATTAGTTTCTATAGTTATTCCTGCTTATAATGAAGAAGATTCTATAGTTGAAACTTTAAAGAGTATTATTACTATGGATTATCCTAAAGAAAAAATTGAAGTTATTGTAGTAAATGATGGTTCTACAGATGATACTAAAGAATTAGTAGAAGGATTTATTCAAAAAAATTCAACATGGAAAATAGATTTAATTAATCAGGTTAATTCAGGAAAAGGAGTTGCACTCAATAAAGGATTAAAAAAATCAAAAGGGGAATTTTTTGCATGTTTAGATGCAGATTCTTTTGTAAAAAAAGATACGTTAAGGAAAATTTTACCTTATTTTGATGAAGGAGATGATGTAGCAACTGTATTACCTTTAATGAAATTAAGAGATACTACTACTTTTTTACAAAAAGTGCAATGGAGTGAATATTTAATTAATTTTTTTTATAAAAAACTTATGGGGATGTTAGATTGTGTGCATGTTTCTCCTGGCCCTTTTAGTGTTTATAGATCAAAGATTTTAAAAAAATTAGGAGGGTTTGATGAGCATAATTTAACAGAAGATTTAGAGATAACTCTTAGGCTGCAAAAACATAATTATAGGATTATCCAAACATTAAATGCAGAGGTTTTTACAAAAGCTCCAAAAAAATTTAATGAATTTTATAAACAAAGAAATAGATGGTATAAAGGGAGTTTAATAAATATGTTTAATTATAGAGGGTTAATTTTTAACAGAAAATATGAAGAGTTTGGTATGCAGCATGCACCTAGAATTGCTACAGCAGGAATATTAGCCTTTTCATTGATATTAATAACTGTTTATCATTTTTTCCAACCTTTAATTCAAAATATTGTTGCTTTATCACACATAAAATTTGATATCTTTACTTTACTAAGAGATTTTAAATTAAATATATCATTTCTTTCTTTTAATTATGTGAATTTATTTTTTGCAGGATTTATATTTATTTTAGGACTTATTATTATTTATTATGCGCATAAGTTTACTAAAGAAAATTGGAAAAGTAGGGGCAGGTTAGCTGTTCCAGCATATTTAGTCTTATACTCATTACTTCTTTCTATAGTGTGGGCAGGAATCGCTGTTGATTTTATGAGGGGAAAAATTCAAAAGTGGTAAGAAAAAAACTTAATGCAAAGAGACACTTAGTGGCACTAATCCTCACTTTAGCATTTTTTACAATAGGTATTCTTATAGGAAGCATGGTTACAAATCAAAGAATAGATTATTTACAAGGAGCTTCATCTCAACAAAATATTGATTTTGAAAGTTTACAAACGCAATATTTGTATGTTAGTTTAATGAAAGATAATAATAGCTGCCAAGTTGTAGAAGAAACGTTTAAAGCAAATGTGGAAAATTTAGAAGATACAAGAAAGCAATTAGAAGAATTTATTAAAAAATCACAAATTAATCAAGAGGCTTATACTCTTTTGAAAAGAGAGTATGTTATAGCACAATTTAGATATTGGTTATTGGCTGAGAGTACAAAAGAAGTTTGTAATAGAGATTTAGTAACTTTGTTTTACTTTTTTTCAAATCCCCAAAATTGTGATGATTGTAATAATCAAGGGATTATTTTAACATATCTTAAAAAAATCTTTAATGATAAGTTACTTATTTTTTCATTTGATGCAGAATTAGAGAATGAACCTATTATTCCAATTCTTAAAAAGGTTTATAATGTTACTGAGTTTCCCACTATTATTCTAGAAAATGAAAGATATAATGGATTGCAAGAAAAAGACATGCTCTTTGAACAAATATGTGAACATTTTGAAAATGAATATCAAGAGTGTAATTCTTCTTAGTCTTCTCTTAGTTATAGGTTGTGAAGTTTCTATAGATTCTCATACAGATTATAATGAGATGAGTAAGATTATTGAGTTTACTGATTTAAACCTTAATGAATACCTTTTAGATTTGACAAAAGGGTTTCCTCAAATGGATATGTTAAGTAAAGGAGATTATTATCTTATTCAAGCTCGATTAAAGAATGATAAGAATGTCGTGTGTAAAGCAATACCCTATTACCTTCAATATAATGGGACTGATGAAGAAAAAGCTATTCTTTATGAAACAATAGGATCATTAGATTGTGGAGAAGATATTCAACATTATTATTTAGAAGCTTCAAAGATTTGGGAAGAACTAGGAAATACTTTTAGAGCAGAATTAGATAAAAGTTTAGCTTATGGAGATGAACAGGTTTTACATTTTTCAATAGATCCTATTAATCCTGTTAACATGAGAGAAGATTATGACAATGTGATTATTGGAGGGAGTAGGATTGTATTGGGTAGTGGAGATACTCTTTTAGCACAAACAGAACGTGTTACAAGAGATTGGTTATCAGGACAATTATCAAATCCTCATTCACATGAGATATTAACTGTTTTTTCTGAAAAAGGAAAGTTGTCTGATGAAGAATTAAGAGAAGATATAGGATGGCATGAAGGTGCACGAGTTAAGGATTTTAAAGAAGTTGTTGATTATGGGATTGTAGCTGGAACATTAGCTGCAAAATATAATGAAAAATGGTATGCTCCTAATGAATTAGGAGTTTTTATGTTTGAGATACCTTATGATAAGATTGTTTATCCTACAACACGATTTTTAAGAGAAGATCTGGCTTTAGTTATGGATGTGCATGGTGTAAATATGATGGTTGAACAAGCTATTAGGGAAAATGTGTCTGTTGTAATAGGATGTTGTGATTTTCCAGGAAAAATTAAAGCAGCTAAATATTTGTCTGATAAAGGGAAAAAGGTTTTGTGTTTTACTGATAGATTTGTTCCAGATTTGATTGGTGAAGATGAAAATGTGATAGGGAGTGCTCCTTATACTCTTGGTGATGAGATTGTTATTGGGAATAGGCCTATTACCATTAGTAAATCAGATATTATTTTAGCTGAAGATAAAAGTGTAGATGTTCAACAGTATTATGATACTGCTGCAAGGTATTTTAGTTATTTTTCTCAATTGCAAGTGACTAATTATAGTTTAAGTAAGGATGATACGGTTTATGATCTTGTTGATTATGCTGAGGAATTAGATGTTGATGTAATTGGTGCTAGAGTTTATTCACTTGATGATTATACAGCATTAAAGAATTGGTTAGAAAAGGATTCTGGAAGGAAGTTAATCTTATTTCATTCAATGGCGTATCCTTATGGTAAGATTATCTTTGATGAGTTTGAAGATCAAGTAACGTTTGGTGATATTAATCCTATTTATTCTTAAAGGGGTTATTCAAAGCTATCTGACTTTAATTAAGTCTCCAATGGTTAATCCTTCAGATTTGGTTTGAGTATTTTGTATTGGGGAGATTTTATCTTGTTCTACAAGTGTAATGTTTAGGGCTTTTTCTAATTTCTTTGCTAATTCAATAGAGGGTTTTGTTTTTCCAGATTCAATATGGGATAATAAAGAAGCTTTTTCATTAATTTTTTTAGCAAAGTTTTCTTGAGAAATGTTTAATGATTCTCTTTTGCTTTTTATTAATGATGCAGCGTTTGGTATGACAATTTCAATACTTTCTTCTTTAACAAACTTTGGGAGAATCTTTCTTTTAAATTCAGGTTTTTGAGAAACCCTCGATAATACTTTACCATGAGAAGAACAGTCTTGGCACACTTGTAATTCAGAACCCTCAATTTGTGTATTTAGTAAAGGTGCTTCTTTACCACATAAGTCGCATGGCATAGAATTTATTTATTTTATATCTATATAAAATTTGTGGAAAAAATGTAATAAGGAATATATGAGAAACCCACCAACAACAAGGGATTCATTCACGGTCAAATTCACTTCGTGAATTTGCCCTTGTTCGCAAAGGAAAAATCCACACTTTGTATGGATTTTTCCTCTGCACTCACGAATTCATCCTTGTTGGTGGGTTTATGAGGAACATTTGTAAAACTCTATGGCTTTAATCTCATTCAAACCTAACGAAAACCTTTTATAAGTAAAAGGAATCTTATTAGTATGGGAAAGAAGAGTTTTTTATTAGTAAATTTGCAAGAGGATAAGGCTAAAAAGTTAGCACAAGTTATGAGTAATGATAGTTGCAGGAAAATTCTTGATTTTTTAACTGAGAAAGAAGGGACTGAGAGTGAAATATCTGCAAAATTAGATATTCCTTTATCAACTGTTCATTATAATTTACAGCATTTACAAAAAGCAGGGCTTGTAGTTGCAGAAGAGTATCACTATAGTGAGAAAGGAAAAGAAGTGAATCACTATAAATTGGCTAATAAATATATTATTATAGCACCAAAATCAACGTATGGTATATCAGAGAAACTAAAAAGTATCTTACCAGTTGGTTTAATTGCACTTGGTGGAGCTTTTATCCTTGGTTTTTGGGAAAAAATGGCTAGAGGATTTGGTCCTTTTTATTCTACTCAAGAATTTGCAAGTTCAAAAGTCTTATCTGCTAGTGTTGAAAATGCTCCAGTAGCAGAGGCTGCTAGATCAGTTCCTATGGCAACTGCACAAAAAAGTGCAGAAGTTGCGCCACAAGTAATGCAAGTAGCTGAGGATGCTGCTGCTGAAAGTGTATTGCCAGTTGTTGAAGAAGTTACTCAAGAAGTAGTTCAAGAAACTAGTCAAGAGGTTTTGCAGCAAGTAGTTACAACAGTTACAGAGCCTACACTATGGGGCAATATTGGTTTATGGTTTTTTATAGGTGCTTTATTTGGATTGATATTATATATGATTATTACGAGTTTGAGAAAGGATTAAAAAGGCTAAAAATATTTTATTCTCATGAAAGTAATCTGCGTAACAGGAACTCCAGGGACTGGGAAGACTACTCTTGCTAAGAAATTAGCTAAGCAATTAGGTTTTCAATATGTTGATGTGCAGAAACTTATTGATACTAATAAGATATTTGAAGGGTATGATAAGGAAAGGGATAGTAAGATAGTTGATACTGATAAACTGAATGATTTTCTTATTAAGGAAGTTATTGAGAAAAGTAAGAAAAAAGGACTAGTTATTGATTCTCATCTTTCACATTACCTGCCTAAAAAATATATTGATGAGGTTATTGTGTGTAAATGTGATTTGCTTAAATTGAAAAAAAGATTAGTTGAAAAAGGATATGATTCTAAAAAAGTTACAGAGAATATGGATAGTGAGATTTTTGATGTTTGTTATAACGAAGCTAGAGAGAATAAGCATAAAATTGTTACGTATAGTAGTGATTAATCAAATTGAGTAAATAAGCTAAGCTTTTTAAAATCCATAAAATTCTTATTTATTATGGATAAACAAAATACTATCTCAAAAGAAGTTACTTTAGAAGGGATTAATGTATTTAATGGAAAGACAAATTATGTAACTTTTTATCCAGCTGAAGATAATACTGGAATTGTGTTCTTAGTTAAAAATGATAAGATTGAAGCGAATTTAGATAATGCACGTTTTTATAGGCCTTTGAAGTGGTTAATGATTCCTCATACTATTGCATTACAAGGTGAAAGAGAAAGAGCAATTAAAGTTGAACATACTTTATCAGCTTTTTCTATGTTAGGTATAGATAATATGAGGGTAATATTATCAGATGGGGTTTGTCCAAGATATGATTGGGGTGTGTCAAGGATTGTTGAAGAGCTTGAACCTCTTATTGTTCCACAAACTAAGGATAGAAATTATTTAACCTTATCTTCTGATATTAAAGAAGGAGATGGGTTTGTTCAGAGAGGGCAAGATACTTTACACGTTGAAAATGATGAGGGAGGAGTAACTTATGTTGTTGATTTTCCACATAAGGCAATTGGTAGCCAAGTAGCTTCTATTGCTATGGATTTATCTTCCTATAAAGATAAAATAATGCATTCACGACCTGTTTTTTTTACACCTTTTGGAAATAAATTATTATTACGCTTATTTAATAAATTTCATGGTATAAGAGATAAGAATACTGTGATTATAGGAACTAAAAGACGCCCTACATATTTAAATGATTTTTTTTGTGATGGATATGATAAAGATTTATTAGTTAAACATAAAATATTAGATGTAATAGGAGAATTAAGATTATTAGGAAATTTTAAGGATACTAAATTTTCATTTGAAAAAACAGGTCATGAATTTGATTTATATGCTATGAGAACTTTAAGAGATAGAAAATGTTTTGTTCCTTATGAGGGTTAAGGGTTATTCTAGGAATTCAACCTCATCTACTATACCATCTGCATTCATGTCAAGGCCTTCTATGACTTTGGCGAAGGTTTTTGGTTGGTGTTTATTGCCTTTGATTATTTCTTTGAAGTGTTTTAGGAATGCTATTATGCAGGTTCTTGTTCCAGTATTGCGTTTTCCTGCTATTAATAGGATTGATTTTTTTGGATTAAAAGGAGATTTAATTTTTGTGATGATTCCAATAGTATCAGAGCGGTATTCTTTTTTAGAGATAGTAGAATGAACCATCCAATTTTCTTTTTTTATGAATTTGATTGGTAATGTGGAGTTTATCTTTTCAGTTATGGTGTTTACAACAGGGCCTCCAATTAAAATAAGATTATTTTGGAGATCTTCTTGTCTTGTTTCTGTGTCAAGTTTAACATTGAGCTGAGGAATATAGTTAAGGTAAGATCCAAGGAAGAGTGCTAGGTCAATTGCATAATAGCCGTCTCGAGAACGGGCTTTTTCAGGGCCATGAGGGTCTGGTGAACCAACAATAATTGATGCGTTGAGTTGACCATCTTCAATAAAGGGTTCTAGGAATGCTTTTTCTTCTTTTTTTGGCTCTGTTAAGTGTTGAGATGTTTGGAATTCTTTGAATTTAATGATAAAAGCGGGTTGTTTGAGTTTATAATAATGCGCTGGAGTTCCACCAATAATTTTTGTTTCTGTTTGTTCTATAATATTTGCTTTTTCTAGTTTCCTAATATGATAATAAATTTTTTGTTCATGGACTTGGAGGGTTTTTGCTATTTGTTTTGGATAGGATTGATTTTCAGATAAGGTTTTTAGGATTAATTGGGCAAGGTTTGATGATAATGTTTTTGCTTGTTCAGGGGAGAGCTCTTTAGCAGGTAGTGATTGATTGTTTTGGATTACATACATTTTACTAGTATAAATTGTTTTTTAATAGTATTAAAAATATTTTAATAACCTTTATATATAAGCTTTTCGATAGAAATTAGATAATGAGTCTAAAAATAGTATGTATTGGAGGTGGAACAGGACAAGCTGCTCTTTTAGAGGGTTTGAAGGATTATAACTGCTCTTTAACTGGAATTGTTGGTGTAACTGACAATGGTGGCTCTTCAAAGGCTATAAGGGAAGCTATGGATATTCCTCAAGTAGGAGATTCTAGGAGTGTATTAGCATCTTTAGCTAATGAAAAATTGCCTATCTCTCAATTAATGAAATATCGCTTTTCTGAAGGAAGCTTAAAAGGAGTTTCACTAGGAAATTTGATGTTAGCAGCGTTGACAAGATTAGAAGGAAACTTAGGAAATGCAGTAAATTCACTTTCTAAATTAATAGAAGCAAAAGGAACTGTTTTACCTGTAACTAATGAGAGTACCCATATTTGTGCTGAGTTGTTAGATGGTAAAATTATTGAAGGAGAATGGGAGATTATTAAAAAATCAAAGTCTAATATTAAAAAGTTATTTTTGAAAGATCAAGTAAAAGCAGGAAAAGGTGTTTTACAAGCTTTAACTAAAGCTGATATGATTGTTATTTCTCCTGGATCTTTACGAACTGGAATAATTCCTATCTTACTTGTTGATGGAGTTGCAGATGCCATAAAAAGATCTAAAGCAAAAAAAGTTTTTACAACTAATATCATGACACATCCTGGACAAACAGATCATTTTACTACATCAATGCATTTAGAAGAGATTCAAAAATATTGTAATGTAAAATTTGATTATGTATTAGTTAATTCAGGAATTCCTTCAAAAGAATTATTAGATATTTATGCAAAAGATAAAGCATACCCTGTTAAGATTGATTCTATTAAAGATAAAACAACAGTTATTATAGATAATTTTGTTGCAATGCTTGATAAAACACAACTTTATCAAATTCAAAGAGCAAAAGGAAAAGGGATGTTTGCTTTTCCTCATCTCATTAGACATAATTCAAAAAAAGTTGCAAATATTTTAATGGAGCTGGCAAAATGAAAGCAGTTATGCAAGTTGCAGGATCAGGAAGCAGGTTTAAGCCTTATTCTTTTACTAATGCAAAGATTATGACAAAGTTTTTAGGAAAGCCTTTGCTCTTTTATCATATAGATGAGATAGTTGCACAAGGAATAAAAGAAATTATTCTTATTTGCAACAAGGAAAATATTTCTCAAATTAGAAAAGAAGTTAAAAAAGCTTTTAAGAAATTAAAATTTTATTTTGTATTGCAAGATGTGCAATTAGGACCGAGTCATGCAATTTACTGTGCAAAAGATTTACTTAAAGAGGAGTTTTTTTTATTTAAATATGCAGATAGTGTGCATGCTAAAGATCTTCTTATAGAGTTGTTTAAAAAATTTGATGAGAAAAGTGATGGAATCATTACTCTTAGAAAAGTTAAGGATCCAAAAAGATATGGGATTGCAAGACTTGAAGGAGAGAAAGTTGTGGAGATTATAGAGAAACCAGATAATGCGCCAAGTGATTTAGGATTAGTTGGATTAGGTATTTTAAAAACTGACAAGTTTATTCAAGGTATTGAGAAAGATACACTTTTTAAAGGAAAAAAGGAGGTAGCGCCTCCTGAATATGTTTTGCGAGATAATGGAAAATTAGATTATTGGGTTTATGCTGGTGAGAGAACTGATTTAGGAAAACCATGGGATATTTTATTAACTACAAAATTACTTATCAAACGATTTGGATCTGGTAAAAATAGTAGGAAAATAGCTCGGAGTGCAAAAATTGGTAAAAATTGTTTCATTGGAAAAAAAGCTATAATTGAAAAAAATGTAACTATTAAAAATTATGCTAGTGTTGAAGGCACTGTTAAAGAAGGGAGTGTTATAGATGGTTCTGTTATTATGGAGGGGAGTGTTATTGGTAAGAATTCTAGAATCGTTTCAAGTGTTATTGGAACAAAAAATACTATTGGTGATAAAGTTATTGTTAAGGCAGGGAAGACTAAAGTTTTTATTAAGGATCATTATGAAGATGCTCCTATAAAAGTAGGGGTTTTTACAGGAGACCAAGTTAGCATTTTGGATAATGTGAAATGTGAAGCTGGAAGGGTTGTATATCCTAATAAAAATGTTAAGGATATGTTGAACAAAGATTATTTAATTAGGGTTGTTATTTTTGATGCAGATAATACTCTCTATAACACTAGGAGTGTTGCAAAACAAGCTGATTTAGCTGCGATGCGATTTTTTAAGAAAGATAACAAAAAAGCTGAAGAGTTGTATGGTGTATGGAAAGAAGAAATTGTAAAGAATTTAATGGTGGAAAGTGAGCCTCATAAAAGGCATAGAAGGTTTTCTTATCAATTATTAGCTGAGAAATATAAATTAAATGATGTAGATGGTGCATTTACTACTTTTTTAGCATCGTTGCTTAAGCATATTACTCTTTTTCCACAAGTTGAATTGGTATTGAAAAGTCTAAAGCAATTTTCTTTAGGAATTGTTAGTGAAGATCCTAGTGATGTTTTGATTCCTAAAATTAAGAAAATGGGCATTGCAAAGTATTTTCAACTTATTTTAACATCTGATAGTGTTGGAAAAATGAAACCATGTAAGGAATATATTGATATTGCATTTGATGCTTTAGGAGTTTCAGCACATGAATGTATATTTATAGGAGATTCTTATGAAAAAGATTTATCTATTCCAAAATCGTTAGGTGCTACTATTATTTTATTAGGAGAAAAAGGAAAAGCAGATTATACTATTCAAAATTTTGGTGAGTTGAAAAAGATTATGGAGGATTTTTAATGTGCGGAATATTTGGATATAAAGGTAATAAAGATACAGGGGCTCTTTTAGTTGAAGGAATAACCAAATTAGATTATCGAGGATATGATTCTGCAGGTTTTGCTACGCTTGATAAGGGGAAAATTCATGTTGAAAAAGGCGTTGGAAAGATGAAGGAGATTTCTAAAAAAATTAATGTTAAAAAATTAAAAGGAAAGATTGGAATTGCCCATACTCGTTGGAGTACTCATGGAAAAGTTACTTTAGAAAATTCCCATCCTCATATGAGCTGTGATGGGAAAATAGCGTTAGTGCATAATGGAATAATAGATAATTACCAAGTTCTTAAGGAGAGATTGTTGAAAAAAGGACATACCTTTACTTCTGAAACAGATACAGAGGTTATTGTTCATCTTATAGAAGATGAAATGAAAAAAGTAAAAGATTTTAAAAAGAGTGTAATTAAAGCACTAGAACAATTAAAAGGAATGTATGCTTTGGTTATTATTCATCAAGACTATGATGGGATGATTGTTGTTAGGCGAGGATCTCCTCTCTTAGTTGGATTGGGAGAAAAAGAATTTTTTGTAAGCTCTGATGTTATTTCATTTTTACCTTATACCAATAAAGCATTTGTGATTGATGATAATGAATTAGCCTCTATTACAACAAAAGTTGAAGTTGAGAACATTGTTGAAGGGAAAAAAGTTAAGAAAAAGATTCAAAAGTTTAATATCAAAGGAATTCAATCAGGATTAGGGAATTTTCAACATTTTATGCTAAAAGAAATTTATGAGCAACCAGAGACTTTACGAAAAACATATGCAAAAATTAGTTCACAATTAAAGCAATTACATTTAAAACCGTTTAATAGGGTAGTTACAGTTGCATGTGGGACTGCGTATTATGCAACTTTAACAGGAAGTTATTTTTTTGAAAAGTTTTTACGATTACCTGTTGATGTAGAATATGCATCAGAGTTTAGATATAAAAATCCTGTTATTGATGATAAAACACTTGTTATAGCGGTATCTCAATCAGGAGAAACTGCTGATACACTAGAAGCGGTACGTGAAGCAAAGAAAAAAGGCGCATTTATTGTAAGTATATGTAATGTTGCACATAGCACTATGGTAAGGGAAAGTGATTTTACATTTCATACACAAGCAGGAGTTGAAATCGGAGTTGCATCAACAAAAGCATTTACAAGTCAATTATTGACTTTATTATTATTTGCTCTTTATTTTGCAAAGTTTAAAGATGAACATAATAGAGAACAATTAGTTATGTATACTAATGAGCTTTTAGGCTTATCTGATACTATAAAGAAAGTGTTAAGTGGGTTTTCTGATATCGAAAAGATAGCTGCAAAGTTTACACACTATAAACACGCTTTGTTTTTAGGAAGAGGATTTTTGTATCCTATTGCACTTGAAGGAGCTTTAAAATTAAAGGAAATATCTTATATTCATGCTGAAGGGCAGAGTGCTGCTGAGTTAAAACATGGTCCTATTGCTTTGATAGATAAAGACATGCCCTGTATTTTTATAGCTCTAAAAGACAAGCTTTATGAAAAGGTACTCATTAATATGGAAGAAGTTAAGGCAAGAGGAGGAAAAATTATTGCAATAGCAACAGAAGGAGATACAGAAATTAAAAAGTTTGCAGATGAGGTAATTTATATTCCTCATGTTTCAGAAGAAGTAAGTCCCTTATTGGCTATTATCCCATTACAATTGTTTGCTTATTTTGTTGCTTTGCGAAAAGGGTGTGATATTGATAAGCCTAGGAATCTTGCAAAGGTGGTGACAGTAGAATGAAAGCACGAGTTGCTACAAAAAAAGATGCTGAAGGTGTAGCTAAAGTATTAGTTGATGCTTATAATATTGATACTGTTAATGAGGGGAAGAAAGCTTTTCTTACTTGGTTGGATGAGAAACAAGAGTTTATTGTTGTTGAGGATGATGGTGAAATAGCTGGAATTGCTTCTTGGACTATTCATGATTTGCCTAAACATGAGTTAGCTGAGTTGAATAAAATAGCTGTTCTTAGTTCTTTTAAGGGAAAAGGTCATGCTAGAGTATTATTTGAAGAGATTGTTGAAGTTATTAAGAAATTTTATGTTGATAATGGGTTTAAGTTACGTAAATTGTATTTGTTAACGCATAGTTCTAATAAACGAGCTAGAAGGTTTTATGAAAAATTAGGTTTTATTTACGAGACAGAGTTAATGGATCATTATTATCATGGTGAGAATGAGTGTGTTTATAGTATATTTTATAGGTGAGATGAATTTGATTAAAGCAGTTATATTTGATATGGATGGTGTTATTGTTGATAGTGAACCCATTCATCAGAAAGCAGAAAAAGAATCTTTGTTAAAGTATGGTGTTAAAATATCTACTGAAGAATTATCAAGATATACAGGCACCACTGCAAAATTTATGTATGATAAATTAATACTAAAATATAAGATTAATACTACATTTGATAAAATACTTAGTGAAAAAGATAAAATTCTTTTTAAACTTCTAGAAAATAATACACGTCCAATAAGTGGGATTTATGAATTAATTGAAAAATTGAAGAATCAAAATTTGAAATTAGGAGTAGCATCAAGTTCACATAAAAAATTGATTAATTTTATAATTGGGAAATTAAAATTAAAAAAAATGTTTGATTCTATTGTTGGGTGTGATGATATTATTCATAGCAAACCTCATCCAGAGATATTTTTAAAATCAGCAAAATTATTGAATTTTAATCCAGATGAGTGTATTGTGATTGAAGATGCAAAGTTAGGTGTTGAAGCAGCAAAAAAAGCTGGAATGAAATGTATTGGTTATAAGAATTTGAATAGTGGGAATCAAGATTTATCAAAAGCTGATATCATTATTGAGGATTTTGAAAAATTGGATGTTAAAGATTTCGTTTAATAATAGGAATTGCTTCTCTTAGGTCTTGTTGGATAACATGATCTGCATATTCTTCGATTCCTCCTTTTGGAGCAACTGCAATACTTAAAGCTGAGTAATCAAAGGCTTTTCTATCAGATGGGGAATCTCCTAACGCAATAACATGTTCTTTGGGAATTCCCAGTTCATCCAATATTGCCCTACAACCCTTTAATTTAAATCCTCTTTCAATAGGATGTTCTGGAGAAATTCCATAGATTGAACCATCTCTAATCTCTGGGTGAGTGCCCACAATATAATCAACACTTAATAAGCTTTGATAAAATTGAAGAACTGGAATTATTTGACCTGAATTAAGTATTGTTTTTATTCCTCTTTCTTTAAAATATTCTAATAATTCTGTAGTGCCTTCTCTTAGGTAAGAATTTTCTCTCAGTTTATTATTAACATCTTCTAAAGAAAGTGCTTGGAGGAGGTCTAGTCTTTGAATCAAAGATTCTACTCCTCCTATTTCACCATTATGGAATTCTTCATTTATTTTAGCACTTAATTCTTCTTTTCCCACTAAACCACAGAGAATATCTAATAAATCTTCTGTAACTAAAGTTCCATCAAAGTCAAGTAATGCAGCTTGTATAATCATATCTTAAGGGATTGAAGGATGACTTATAAATTAATGTATTCTAAATTGGATGTTAGAGAATTGATTATTTAGTAACATTATGGTAGTAACTAATGTGAAGATTTATAAAGAGTTCTAATTCCGACCAAGAGTTCTGCGTGGTCTGAAAGACCCGTAGGTGAATTGGTCTAGA
>CALCXY010000116.1 GCA_937906345.1 Candidatus Woesearchaeota archaeon | reverse complement strand
GGAATGGTTTCGCCGCCATAAATTTCTTCCGCTTTAATTTTTTCAGCATTAAAAGTAGATTTATAGGTATCAATTGTATCTTCTAAAATATCTGCTACTTTTGATTCCTTCACATACTCTGCTCTAAGCATTTCTCCTCTAATTTTATCAATATTAAATTTAAATTCTTTTGCTAAACGATGTATACTCCTTCTATCAACTCCTGCAATCTTAGCTACTTGGCTGATATTACCAAAATTAAGATGTAATAATTTTTTAATATAAAATTTTTTAAACTCTTTTTTTGCATCTTTAAATTTCATGGTAGTATCTAAAGGCATATCCAACAAAGGACTTTTAAGGAGTTGATCTGTGATATCAACATTAATCTCAGGACTTGTTATCCCTAAAGTTTTTATTGTAGCATTATCAATAATAGGTTTTACTTTTCCACGAATCACTTTCTCTAATCCTTTTTTCATAATAAAAATAAAATATACCAACTATAAAAACTTTTGCATACTGAGACATTTTTGTCATACTATCGAAACTCTTTCAATTATTTCAAAAATATCGATGAAATTTTGAGTGAATACATATTAAGGATAAAATATAACATAAATCATGTATATTTTCCTAACAGATCATGCAAAAGATAGGATGAGAATAAGAGGATACACATTAGCCCATATAAAATATGTTTTAAAGTATCCAACATTTGTTCATAAGTCAATAGATAATACTATTATTGCAATTGGAACTGTGGAGAATAGAAAAATAAGGATAGTTTTCACTAAAATAGATAAATATATAAGTGTAATAACCATAATTTAAAAAAATGAAAATCGAATATGATAAAGTGGCAAACGCAGCATACATTTATGTAAGAGACAAAATAAAAGATGGGGAAGTAAAAAAATCTGAGAAATTAAGTAATGACATTATTTTTGATTATGATAAGAATAATCTCCTTTTAGGAATCGAAATTCTTAGTGCTAGAAAAAACTTAGCAAAATCAATTCTTTCTTCTTCAATTAAAATTGGAAATAGTAAAAAAAATAAAAAGATTAAAATCTAACTTAATAATTTTGTGAGACATTTTTGTCATACTTTTTCCTATACATTTATATACTAAATTCAGTTTTCTCGTTTAAACTACTACCTAAATACGAAAAAAAACATATATACCAAATAACCGAAACATTTATATGCAACGATTACCAAAAAAATGACAATAGATAACACGGTGCAAGATATGGCTACTAAGAAACAAAAGCTGCTTTGGAATATTCATGATGCTGATGGAAGTTTAGAATCTCAAGTAGGAAAACATCTAAAAAACTACAAAACGCTTGTAGATCCTGATAACAAAACAAATGAGATGGAAAGATTTGGTTTAGCACACGCAAGACATTATACTAAATTTGCTGATAGAGTAGAAAACATTAAATCTCAGTTTGACATACATAAAGGGAAAACTATCGAGAACGATGAAGCCCTGAATGCTATTCTTGGAGAATATATATTAGGATTAATTGATGAACTTAATCCAGAAGCTAATGTATATAAAACATTCCATGATATGATAAAAAATGGAACATTGACAGAAAACCAGGAAATCCAAAGTTTCATTTTACAACAAGCTGAAACACACCTAAAATTAGGTAATAGAGAACTAAGTCCAATTATCGGGAGGTTACGAGAAAATAATTCCACATTCTCATCTATCTTCAAAAGTTTAAAAGATCATGTTGAGGATGCAGGAGAAGATGGATTATATGAAGCAAGAGTAGGTCATTATTGGGAAGCTAATATTAGTCATAGAGAAGATGCTCAAAAACCAGGAAAGAATCTTCTTGCAAAATACGCAGAAATACATTCAAGAGATATTGGAACCAAATATAGAGTAGAACACAGAGGAAGATTCGAAAATCAATTTGTAGGCCCTCAAGCACAACAATCTTACAGACTCCTTCTTGAAGAACAACCTATTAAAGATAAGAAAGCAAGAGAAAGAATGGGAATTGCATATGCTGAAGGTGAAAAAGGACCTAAACTTCTGACTAAGAAAAAACATAGTAGTGGTGTTTCTCATGGACAACAACACAACTATCAGAGAAGAAACGCTGCATAATTAATTCTAACCTTAATTAACTGATCAAAACATACCTTTATAAATAGTATCCAATTAGTAGTTAATACTTCTGGGGAAAAAATAAGGAGTTTACGCACAAATGCCAATGCACTTTACAGAAAAGGAAGGAATCTTCACAGTAGTGAGAGGAAACGAACGCATAGTTAACTATGACCTACCGAAAGGTGCATATCCTGAAAGTTTAGAAGCAAAAATACAAAATAATTATAATGCGATTGAAGCTTGGAAACAAACTGAGAGTAAAGTAAGAAACTCACCTGAATGGGCTCATTTTACAAACCATTTACAAAATAAAGGAATTTCTCAAAGCTTAATTGATTATTTAAGTGGAGATGATATTAATTATGTTGCAGGCCCTGTTCCACAAAAAAAGATTATAGCAGGAACTATTCCTTATCATACTACTTTAACATATATTGTTCCACCTGAATATGTAAATAATATTCAAGAGTTTGCTAGAAAAAATAAGATAAGTGATTATCAAGCTGAATTAATGGTTTATTTACATGAAGCTATGCACAATGTTCTTCATGATTATAGAAGAGACCAATATGCTAATAAAAATAAAGTAGAAAGCGAAGTAGAAACTGCTTTAACAGATTACTTTACTGAACGAGCTGCTAACGCAGAATCTGATGAAGAAAAAGAATTTTATTTAGAATTAGCAGCTGTAACAAGTAATAGAATTAATCGATATGGAAGGGCTAGAGATGCATTTAAAGAAGGCCGCATCTCCCGAGAAAAACTAGCTGCAATAGAAGAGGAATTAGAAGAATATATTGATGAAATGAATGATTATGATAATCAATATGAAACTGAATCTGATGAATTTGAAAACAATGAAGATAATGATAATCTAGAAAATGATAACTTTGATCCTCAAGGAACTGAAACTATTGATGATGTAGCTGAATTTGAATCAAACCAAGAAACTGAAGGAGATACTGATTGTGAATACTCAGAAGCTGCTTAATGATTATTTATCTTCCTTCCTTTAATCGTTTATATTGATCAAGATTTATTTTCAATTCTGTCAGTTTATCATACAACATTGTTCTTAATGGAGGACAATTAATAAACTTATCTCTGGTTTTTTCAATATCATAAGATACTCTCTTAAGAGTTACTGTTGGAGGATCTACTGTTGTATCAAAAACAGCATAACAACTATTAGGATTCTTATCTCTTGGCTGCCCAACAGAACCAACATTAATTACATATTTCATCCCTTTCTCTAATGCAACTTTCATTCCTTTTTTATCTACTTCAAAATTTTTAGTTTCTCCAGTTTCAGAAATAAATCGATGAATCATTGGAATATGAGAATGCCCTACAAAAATAATATCAAATTGTTGAAAAATATCTTTTGAAAATAATTGTTTATCTTTATGAGCATAGGATTCATAACAATCCGATGAATCTAACTTGTTAGTATTCTGAGGACATCCATGAAACATTCCAAAATTCACATCTCCAGCTTTAAAAAATAAATTTAAAGGCAACTTACTAACTTTATCTAATATACTTGGAATCAAATCTTGATTTTGTGAAAAATTTTCAATATCATTTTTATCTCTTTCATATGCTAATCTAATCATCCGAATTGCCTCCTCAGGGGGAATTTCCTCATCAAATTTATTTTTATGTTTACCTATGAAAATACTAAAATCAGAATTAGATACTGTCTCCATCCTTAATAAAACTCCCCAATCAGCATCATAGGCATATTCCTCTAATTGAGCTTGAGTATAATAAAAAGCATAAGCTGGACTAACCCCCCATTTATCATTTAATCCTTCTCCATCAAGATGAACTATATCATGATTTCCCATTAAAGTAATAATTTCTTTATGCTCTAAAAGCAATAACTGAGCACAGTCTATACTACTAGGCCCATAATCAAATATATCTCCTAGATTAAACTTTAATAATACTCCCTCTGATTCCATATCTTTAAAAACTTCTTGAATTGCCTCAAAATTCCCATGCACATCTGAAAAAATCGCATATTTTCCTCTTTCTAAAGGATTCACTCGTAATCCTAAATTTTTATTATCTTTTTGAACAGGATTAGTAAATGATAAAACAATGTCTCCCATTTCTATTCTATCTTCATTCTGTAAATAATGATCTTCAATTACTTCATCATTAACTGATGTAGGATTAGTACCTAAATGTTTTAAAACAAAATTCATTCCCTCCTTATCAATTGTCACATGCCTTCTTGAAACTTGAGGATCATTTGTAATCATCGTATTATCAGGAGCTCTTCCAATTGAATTATGTTCTCCTAAATAAATTCTATCTCCTTGTTTCTTTCCATTGATATCTCCACTTACTAAAGTTAAATATGGTCTTTGAGAATTAACTTTCTCTTTTTCTTCTTCTTTCTTTTCAATTACTTCAAATACATTTTTTAATGTAATATAAACTACATACAACTCTACATATACTTGAATATAATTCCCATGTTCTTTAAGTTTATTTTCATCAAAATGATTTTCACCCATATCTATCAATGGATATATTGATCTTAGAGTCCTATCAACAAGCGATAACTTTTGTAACTCCTCATCCAAATTAGGATAACCCGCCAAATAACCTAATCTTGCATTAATTATTTTTATGCTATCAATTCCATGTTTATAATGTTCTTGTAATTTTTCATGAAGAAATCTATTAAAGATAATTATCCTACAAATATCCATAGAGTGACTTTGAGATAATTCATTAAACAATTTACCAGATGCCTCAATAGGATTCACAATTTTCCATTTTTCATAACCTTCTCCAAAAACTAAAGAGTCCAAATAAGGAAGATTTGCATTAATTAATCCTCTAAAAGAATTTTCCAAATCCTTAATCAAATCATCTCCAACCTTAAAAGCTAGATAATTTCCTAAAACCTTTAACGCTTCTTTTATATCAGAGATTTTTTCATCCATTTTGCACACTCTCAATAATAAAAATTCTTAAAAAGTAAAACAAAGGTAAAAGTATTACAAATCCAAAAAGAAAACCCGCTAAAACATGTATATTTACTATAAAATAAAAGAGTCCAAAACCTAAAACCAGACTTCCTAACACCACACCAAACATCTTAAGGTTGTTTTTCCATTCTTTTACCCCAATAACAAAACATTTTCTTATACTTTTCAAAATTCCAGTTTCTAATAGCAAACCATAACTTATCAATGCAAAATAAATCATGATAATAAATAAAATCAATATGATTATACCAATTGTATTTTGACTCATAACAGGAACAAAACTTCCCACCCGTTTTAATGATAATTGTATTGAGAGAAAAAATAATAAAGCACTAATAAAAAACCATAAGATATTTACTCCAAAAAAACGAAAATAATATTTAAAAAATGATTTTTTCTTAACTAAGTATGCACTAATACTCCAATTCAATCCTTTAAAGAAACTTGTCAATACATAAAGAGTTAAAAACCAAATTACAATTGATTTTAAAATATTTTGATAATACAATGTAAAATCAGGAATATCAGATAAAACAGCTCTAACATTTTGAGCTGCATTCAAATCATCTGTTATTTTCTCATTATATTCTTGGAATAATTCACTAATCCCATAAATATTCTTTCCAACATCTTCAAAAACCAAAGCAGATGAAGAAAACACAATAAAAACAAAAATAATGTCAATAAACAAAGCTGCAACTAGTAATGGGATGTTTGATTTTGAAATTTCAAATGAATTCTTAATCTGCTTTAACATGCTTTCCCTCTTTTTTTTGCTTTTGTTTTGGAAGTAATCTTGATTGCAAAGTATCTTTGCGTTTCATAAAATCTCTTAATTCTCTAGCCATATAGTTCATACTTCCCACATCTCCCCTATCTTTTGCCTCTTTAAATTTATCGATATGTTTTGCAATTTGCTTCTCATATCCATCAATTTTTTTCCTTATGTTAGCTTTTCCCATACCTTCTTCACCTTTAGATAATATTGAAATGCGTAAGAATATAACTTCTCAATATCTGAATATTCCACAATTTCTCCTGCAACATCCTTAGAATCTCTGTGCTGCCTATATATTAAATAGAGTTTGCCCATACTTGTAACATATTTTTTAACCATACTCTCAAAAAGTTTGTTTGAATACTCATTATTATGCAAAATACTAGTAAGAATATAGAGCCCTCTAAGGCGCATAATAAGTGAATACACTATTGGTTTTATACTTTTTTTATCCTTATCAGATATCCAGTCCTTCACGATTGCTAAGCTTGACTCAGTTGTTTCGATGTACCACTTTACATTTTTCTTCGTCAATTTATTTTTTTGCAATTGGTAAAGCAATGATTCATTAAGAATGACTTTAGATTCCTTCAACATAGGTAAGATACTTATTGCATTATGTTCCAAAGTATTCTGGATTTGATCTACTGATCCACTTACAATCTCATATTCCCTTATTTTAGCAGGTATTGTAATATCCTTATCAGTAACCACAACTAAATCAATATCAGAATCAACAGATTGTTCTCCTCTCGCATAAGAACCGCACAAATAAATACCTTGAATATGCACTAAGTAAGGCTTTAAAAGTTCAAGTGCCTCAGCCTTAATATCAGGAATACTCTTCTGAACAGACTGAATAGTTACTTTCTGCCCAAGAAGCTCTTTAGGAAGATACACATGAGCCCCATTTCCAATTTTTTGCACTTTTTTAGTTAATCTTTGCATGTATATACAGTATATACAATATTATTTAAGGCTTTTGGTCAGAACATCAATAGTCTTAGTAATTCCAGGCACTTATTTTTACTTAATAGAAACGATTTTTTCAGAGTTGCAATCATTTTACTTCAACATCAGGAATATTCATTGTAAAAATTCTATTTTTATCATTTATAATATTAATATTGAAAGT
>CALCXY010000115.1 GCA_937906345.1 Candidatus Woesearchaeota archaeon | reverse complement strand
ACAAGAAAATAACAAAAACAAACAAAACAACATAACTAATAAATTCAACCTCATTCTATATCTTTTTCAATATCTGAGTATATATAATTTTTGATTCTTTAATATAACTTTAAGATAAAATACATACGAAAAGCTTTTAAATGCTTGACTTTCTCCAATAGCTATGTCAGATAAAATGGTTGATAAGGTTACAAGCCTTATGAAGAATAAAGAACAAATAAGGAATATAGCTATTTGTGCCCATATAGATCACGGAAAATGTATTAATGGCAATACTAAGCTTATCCTTTCTGATGGAAGTTTTCTAAATGCAAAAGAGCTTTATGATAAAATTGCAAAAGATGGTTCACTTATCAGAAAAAATAAGACTGAAACAGTATATAAACCTAAAAGACCATATACTATTTTCTCTCTAGACAAGGAAGCAGGCATTATTGAACATAAATCAATCAGTCATGCATGGAAGCTGAAAGGTGGTAACCTTTTAAAAATAAAAATTAGAAGTGGAATGGAGATCTCTACAACTCCAGAGCATAGATACATTGTCCTGGAAGATATGGAATTTGTGGAAAAAGAAGCTAGAGATATAAAAATTGGAGATAGAGTTGTTTGTGCTCGAAAGTTAGTAGTGGATCGTATTCCAAAGTTTAAAGAGCGGTTCTTAAAACTTCTTGAGAAATCAAATTTTTATGTAAATGTTAAAGAAGCGTATGCAGAGAATGTTAAGAAAAGAATTTTATTAGAAGGTATTTCAAATGTTAAAACTGATATTAAAGGAAAATCATTCTATCATGGCTTGTGGCAGAACAGGTATAAACTGAGTGACATTAGTAGAGTATTCACGTCTTGGGGTAAAAGTCTTGAAGAACTCTATGATTCTGTTGATAAGATCTATTTCATGGAAAAAGGTGGAGTAGGCAAAGCCAGTATGAAGATTAATCTTCCTAAAAATATGCTTGATTTTTATTTCTTAGCAGGCCTTATGTTTGGTGATGGAACTGGGAATAAGTTTATTGTTGGAAAAAAGGAACTTGGCAAGGAGTTTGTAAGAATTTGTAGAGATCTAGGATTTGAACCTGTTCGGAGAAACTATAATGGTAAAACTCCAGAATTGTGTTCCAATATTGTAGTAGAGCAGATGCTAAGATGTCTTTTTGATTATCCCAAAAGAAAAAAGAGCCACAATATTCAAGTTTCTCAATTTTTAGCACAATCTCCCAAAGCATACATTGCACAATTTATTAGAGGATATTTTGATACTGATGGATGCGTTGAAAAAAGCAGATCTGCAATTTCAATTACCTCTGTAAGTTCACAAATGCTTGATGACTTGCAGCTTTTATTATTACAATTTGGTATTGTTTGTATTAAACAAGGAGATACAATGTATATATCAGGGAAATCTGCTCAAACATTTGAGAAAGAAATTGGTTTTTTTCTAGAATTCAAAAAAAGAAGATTAGAATCATTAGTGAAGAAGACGCAAGGTAGTACTGTTTTGGATAGCATACCTGTTTCTAGTGAAAAGTTTACTTCGATGAGAAAAGTACCTATGGCTAGTATTGATTCACATTATTATGCTTTCGAAAAGAAGATGTATACTCCAAGAATTGATAGATGTATAAACATGATTAAAAAGTTTGAATCTGCACATAAAGACCAAAAACTCATTCAATTAGAGCAATTAAAAAAATTGGTCAAGGGAGAGGTTGCTTTTATTGAGGTCATATCCATCGAAGCTGATTTTGCTGAGGATGTCTATGATTTTTCAGTTCCAGATAATAAAAATTTCATAGCAGAAGGTATGGTCATTCATAATACCACATTTTCTGATAACCTTCTTTCTGGTTGTGGCATGATGTCAAAGGAAGATGCTGGAAAAGCACTAAAATTAGATTTTCATGATGATGAGCAAGAAAGAGGAATCACTATTGATACTGCTGCTGTAAGTATGGTTCATATATTAGAAGATAAAGAATACTTAATTAATCTATTAGATACTCCTGGACACGTTGATTTTGGAGGAGACGTTACTCGTGCTATGAGAGCTGTTGATGGTGCAATTGTTTTAGTAGATGCTGTTGAAGGAGTAATGCCTCAAACAGAAACTGTATTGAGACAAGCTTTACGAGAAAAAGTAAGACCTGTTTTATTTATTAATAAAGTAGATAGACTCCTAAAAGAATTACAATTAACTCCAGAGGCTATGCAAGAACGATTTGTAAAAATTATTACTCATGTTAATCAATTAATTAGAGAAATTGCAACAGAAGATATGAAAGAAAAATGGCAAGTGGATGTTCAAGATGGATCAGTTTCCTTTGGAAGTGCATTTCAAAATTGGGCATTATCAGCAGATTTTATGGTTGCTAAGAAAATTGGTTTTAAAGATGTTATAGATACGTTTAAATCTGAAGATGAAGCTAAAATCAAAGAATTAAGAGATAAAGCACCTTTACATGAAGTTGTATTAAATATGGTTATCAAACATTTACCAAATCCTGCAGATGCTCAAGTGTATAGAATTCCAAATATTTGGAAGGGTGAAATTGAAAGTGAAGAAGGAAAAGCATTAGTTAGTTGTGATCCAAATGGGCCTTTATTTTTTGTTATTACTAAAATTGTGGTTGATCCACAAGCAGGAGAAATCCCTGCAGGAAGATTATTCTCAGGAACTATGGCTAAAGGAACAGAAGTATATCAAAACCTTGCAAAATCAAAAGGAAGAGTTCAAAATGTTTATATTTACAATGGAGCTAAAAAAGAAATTGTAGATGGGGTTCCAAGTGGTAATATTATTGGTATTAGTGGAGTAAACACCCAAGTAGGAGAAACCTTAACCTTAAATCAAACAGAACCTTTTGAACAAATTAGTCATATTTTTGATCCAGTTGTAACTAAAGCAATTGAAGCTAAAAAACCAGCTGATTTACCAAAATTAATTGAAGTTTTAAGAATAGTTGGAAAAGAAGATCCAACAGTTAAAATTGAAATTGACGAAGAAACAGGAGAAAATCTTTTACATGGTATGGGAGAGTTACATTTAGAGGTTATTGAGAATAGAATAAGAACTGAAAAAGGAGTAGAGATATCAACGAGTCCTCCTATTGTGGTTTATCGAGAAACTGTTACAAAAACAGGCCAGGAAATAATGGGAAAATCACCAAATAAACATAATCATATTTTTTTTACAGTAGAACCTTTACCTGAAAGTATTTCTCAAGCAATAAAAGATAGTAAAATTCCATCAGGAAGGATTAAGAAAAAAGATCCAACTATAAGGGATGCGTTTGTAGAAGCTGGAATGGATTCAAAAGAAGCTGTAAAAGTTAAAAATGTATTTAATGGAAATGTTTTTGTTGATAATACTCGAGGTCAAGTGCATATTGGAGAAGTTATAGAGATGATTCTTGATATGTTTGAAGATATCATGAAAGCAGGGCCATTATGTAAAGAACCAAGCATTAATTGCAAGGTGGTGTTACAAGATATGAAACTTCACGAAGATGCAATTCACAGAGGTCCAGCACAAATGTATCCAGCTGTTAGAGAGGGTATTCGAGGCACTATGATGACTGCAGGCCCTGTATTATTTGAACCTTTGCAAACTTTGCGTATTGAAGCGCCTAAAGATTATATGGGAGAAATCTCTAAATTAGTTCAAAATAAACGTGGGCAGCTACTTGAGATGAATGAAGAAGGTTCATTAGTTATTGCAATTGCAAAAATGCCAGTTGGAGAAATGTTTGGATGGTCATCTGATTTACGATCAGCAACTGGCGGAAGAGGAAATTCTAGTTTAGTAGATCAAACCTTTGATAAACTACCAAACGAGCATCAAGAAAAGATTATTAAACAAATTAAAGAGAGAAAAGGCTTAACTGATGCAATGGTTGGGGCTTAAACTGCTTATTTTTCATATTTTTCCGTGAATAATAGTTAATTTTACCCTAATTTTCCAATATAATCACCCGAAAGTTTTATAAACCACCTCTTATTCCTAAAATACCTATTGTTTATAAATCATTATATGATTATATTAAGGAGGAATGAATAAAATGGCTGATAAAAAACACATGAATTTGATCTTTATAGGTCACGTAGATCACGGTAAAAGTACTTCTGTAGGTAGATTACTATTTGACTCAGGAGCAATTGATGAACAAACTATGAGAAAGTTAAAGGAAAAAGCTGAAGAATTAGGAAAAGGAGGCTTTGAATTTGCCTTTGTTATGGATAATCTTAAAGAAGAAAGAGAAAGAGGAGTTACCATTGACTTAGCACATAAAAAATTTACAACTGGAAAGTTTGATTTCACAATTATTGATGCTCCAGGGCACAAAGATTTCATTAAAAACATGATAACAGGGGCTGCACAAGCAGATGCTGGTGTTTTAGTTGTTTCAGGGAATCCAAGTGACGGTATTCAAGCTCAAACAAAAGAGCACGTATTCTTAGCAAGAACTTTAGGTGTTAACCAATTGATCATAGCTGTTAATAAAATGGATATGTGTAAATTTGATCAAAAAAGATTTGATACACTTAAAGGAGAAATTCAAACATTATTAAAAACAGTAGGATACAATCCAGACGAAGTACCATTTATTCCTATTGCAAGTCTTTTAGGAGATAATGTAGCTAAAAAATCAGAAAATATGGGATGGTATGAAGGAAAAACCCTTTTAGAACAATTAGATGAACTAAAAGAACCTGAAAAACCAACAGATTTACCATTAAGATTACCTTTACAAGATGTTTACAACATAACAGGAATCGGAGTTGTTCCGGTTGGTAGAGTTGAAACAGGAGTAATGAAAGTAGGAGACAAAATTGTCTGTGTTCCAGGAAGAGAAGGAAAAGGTGTAACTGGAGAATGTAAAACAATTGAAATGCACCACGAACAAATGCAAAAAGCAGAACCTGGAGATAATATTGGATTTAACCTTAGAGGTATCGGTAAAAAAGATATCACAAGAGGAGATGTTTTAGGACATACTGACAATCCACCTACAGTAGCTACTGAATTTAAAGCTCAAATTGTAGTATTAAATCATCCAACTGTTGTGACTGCTGGATATACCCCAGTTTTTCACGTACATACAGCTCAAGTTGCTTGTACAATTGAAGCTATTGAAAAAAAGCTTAATCCTGCAACAGGAGAAACAACAGCTGAAAATCCAGACTTTATTAAGAATGGAGATGCTGCTATTGTAAAAGTTAAACCAGTTCAACCTATGGTCATTGAAACACAAAAAGAAATCCCGCAATTATCTAGATTTGCTATCAGAGATTCTGGAAGCACTGTTGCTGCAGGAATGTGTATTGAGTTAACGAAAAAGTAATATTATTTTTTTTTAACTCATGGTGAACTTGGTTTATCATGTGGTACACCACAAACCGGTTATTAAGTGATTACTATGCCAAAAGCTCGAATAAAAATTGCATCAACGGATATAACTAAGGTAAACGATGTTTGTAGTTATATTAAAGACATCTCAGAAAAGACCGGTGTAGATATGCGTGGACCAATACCTCTTCCTACTAAAAAATTAAAAGTTACTACTCGTAAAAGCCCTTGTGGTGAAGGAAAAGCTTCCTGGGAAAGATACGAGATGAGAATTCATAAACGATTAATAGATCTTGGAGTAGATGAACGAGCTCTAAGATTAGTGATGAGAGTTCCTATTCCTGAAGGCCTCAACATCGAAATAGAGATGATAGAAACCTAATTATGTTTCATTTTTAAAAGTTCTAATTATTTATACTTAATGAGAGCTTCAAGCTTAAAAATCTCGAAGAGATTTTTTTTGTCTGAAGGTCTTAATATTGAGATTGAAATGATTGAGTCGTAAATAAAACTAACTTATTTCTGATTTTTTGTTGATAGAATAATTTTTCGGAGCTCTTGTCTTCATTTAATTTTAGCAGCTCCTGCTCTGGCTTCGCCAGAGTCAATTTCTCTCCCCCTTACCCAGGTATGGGGGAGAGAAATTGAGTTACAAAGTAACCTGGAGCTTCAAAAAAAATGGATATGATGGAAAATCCGTTGAAAGTATGTTTAACAAAAGCATTATTGGAGGGGTTTTTTGCTATGGTAGTGATAATATAGTTACGAAATGTACAAATGCCCAAGCAAAACCCTTTTTCTGTTGTACTTTAGCCCTTAACTAGGAATAAATTTAGATTAATTGATTCTACGAAATACCAACTTTCTCGTCTGATTTAAAGAAGGTTTTATATAGGAGTTGTTACCCTCTACATTGCTATTACAATGGTTAGAAACTATTTTTCTGGGATAGCTGGATATTTGATGAGAAGGGCAGTTCTTCCTGTAACTTTAACAGCATTAATGCTCGCTCAAACTGGTTGTGATTATTTGAGTGGTGTTTCTAGAATTGATTCTAGAAGTAAAGCTAGAGTGCAAAAAGAAGAAAGAACACTTCCTGGAAGAGTAAAATCATTTCTTAGAAGAGGTATTAAAAGAAATAAAGATGAATATCATAAAGCATATCCTGATGAAAGAAAGAAAATAGATGCAATTCTTAAAGAAACTACAAATTGGGATGGTTTTGAACCTCCTGATTTGTTTCCTGATTTAACTCAAGATCCTGCATATCAAAAGTTGTTAAAATTAGCTGAGATGAGGAAAAAAGTACGAATAGAACCTGATCCAGAGCCTCCAAAAAAATCTTCAAATGTTTTGAAAATAGAACCAGGTTTAACAGCATCTTTTTTAGGATCAACTTTTACATTTGATAGAAAATATTTAAATTCAGTTGAACCCAAAAACGACCCTTTTTTTGTTGATAGAAAGATGGGAGATCCTGTTTATCAAATCTCTTTGGATTCTCAGAGTTTTGAACATAATTATACTTCACATTTTAAATTAGGAAGAAGATTTTTTAGGATTAGAAATAGTCTAAGATCTATTAGTGGACAAGGATCCTCAAATTTATTGGATATTTTACAAAGAAATTCTTCTTTATCCCAAGATCCTAAAAAGGTTAACATGTCTAAAGAAGATGAAATTAAATTTTTAGCAACTTATAATGCAACTGTAAGAGGATATTCTTGGTTAGGAGTTGGAGATCCTGAAAGAGTTAAGAGGGAAAGTTTTGGTGATAAATATACTAAAGCTACAACTTCAAATATTTTTAAATTTGTTCAACAAAGAATTCAACAAGTAGAAGGCATGTTTTTACCTCAATTATTAATAGAAAGAAATGATGAAACTACACCAGAAGAGATTAGAAATTTAAATCCTCGACAATTAATGAGAGATATACCTTCATTTTATTCAAGATTAAATGATGAACAAAAAGAGTTATTAGGAGATATTTCAATTTATGAAGTTGGATTAGATTATCCAGCACATACTAAATTTGGTCAAAATTTTAAACGAAATTGTAGAAAGGACTTATTTAGGAGAATGACTGCACAACAATTATTAGGAGTCTTTAATTTAGCTTCAAAAGAAACTGGAGAGAGATTACCTGCTTACGATGCAATCTCAAATGTTGTAGGATGGGAATTAATTAAATTTAATCCGAGATTATCAAATCTTCGGGAATTATCTAGTGATCAAATATTAAGGAAAAATGATATCTTTTTAACAGCATCTGGTAAATACTTTGGTGCAATGGTAGGATATTTTAAACAACATAATATGTCATATGAGTTACCAGATGGTTCCTCTAAGAAAATAGAAAATGTATATGATGCCTTAGCGAAAACAACCACTATGAAACAAAGTGAACTAAGAGACATGCATAAGTTTATGACAGCTAGTATTTTTGGACAAAAAATGGCTAGGAAGTTATATGATAAACCTGAACCAGCTTTTACAGTTCAAACTGATAATAGTTAATATATTCTCTAACCTCAAAATATTTATATAGTCTATTTTCTCAGTAGAGTATGGGTGATTATATGACTAAAACATTAGGAAGTTGGAGTTTTTTAATTGGAGTAATACTCGCAGTTGTATTAGGCGCTGTGAGTAGTATATCAGCATTAATGGCAATTATTCTCGTTATATTAGGATTAATTGTTGGAATTCTCAATGTTACTGAGAAAGAGACACACGCTTTTTTAATGGCAGGAACTGTATTAGTTATTGTAAGTGCGCTTGGGCAGACAGTATTAGGAATAATTCCAGTTATTGCTCAAATATTAAATGCTTTGCTGATATTATTTGTTCCAGCTACAATCATTGTTGCTGTTAAAAGTGTGTTTGTAATTGCTAAGGATTAAATACATTTTTAATTTGAGAGTTGTGGATCCAGCAGCAACATGGGATTCATTCACGGTCAAATTCACTACGTGAATTTGCCCTTGCTCGTAAAGGAAAAATCCACACTTCGTATGGATTTTCCCTCTACACTCGCGAATTCATCCATGCTGCTGGATACTAAGTTTTTTCTTCTTCTTTTACATATTTTTCTAAAAAACCTAAATACCCTAAAAACAACAAAAGATACACCAGTATACGAAAACGTAACATTTATATACTAGTTTAGTTTAAAAAGCACCATTTCATTTATAAACATTAAAAAAGCGAGGGAAAAAGAGGTGCATAAACATGGATTCAATACAACCAGGAGTAGCTCATATAAAAGTTATCGGAGTTGGTGGAGCAGGAAACAATATGGTTTCATGGCTCTATAAAAAAGGAATTAAGGGTGCAGAGGTAATTGCGTGTAATACTGATCAACAGCACTTAAATATAACAGAAGCTGATCATAAATTTCTTATTGGAAAAGAAATCACAAGAGGTCTAGGTTGTGGAGGCTTCCCTGAAAAAGGAGGAGAAGCTGCAACAGAAAGTTTGAATGAAATAAAAGAATCAGTTACAAATGCTGATATGGTTTTTATTTGTGCTGGTATGGGAGGAGGAACAGGAACTGGAGCTGCTAGTGTTGTTGCTAAAACAGCAAAAGACATGGGAGCTATCTTAATAGGAACTGTAACTATGCCATTTAAGATTGAAAGAGCTAGAATTGATAAAGCTGAGATGGGTTTACAAAGATTAAGACAGCATGCTGATACAGTTATTGTTGTCGATAATAATAGATTAGTTGAGATAGCAGGAAATTTACCTGTTCAACAAGCGTTTTCTGTTGCTAATGAATTGATATCAACCATGATCCGTGGTATTGTAGAAACTATAGCTGTTCCAAGTTTAGTAAATTTGGATTTTGCAGATGTAAAAGCTATAATGAGTAATGGTGGAGTTGCTTCTATTGGCGTAGGAAGCTCTGACACAAATAACAAAGTTGAGGAAGCTGTAAATGGAGCTTTAAGTAATCCTTTACTTGAAGTTGATTATCGAGGCGCAACAGGTGCTTTAATTCATGTTGAAGGAGGCCCTGATATGACTTTAGATGATATTAGTAAAGCAGGCGAAAAAGTTACAGAGACTCTAGATGATGATGCAAATGTTATCTGGGGAGCTCGAATTAATGAGGATCTAAAGGGAAAAATAACCATCATGACTATTATCACTGGTGTTAAAAGCCCTTGGATTGTTGGAAAACAAGAAGAATCCGAAAGAAACGAATGGATGAGTGAAGAATTAGATATTGAAACTATTTAGTTTCAATTTTTTTAATTCATTTTTAAAATGGAAATAGATCAAAAAGTATTGCAAAACAATGTAATTTCTCATTTACAAAGTCAGGATCCTCCTATAGATGATTCTATAAAGAGACTATTGCCAAACCTTGTTTCGAAAAAAGTGGAGGATCTTGACCTTTCTATGTTTGAACGAGAAAAAATGTTTAAAGTCTATGATGCACTTGGAAAAGAGCATTTAAGACGAGGAAATTTTGATCAAGCTGAAAAAGCATTTATATTATCAGAAAATAGAGAAGAACTTACTGCTATAGGAAAGGAATATTCACAAATTGGTTATTTTGATAAAGCAGTTGATGCGTTTAAAATGGCAGGTAATCAACAAGAATTATTAGAATTAGGTAAAAAATGCATGGTTCATGGTAACTTTAAAGCAGCTGTCTTAGCTTTTAAGGAAGTAGGAAGCAAAGAATATCTTAAACTTATAGGTCAAGAATGTATGGAAAGAGCAAAATGGACTCTTGCATTAGAAGCGTTTGAAGCTTTAGGAGAAACAGACCAAGTTACAGCATTAGGTGATAAAGCTGCAAAAGATAATGAAATTGGATGTGCAGTTCATGCTTATCAATTAGCAGGTCAAATGGACAGATTAAACAGTTTAGGTGATGAATGTCTGCATAATGGAGACCATGCAACAGCTTTGGAGATTTATAAGATAACTAGCAATCAAAAAATGATTGATTTTATATCAAGAAACTAAAATGGCAGAAGATTTATTGATTGAAAAGAAAATTGAATTATTAGTAGGTATGCAAACTAAAAAGTTACAAGAACAAATTGGTGATTTAAAAAGAGTTATAGTTGCACTTAATGAGGAAGTAGTTTCTATTAAAGGTCAAATTAAAGAGAATGCAGTTGCTAAACAGCATTCTGTTGTTAAAAATGAGGAGTTAGAAAAAGAATTAGCTGAACAAAAGAAAGAAGAACCAGTTGTTGTTCAAACAGCTCCTACAGAACAAAAACAAGAAACCATTAATGTTGTTAAAGAAGATCCTAATCCTCGATCAGGTGAATTTGATTCAAATGATGTAAGTATTGAGAAGATTTTTTATATGGGGAATAAGTAGTTTTTACATAAATGTATAAATAATATATCTTATATAATGGAGAAGATATATTCTTATAAATAATTTAAAAAATAAATAAATTATGAGTTTAGAATTTCCAGATCATTTTCGTATCCATAATGTATATATGGAAAAAGGTGGTAAAAGAGCTGCATTCCTAGCTGAATCTGATAAGATAGATGCAACTGTTAGAGCTGCATTGGGCCTATTAAGTTTTGAGATTACAGAAAGGAGCATGTTCCATGATTGGGAAAATGATAGTCGAATCATAAAGACACCTAAAAGTACTTATTATTATCAACCTGATACAATTAACCAAGGTGTTACCTATTTTGCAATTGTACCTAGCCACAAACTATATGTTGCAATAGGAATAAGATGTGGAAGGAATCTTGGAAATTTTTCTCCTACAACAATTATTGAAGATGCAATTGAAGATTTTCAAGAAAAAGGATTAAACCCTTTTGTTTCAAATGTTCAAAAAATTCCTAAAGGATTCTTAAATTTGAAAGATTAAATCATTCCTTACCATTAATTTCTATTACATCATAAAGCCTATTCCCATAATAAGGAGATAAAACAAAAGAAGATCCTTTCTTTCCAATAATAATATTTGTTCCATATAAAAATGAGTTTAATCGTTCTTGAGGAAAAGGACTAAGTGCAAGTCCATCCTCTTCTACACGAGTACTAAAGGTACAAATAGTATTTGGATCCTCTAAATAATGATGAGGTATTGTGCTAATGGTAAAATCAGTTCCAAAAGTATTATCTAAAAAATCCACTACAACTTCTCTATTCTCTCTTTTCCATCCCTTACATATTTTTTCAGATAAACCATGCATGATACTTTCTAATTTTCTAATCTCTTCCTTTGATTTCCCTACACATTGTAAAACTATTCTGTCACCAATATACACCAGCATAAGAGGTCCTAACATTAGATCTCCCTCTTTATACACTTCTAAATCTTTCCTGACCTTTTCATCACGATCATACTCAAATGGAATTAATTCATACCCTTCATCAGATTTTTGAATTACTCCAGATACTTCTTCTTCAAAATTTAAATCATTTAAAAGTCCTGGATTATTTTGTAAAAATTCTTCTAAAGACTCAGATTCCTTAGTAAATCTCTTATGAAATTTACTTCCTAAGACCATTGATTCAATTTTTTTATTATGTGTAGCTACTTTATCTTTCCAAGTATTGTATTGTTTTTCATATTTTCCTATGGAGTCTTCCAATAAACTTTCATCTGAGATCTTCTCAGTATCTTCATGAGGGTTACTTTTTTCAATTTCAGCTTTCTCCATATCAATCATAAGAGTATCAATACTCATCCGTTTAGTCATCAGATAATTAAACTCGCCAATTTCTCTAAAAAAATTTATGTCATGATTATAGGCAACAGCAAGATATGCTTTTTCATTAACTTTATCCCAAAAGTCATCCCATTTTACTAAATAATTTTTTAAAAACCTTATATGTCCATCAGAAGATTCAAATTCTTCCCTTGAAACTCTAAAATCTCTTGGAGGAGAAATAGGATTCTCAAGAATAGATCTAATTTTATTAGAATAACTGCCTAATTCTCTATGATCAGCTAATTCTTTTTCAGAAGGAGACATTTCTCTTAATTTTACTATTCTATCAGAAAAATATGTTTGAATTTCATCCAAAACCTCTGATTGAGCAAAATATGCCACAGTATTTCTAACTAAGTTATAACTCTTAGGAACTATGGTATTGAAAGGATGCATTAACCCTATTAATGATAACAAACATGCTGCTAATTTCATCCTAAATTTTTTCTTCATAGGATTTGATTCTAATTCACAACTTATTGCACGAGGGGAAAATAAATTTCTTCTTAATGTAGGTGTGCTCATTTTAGAAGGAAATTTTATACTTTATTTAAACTTTTACAAAATTAACTCAATTAACTCAAAATTGAATATAGGAATTAATTGTTATTACGAGATATTATCATACGTTTAGGTTCACTATTACCCTTATAGGGAACAACCAAAAAAGCTTCTCTCACTCTTGAAATTGCTATATCAATTCCATAAAGGAAAGAAGTTACTTTATTTTGAGGTGATGGACCTATAGATTTATGATCTTCTCCTACATGAGTATGAAATGTGCAAATAGTATCTGGATCTCTTAGATGTTCTATGGGTATAGATGAATAGGAAAACTCACTTCTTAAACTTTCTTTAATATAATTTCCTACCTTTGCTCTATTTTTATATGAGCTTCCTAATCTAATAAGATTAGTAAACTCATCGAACCTTGTTTTTATTTCTTTTATTTCTTCTTCACCTTTTCCTGTGGATTCTAATAATAATCTATTACCAAGATAAAGCAACATCATAGGTCCTAAATATCTATTTCCATCAATATACTTATCAACATCTTCGATGATAGTTTCATCATCACTATCTTCAAAAACAAAAAACCTATACCCTGAATCAGTTTTTTTAATTACTCCACCTATTTGTTTTTCAAAACTTAAATTATTTAGATGATCTTGATTATCAGTTAAGAATCTTTCTAAAGATTCATACTCTTTTTTTAATCTTTCATCATATTCCTTCCCTAATAGCATTCTGTCAGATCTTTCTGCAAGGGCATCTAACTTTCTTTTTAATTTATTATAGGGAGATTTATCTTTTCCTAATAATTCTTCAATAATTTCTTCATCTTTTTTGTCTCCATCTCCTTGTTTTTTTCCTATTTCGACTAAAATTGAATCAAGATCTCTAATGTGATCTGCATATTCAGAATAATCCCTAATATCTATTAAAAAATCAACATCATCATTAAAAGAAACTGCTAAATTAGCTTTTTCTACTAAAATATCTCCATTTGTTTCCCATTGTCTAATATATTTTTTAAGAAATTCTAAAAGAGTATCAGAATCATCAAATGTGATGAGTTCAGGAAGATAGATTGTTTTTTCTGCCCCTTTATTTTCTGAATCTTGTGTTGAAGGATCATCAGAGGAGCTAGTTTCTTTAGGAGGATATTCTCTATTTTCTGAGGGAGCCATAACTAATCTCGTTTCTAACTTATTTGAAAAATATTCATGAAATCGATTTAATGAAGGTTTTTGAAAAAAATTTATAAGTGCATTTTCGCAGTGTCTTATTGGAATTTTATATATTAAATTATTTGGATATAGATTCATTAACATACTCAAACAAGCAACTAATCCCCCTGTTCTTAATTTCTTCCTTCTAGGTTTTACTTCTAACTCACATTCAATAGATTTAGAAAATAATGGCATTCCATTTAATCCAGGTATTCCCATTTTTGATAGAAATTTATAAGGTTATTTAAAACTTTAGATAAATAAAGGTAAGAAAACTAGAGATACAATACTCATTAATTTTATTAATATATTTAAGCTTGGTCCAGAAGTGTCTTTGAACGGATCTCCTACAGTGTCTCCTACAACAGCTGCTTTATGTGCATCAGAGCCTTTACCGCCATGATTTC
>CALCXY010000114.1 GCA_937906345.1 Candidatus Woesearchaeota archaeon | reverse complement strand
TAATAGTTTCATATAAAGAAATTAGGATAGTGTGCATATAAATGTTACTCTAATTTCAATAAAGCAGTATTTTTATCCTCTTCAATGATCTTCTGTTTTTTAATTGAAATTGGGTTTTTAAATATTGGTCCATCAATCATTAATGTTTCGTATTCTCCACCTTCTCCACTGGGGTTAAGACCAATGGATTTTTGGAGTGATACTAAATTATTGATATCTTTATCAGTTATAACTTTGCCTAACCAAGATTTATCTAAACCTTCAGCAGCTACTTTTGTGATAATAAATTTAAATTTATTTTTAAGAATATCTCTTAAATATTTTTCTTGGTTAATATGCCATAATGGTGAGAATATTTTTAGAGATAATGAATCACATACTTTTTCAATTCTCTTTCTTTGATAATTAGAGAGGATTGCGCCTGTTACAACTCCTTCTATATTGTATTGTTTTTTTGCAAGTTCTAAAGCTATTTTCAAATCTTTGAGTTCGTGTTCTTTTTTCCCATCAGTTGAGTGTTCAATTAATGGAATGTTCATGGATTTTGCTTGTTGAGATGCAAGGCTAATTGTAGGTGTGTGAAACATAAAAGAATCTGGATTTTTAGATTTTAATGTGATTAAACATTCTATAGGATAATTTTGTTGCATCATAGTATACATTGCAAAAATAGAATCTTTTCCAGTTGAAATTAAAGCAGCTAACTTAGGATTAAGATTTTCTCCAAAGCTGTTTAAGTATTGCGAGATAGATTGGTTTTTTTGTTTAGCAAGTTTTTCTAAAGCTTTTTGCATATTAGAGCCGTATTGAGCTGCACGTTTTTTTCTTTCTGCAATAAAAGAAGGCAAAGCTAATTGTTTAGCAGCTTCTCTTAAAATATATTTTTCCTGATTGTTATTAATCTTTAAGGTTCCAGGAATCTTTAAGGCAAATTCACAAAGCTGTTTATCTAAAAAAGGTAATCGTAATTCAATTGAGTGAAACATTGAGATTACATCATCTCTATACAAATCACGTTCATATATTTTTAATAATCCTGATACACATTCTTCATTTATCTTTAAAGAATTTTTATGGCGTTGGTAGCCTGCAAAAAGTTCTTCTGCACCTAAACCACTTAGTAAAACTTTACAACCATCTTTATGAGCAGCTTCGCAGGCTTTAAAGAATGTTAAAGCAACAGCAACTTTGACAACATTAGTATCTTCAATTAACGGCACAATGGTTTTTAGATTGTTTTCTATATTGCTTAGTTTCACTTTTACTATTTTTAATGTTAATCCTAACGAAGATGCTGCTTTTTTTGATGCTAAAAGGTCTTCTGGTTCTTTAAAACCAGGATAATCTAAAACTGTTGTATAGCAAGTAAATGGTTTGTTAGTGTTTTTTGAGAGTAATGCAATTAAACTTGAATCAATACCTCCTGAGAAGAGGATTCCAAACTTTTTATCAGGTATTCTTTTAGATACAGCAGATTTTAAGTATTCTTTAAGATGTTGAATTATGTTTTGTTGATCTGTTTTATTTTCTGGGAGAATCTTAAAAAAAGGTCTTTTTTCTAATGTGAGTTTCTTTGTTTGGGTATTGTATGATAGAATATGTCTTGGATTTAATTCTCTAATATCATCAAAATTTAATTTTGACAATACTTTGCGTTCAGATGCGAAAGCAAATCCATTACTCTTTGAGTAGAAAACAGGTTTTACACCTAAGAGGTCTCTTGCTAGGTAAACTGTATTATCTTGATAATATGCTATTGAAAACACTCCATCAAGCTCTTCTATAAGCTGTTTTATTGGATAATCTTGCTCTAATAGCTGGAAAATCAAATCAGCGTCGTTTTTAGCCTTTATTTGGTGTTTTTCAGTGAGAGAATTCCAGTTATATACCTCACAATTAGCAGTTAGAATACCTGTTTTTTGGAATGGCTGTTTAACAAAACTAACTACACTATGTAGGCAATGGCCTATACAAGCATTTTCAGCCTTGATAAGGGCCTGATTATCTTTTCCACGATACTCAAGTAGTTTTAATCCTTGTTTTACTAAGGATTCTTGTTTTGTATTATTGAAGATTCCAATGATTCCGCACATATTAAAGGAACTTTTTTTAGGATTTTTAAACCTAATGATTCAAAAATTTGGTTATTTTTTTGCATTTTTCTAAAATGTATTAAAATTTAAAATAGCTGAATTGTTAAAGGAGGGGGTGTGTAAAGACTATCGGAATAAACGGAAGTAAAGGAAATATAGGAAAAAAGGGAAAGGTTTATATAGTTGTTATGATATAGGAGTAGGTATGGGCATGTGCTCATTGAAAGATTAGGAAGACAGGAAAAAGCGTTTAGTGCAAAAAAATGAAAGAAAACAAGGAGATTTCG
>CALCXY010000113.1 GCA_937906345.1 Candidatus Woesearchaeota archaeon | reverse complement strand
ATGAGTCCCAACATCTCCCTGATAATTTGATCTTATTATCTTATTTCCTGCAAACTCCATAATATTACTTAATGCAGCACCTAAACAAATATTCCTAATATGGCCAATATGAACTGCTTTGTAGGGATTGGCATGAAAAAACTCTACCATATAAGTTTTCTTTGTATTTTTACTCTGTCCATATTTTTCTTTTTGTTTTAAAACTTCATGAATCACATCTTTCACATAATCTGCTTTTTCAATATAAAAATTAAGATAAGGCCCTTTTGCTTCAACTTTTGTAACTCCTTTTGGTAATTTTAAAGTTTCAGCTAATTCAGTTGCTATATCTACTGGACTTTTCTTCAAAGTAGATGAGAGAATAAAACAAGGAAATGCAAAATCACCTAAACTAGGATCCTTAGGCTCTTCAATAGGAATCTCCTTAAGTTTAGTCTCTTTTTTTAATAATTTTATGATTAGGTCTTTGTAATCCATGAACTTATTAAGAATTAGGGATATTATAAAGGTTTTGTTCCGTTAGAATAAATAGGTTCATATCATCCTAATTAAACTATAAAAATAGGCCCTTGAACTAAAGGAGATCTTTTATCAATAAGTTTTGCAGCTGGATGAATACCAATAGAGTTAGGATCATATGGTGCTAAGCTTTGATCTTTTGTTTGATGAATAGTGCTCCTAGGATTTCCAAATAATTTTCTACCAACAGTATTTTTATAAGTTTGTACTCCATTTGCTTCTGCAATAAGAGCTTTATCATCACCTGGATAGGTTAAAACATTGTCCATTCTTGTAAATAACTGATAGAAAAAAGCAACTTGACCAGGGTTTCCAGTTAAAGTTGAAGGACTCAATACAAAATTATACTTTTTAGCTTGATATGCCATCTCAACAACTTCTATAATTCCTCCTTTTTCAATTTTAGGAACTATAACAATATTTCTCATTTGATCTTCATCAAGATACTCTCTGAAACCTTTACCTAATCTTGCAACATCAGAAGAATCTGCAACTGACTCATCCAAAGAAATTTTAAATCCTCTTTTAAGATAGTCTTTAAAAACTTTCATTCCTTCGATTTCTTCACCAACATTAAAGGGTTGTTCCATAAATAATAATCTTTTTAAATATCCTCCATGATCTAATTTATCCATTAATTCTTTACATGTTTCAGGAGTATAAGCTTGATTATTATCCATAATAAATAAAACATCTTTGTGTGCATCTAAAATACTTGTAATGTTTTTATAATCTTGTTCAATACCCATAGTACCAATTTTAAATTTCATACTTCTCCTTTTACCATAGGTCTCCATTCCATCATTTGCGTCTTTTAATTCAGTTTTACCACCAATTGTTAAAGCTGGATGGAATTGTCTTTGCCGATCATAAGGTAAAAATAAAGAAGTCTCACTATCACTAAAAGCATTATCAAGATAATCTACAATGTTTAATCTTTGTGCGATTGCCTCATTTACAGCTAATGCACTTGGGAATGGTGCTTTTACTTGAACTTCAACAAGTTTTTGAACTTCTGTTCCATCTGTAAATTTAAAACCTCCTAAACTCATAAATTCTCTTTGTAATCTTCGAATATCAACACTTCCTACATTAGAAAAAATATCATCTGTTAATAACAAATCAAATAATCGTCTACTATAGATTCCCATAAGAATCTCCATCTCATGATTTCCTCTTCTTTGTTCTTCATCTATGCCTCCCCAAAGAGGACTAGCAACAGTAGACATTTCTCCTGCTCCAATAAAAATATGATGATTATATAAGTTATCTATAACCTTACCATCTCCAAGAATAAGTGCTTTTTTTAAGGGAATTACTACTCTATATGCTTCAAAACCAACTACATTTTTAACTCCTTCCTCAGGAATATTACTATATCTTTTAATCATTAAAAGAGATTATTTCCTATTTAGTTTAAATACATTTATATTGTCTAATGGTATCATGTACCAATATCAGAAGGAGGCTCAACCTCAGCAGTATCTCTACAAGCATCCTTAACTCGTTCACATCTTAGCAAATCATTAGGTTTAGCTCCTACACCACATTCATCAATATATTGTTGACAAGGAAAATCACTTATTCCAATAGCTAATCCAATTGTTCTACCTGGATCAACATCTACACTCATTTCTAAGCCAAATCCTAGCGCAACTAATCCTACAAACATAAGAACATACCAATCATGCTTTTTAGGCCTGTAAACCATAGTGTTTTTCTAGATTTAGTGTTTAAAAAGATATATATTCATTGTATAGTAATTATAATCCAAAAGTCACAGAATCAAAGATTCTGAACGTTCGGTCTCTTCACTTTGTTCAGAGCCCAAACGTGTCTTGAAACTCTCTCATTTTTCTAAAATGATTTAAGAAATCTACACCTTTATCTTTAATAATAATGTATTGATTACCTGCTTTTCCATCTACTTTGTTGATCATTTCTTTTGTTAGTAATTCATCTAAATAAGTATTAAGAAGTTTATGGGACAAATTAGCCTTATACATTAAGTGTGTTGGCTTAATTCTACCTCCTTTATCTTGGATACTTTTCAACATATCGTTGATGATATCCATCTTAGTACGACGACCTGCCATTGATTTTCCCTTTTTTTCTATTTCTTAACAACAATACTATAAAATGAATAACTTAAAAATAAAAATCCAATTAATTGAATAGTCTGCCCTGTAACATAAAAATAATCATGGAATATAGTAAGTATAAACACTAATTGGCTAAAAAATACAGCTGCAAACGCATATCCAACATATAATCTTTCTTTTGATTTTTTTGATCGATAATGCCATAAATAATTATAAACAATTCCTGCTGAGATTAAAGCACTAGCTACATGAAAAACAAAGTATTGTGAACTGCTAAATAAGATGATAATTGAACTTAATCCCATAGTTATTAAGATATCAAATCTATTTTGACTTTTAGTAACAATATAATAGATTCCATACAAACCAAATAACATTAAAAATCTGTATAATGCAAATCCTAACACATATGCTGCTCTCGACTCTCCTGTATACTCTAGCGTGAGATTAACAGCTTCAAACACTACTTCATTGACTTTAGGATAATAAATAATCACATTCATCAATACTTTTGAAAGAAAAGCTAATGCCATAGCAACAAAAGAATACGCAAACCATTTGTCTGTTTTTCTCCCAGAATAAGTATATATCTTGTAAGCATAATACGCAATTAATGTAATTACAATAACACTAATAATATCAATAGCAGCATCATACCCATAAAACCATTGAGGACTGAATCTAATTCTTATCATAGGAATGAAAGTCTTTTATTGGTTTAAAAAGCTTATGGAATTAGTTTCACAAGGTTCAAGATGATTATATAAATGTTTTTTTTATCCTAAAGGATTTACACTTTTCCTAGTAAATAACTTTTTAAACAATGAATTCACAATTACATCATGCGAAAAAAAGAGGTTACCTACTCATTCTTAGCCATTATTATATTCCTAGGATTCTTTTCATACACTAATATCTACCAAAACAACTATGTCTGGGATGATCTGCATTTTATTAAGGATAACAGGTTTATCCAAGGATTTCATAAGGAAATATTTACAATGCCTATTGGTGCGGGAGCAGGTCCTGTGAATAGGTTTTACAGGCCTATGCAGCAAGTGGCTTATGCTACTGTTTACTCTTTATTCGGCCCAAATCTAGGAGGATATCATTTTCTCAGTGTTTTTTTTCACGTAGGAAGCGCTGTTTTACTCTTTATCTTAATAAAAAAACTATTTAATAAGGAACTCTTAGCATTTCTCACATCATTACTCTGGGTAATCCACCCAATCCATACAGAATCTGTTACTTATATGTCTGGTTTAAGTGCTCCTATGATGGTGTTTTTTGGTTTAGCGTCTTTCTTAAGCTATATTTACTTTAGGGAAAAGAAAAAAGCTCAATTCCTTATCATCTCAGTAGCATTATTTATCCTAGCTCTGCTTTCAAAGGAAATCATAGTTACTTTGCCATTGCTCTTAATAGCCTATGAATTAACAGTAAAAAGAAGTAAATTGCATAAATTAAAAAACTCTGCTCCATATTTCATCATAATATTTTTTTACTTCATACTTCGATCAATATTAAACATCAATTCCTTTGTCCATGAGAATTTTTACATAGGAGTTATTCCAAGAATACTCACCTTCCTTAACTCTCTCCTTACTTATTATAAACTTCTCATAATCCCAAAAAACCTACATCTTGACTATGAAGTTCCCTTCCTAAACTCTTTAACCATCCCTGTATTGCTCTCCATCATAATCATAGGACTCCTCGCCTACTTAGGATACTTCTATAATAAAAAAGGAAAATCTGAATTAAGTTTTGGAATTTTATGGTTTTTTATTGCATTTATTCCTATGAGTGGTGTAATAAGGGTAAATAATTTATTTTTTGAGCATT
>CALCXY010000112.1 GCA_937906345.1 Candidatus Woesearchaeota archaeon | reverse complement strand
TTATTAGAAAGCCATTGTAAAGCACGCATCACTTCAATATCTTTTAATTGAGTAGCGAGTTCAATCTCTTTAGATGTAGAATTATCTTTTAATGCAGGTAAAACTTTCCTTTCTAAGGGATGTAATTTTTTTATAATTGAATTTGTGTCCATTGTTATAGTTGATTATTTATGGTATAAATACCTTTTGGAGTTTTTATTGCTTTTGTTGTTCATATTGTGCTATCTGTTTAAATGCATCTCTAACATATAATGCTTGAGCTCCATCGCATTCTAAGGCAGTTCTATCAGCTCTATTATGAACTACCTCAATCATTAATCCATGAGGATTCATTTGCATTGCGACATCAATATAATTTGGAACTTTTTTATGATCTCCAGCTGCATGACTCACATCAACAATTCCAGGTAATGTAACTTTACCCCTTAATGCATTCATAAATCCAGGATCAAGTTTAGCTCTATCTGTTGCACCATTAGTTGTTCCTCTATGAATATAGAACATATTGGGATGTTTGTGTCCTTCAACTCTTGCACCAGCTATAAAATAGCTTTTTTTCAACCAACGCTCTAATTCTACATTTTCTTTTGCATCTTTGTAACCAACAACTTTGTTTGTTTTACCTAGTTCTTGTAATAAAGGCTGGTTATGCCAACTATCTGCACCAGTCCATAACACATCTATTGTTTCTGATAATTCTTGGACATATCTAGGATCCATGACTTCAGTTGCAATAGGTAATCCAAATTGTTCTTTTACTTTTTGTAGAATAGGTAATCCATCCCAGCCAAGTCCTTCAAAAGATCCATAGGTTGTTCTTGGTTTCCATAATCCTCCTCTAAATATAACCTGATTTTCTAATCCTAGTTCATTAACATAATGAGCAACTTGTTCAGCAGTTTTCATTGTTTGGAATTCATTTTCAACAGTGCAAACTCCAATAATATAGACAAGTTGATTTTTTTTACCCATAATTACTTCTGGAGTAGTTTGAGTTGATGGTACAATTATTCTTCTATCTCGATGAGTTTTAACTGGAGAGGATTCATCCCCATTAAACCAATGTCTATCAATTCCTTTGTAAGCGCTTGAGATTCTCGTAACTTTTGAAACACCATCTATACTTTCTACTCTGCTTTTTGAAAATCCATTAATATCTCCTTCAAGATATGCCATGGGAACATGTTTTCCTGCTGTTTTCACTCTAATTTTTTTAGAGGTTCCTCTATTATGATGTGCAACCATTTCTCTTAATTTTTGAGTTGCTTGTTCTGCATTTTCTGGTTCTAATTCAATCCACATTTTTACCTCCACTCTTTTTATTTTAAGTTTGAAAACTAAAATAGAATATTTTTTTTGACTGCAGGTCCTGCTTGTTATGAACCTAGTTTAATAAAAGCTGAAGCTAAAGAAAAATAAGAACTGTTTAAAAAAACTTAATTGCTTCATTATATAATGTGAATATTGGTTTTATATTTAAATGTATGTTTTTTACATACTTTATTACCTAAATAATTATAAAGAGTTAATCATTCATACAAATAATATGACTAAAACAATTGAAGAAGTAAAACACGGTTTGCGAAGGCCAATTCTTATACCTCTTGTTCCTTGGCATGATTATGAAAATCTTGATGTTGATACATATGGACATAACTTAAGGATTTATGATGATCGGATGCGTAGGAATACTAGTGATGAACCAGTTACTGTGTGTCCTGCAGGAACTTCAAAGATGCCTTATTTATCTGATAAACACCAAATTTTGTTAATGGAGGCAACTCGTGAAGCATTGGGAGATAGAGCAACTATCTTAGTAGGATTGTTTCCAAGTCAAAATACTCTTCCATTATTGCATGATTTAGAAGAGGTTGTTGATGGAGGTATGTTAATGCCAGTTGGAGTGCTTAAAGATCCTAAAGGTGTTTTTGAAGGATTTTCTTATATTGCTGAAAGATCTAAAAAACCATTAGTGCTTTATCTTAGAGATGATAAATTACTGCAAACATATATGGATCTTTTAGCAGGTCATGAGAATATTGTTGGTGTTAAGGTTGCAACAAAACCTAGTGATATTTTAGATTTTAAACGTAGTTTTCCAGATAGAGTTTTTTCTTGGGGAAAAGGAGAAGAAAGTGTAACAGCTGCCTATGAAAATGGAGCTGATTCTCATACAACAGGGTTAGGATTAGTTGTACCAGGGGTTTCTTATTGGGTAAGAAAGTTTGGATTAAGTGAGGATTTTAAATCTTGTAAAGCTATAGAAGATGTTGCTAAACCTTTTGAAGATGTTAGAGGTATTAGAGGTATGGCATATAATGTTCCTGTTATTCAATGGCTTTTACAACAAGAAGAGTTAGAGCATGGGTTGAGACCAGCTAAATGTATTCCTTTTAGTAGTGAGCTACCACGAGATCTTCAGGATACTTTGAAACCTAAGCTAGAATCACTTAAACCTTATATTTAGCACTATTTATTTTCTTTTTGATTTTTCTTTACGAAACCTTTTTATAACCCATTTCGTGTAATAAGTTTACCATAAAAAATAGTGGGAATAATATGAAAAAAGGGATTATGGGTAGAATGAAGAGTTTTACGAAGATTCTCTTATTTTTTTCTCTCATTTTGATGTTGATTCCAGGTATTTATTCTATTCCAGAACAAGAACTTTGTACAAATGGAGATGTTGTATGTGGGCATATCTTTGAGATTGATGGAAGGGAATTTATTTGTGATCAATTTAGAAATTTAAAAGATGCAGAGCAATTTAAGGGAGATGTAGTTGTGTGTAATAATGGCGCTGAATATGTTGCTGCTCCAGAAAGTAATCCAGAAGATGATGGAAAGGTTTGGGTTTTTTGCGGTCAAGATGTTCCTAATAAAAAAATTGATTTTGAGGCATTAGTAAACAGGGTGAACTTTGAATTGACAGCTCCTGATTTATTAGTCCATCCTCAAAGTAGTGATGATCCTGATTTATCTGTTGAAGTTGAAAAAAATCCTGATGAGAGTTTAACCAATCAAGTTGTAACAGGTGTTGCTATTAGATGGGGTTTAAGAGAAATTGAAGCTTTAGGAATATTTGTAAAAGAACTAGGGTCTGATGGAGTGTTAGGTCCAGAAATAGAGATTTTTAAAGGGAATGCAAATAGTGTCTCTGATTTTGATTTTGTAATTAAAGGTGATAATGCAAATGATGTAGTAACAGGAATTGCATTATCCTTTGATGGAATATTTCCTGGGTTTTCGGATAAAAATATGATGGAATTATCCTTTAGAGAGTTTCAACCAGAAACTAAGCAATTATCAGATACGGTGACTAAAAAAAGGGGGAAAAGTCCTATAACAAGAGTAAAAGAGATGGAATTGTCTTTTCCAAATAGAAAAAGTGTTATGATTGGTTTAGGGGTAAAAACATGGGATGCAAGTTTTGGAAACTTAGTTCCAGAACCAGGAATTCCAGAAAGAGATTTATTAGGGTTGGAAGTATCTTTTAGAAACATTAAACCTGTTGAAGAATTAGTAGTGTTAAGGAATATTGATCAAGTATTAACTGATGAATTTCAATTTACAGGAGAGACTTTTAATACAAATCCTCCAGATAGATTTTATTTTATAGAACCTGTTAAGGGAAAAGGGCAAGTAGAATTATCTTTTAAACAAGATGAATTATTAACTGTTACTCAAAATCCAAATGGGCAGATATTTGCAAGAACTCCAGTTTTAAAATCTAATGCTAAACATGCATTTACAAAAGGAGGAGAAAGAATTACGCTAACTCAGCCTTTAGGAATTAATGATGCGGCTGAGCAATTGAGAAGATATGTTTGTTTTACTTTTAATAAAAAAGATTATGATATTAGGTATTGTCCTGATGTTACCCAAGGATCATCTACTGATTTAAGTGTTTTTAAAAGTAAGCGAGGAGATAGTTTTTTTGGTGATGCTAGTTTTGGAAAAGGACTATTAGATGGAAGATATTATTGTTTACGAGATGGATTATGGGATCAAGATTTAGATACTATAGATGTTTTACATGATGATAAAACTGGAGAAGCTTGTAAATTTGCAAGGGATCTTGGACCTGGAACTCAGTCATTACTTTATTTATGGACAGGGAGTAAATGTTGTGGTGATGATGAAGATGAAAATTATAATGATGATGGGGAAAAATCAGGAGATGATTCCATTTTAACAAGTAGGAAGGGTGCATGTTTTAATGGATTTGGAGAGCAACATCTTAATTTTTTAGAAACAGAAAGTGCACAAAGTAAAGATGTGCTTGTTTTTAACGGAACATTTCAAGGTTGTAAAATTGATGCAACTAATTTTAATTTGGGGAATGAAGGTTTATTAACTATTTTGGATGATGAAGGGGAGCAGCTTATTAATAATGCTGAGTATTGTACAGTTGTTGAAGATAATCAAAAATCATTTTTTTGTTCTTTTCAAGAAGAGTGGACAGATGTTGGTGTGGAAGATGTTATGGAGTTAAGAAAAATTCGTTGGAGTTTTGATGACACTTTTAAGAGTGAGAAAGAATGTTGTACTCCTAATAATTGTTGGGATGGAAATGGTTGTGTAACTCATGGTACTGTAAGGAATATTGAAGATAATCCTCCTTATTTTTGTTTTCATGGAGATTGGAAAACTAAAGATGAAAATATTTTTAAATTTTCACCAAAGAGGAATTTAAAAAGTCTTGATTGTGAAGAGGATGAATGTTTTTTAGGTAGTGGGGGTAATGATTGTGTTGAAGATACATTTTTTGATGGAGATGATTATTGTAGTCAAGGAAATTGGACAACTAGAACAAGATTAATTGCAGAGGAAATGTTAAAAGTAGCAGATAATAAATTTACATTGTATTGTGATACTTTTGATAAAGTTTTCAATTATTTTACTTATAATTATTTAGAGAGTAAAGATTTTCCATTTACAACACAAGATGGAACTGTTGCTACTAAATTTTTAGGAGGTAATAGTGTTCCAAGTGAGTGTAATGATAAATCTACTAAAATGCTTAATAATATTTGTGTATTAAATAATGAAGATAATGCTAAGGTATTATTTGGTGTTTCCTATAATTGTCCGGTTACTGCTCCTACTAATAATGTTTTAAAACTTTTTGGGAAAGATGCTTCACATTGTGAGAATGTTTTACCTGATGAAGAAGAGTTTGAATTATGTACTAGAGATAAACCAGGAATTCATGAAACTGGATTTGCATATTATAATCCTAAGATTAATTCAATTTTATTCTCACCTACCTTAGATCCAGGATTTAAGCTGCAAGAGTCTATACAAGACTGTTCAGTAACAGGTGCTTTTAGTTTCCTTGACTTTTTTAATAGCAATAATTTTATCTGTATGAGTAAACTTTTAATTAATACCTTTACAGACCCTAGACAAGAAGAAAATTTACGAAATTTAATATCTAATGTTGAGAAAATTAAAGGATTTAATAAAATATACTTCTCTGGATTAGATAATAAAAAAAGTGTTTTTGCAACAATGGAATTAGGTTTGGTTGATGAGGTGAGAGGGCCTCTTAATTATCTTGCTCTTTATTATGATGGTTTCTTTTTTAATATTTGCTCATTAGTAAAATCTATAGTGGGTGCTGATACAGGAGAATATTCTTGTATTAAAAAAGAGAATACATTTGAAATAATATCTGCTTCTTCACAACTAGGAAAACTTTTTGAAGATGAGGTATGGAATCAATTAACTGCAAAAACAAGGATACAAGATATTACTCCTGATAGGTGTTATGAAGATGGATGTAATGGAAATATCCCTACCTTGTGTAAAACAGCTGCTCAAGGAGTACCTCCTGATCCTGATTTTGGTTCTGCAACAAATGATTGTTGTGGTCAAGGACAAACTGTATCTCATGATACTGATTGTGCAAATAATAAATTAGGTGAGAGATTTAATTGCGAAGATGGTTTAGATAATGATGGAGATACAGCAAAAGATGCATGTGATAGTGATTGTGGGATTGTTAAACAAAATGTAAATGTAAAATCAGCTAATGGTGAAGATACTTGTATAAGTCAAAATAATAATTGTTGTACAGATGGGATAGATAATGATTGTGATGGGAAGATAGATTTCGGCGATGTTGATTGTCAACCTTTAGTATTAAATCCAAAAGGACCTACACTTATTAAAGGTGCAGATATTGTTTTTACTGCAACATTACAAGCAGGAGGATCACCTAATGGTCCTTTTAATTGGTTAATATTGAATGATAATACTGATACAAGTACTAAGGAATGTGTATTTTCAGATTTAAGTGTTGATACAACCACTAGTTCAAATTCTGTTAGTGTAAGGGGAAATGTGGTAGGGGAGTGTAAATTAAAGGTTACTGATGGTAGAGGGATAGATGTTATTTCAAGTGCAATAAAAGTAATTTCTCCTAAGATTTCATGTTCTTTAGTTTCAGGAAATTGTGATTCAGGTGCAGTTTCAATAGGAGAAGTATCTAAAAATTTAGATGGATTAAGTGCTTTACCTAATTCTAATACATTTTCAAATAATATTTGTTGTTCTTTATCAAATGGGGTATCTTTAACTGTTTCTACAAGTTCATTGCCTTTAGGAGATGAATTATATAAGATAAGTAATAATAAATTAAGTGTTATTCCAGTAAGTGGTGCAACTCAGAAATTATTTATATCATCACCAAATGAAAAAATAAAATGCGAAGCTTTTAAGGAACCTTTTTTTGATAGTTTAGATGACTCTAGTTTATCAGAAACTCCTTTAGAGGTGGGATCTAATTGTAAAAGTTTAGGATTTGATGCTTGTGTTTTAAGTTTAGATAAACCTGACAGTGGTTTAATAACAGAATGTGATGGTAAAGGTGATGGACCTATCAAATTATGTTGTGGTATTGAGGGGGCAGGTCAAGGTGTTCCTGCTAATTGTGTAGATGGAGAAACTCGATGTAATCCAATAACTTTTAGATCAGTACAAGTATGTAATAATGGAAAGTTTTTTGATAGTACTTTTTGTAATTCGGTTTGTTTAGGAGGAATATGTTTATTAGGTTAATTTAAGTTTATTAAATATAAATAAGGTTTGTTTAAATTTTTGTTTATTTAAATAGTAAACTATATATATTAGAAGTTAGTAATATGGGTGTATTATGATGAAAAAGGGTGTACTTTTATTAGTAGTTCTTTTAGTTTTTGTAATTTCATGTGCTGATGGTCCTATTGGACAAGCAGGTAGTTTTGCTGCATCATCATTAATTACAACTAATGCTGAAATTGATGATGGTACTGGAAATTTTGTTGCTCCTAATTTGGCACCTGATTTTTTTCCAGGAAATCAAGTGAAGGTGAAGTTTAATATTTATCAAAATAATGCTGTTCCAGAAAACTTTATTTTATTTTCAGCGAATTTTTTGGATTATGAAAATGAGGGTATTATTGGGACCAAGTATTTTCTTAATGTTAATGGAGTGGGAAGTAAAAATAATCAGTTATTTAATGAGTTTGAGTTAAATCATCCTGAAATGGAATTTGGGTTTTCTTCTAATGTGAGAAGTAAAATTTTTTCTGTACTTAATGTGTTAGGAAAGCCAGTTACTGATGCTAGGAGTTTTACAGCTAAATTTACTGTTCCTAATGATCAATCAAAAGGTGTTATGCCTGTTTCTTTAGAAGTAAAAGGAATAGATATTAATGTTTTGCTTTCTTCTTGTGATGATTGTAAATCATTAACTAATTTTAAATATTCTGTAAATGTTCCTATTGGTGCAAAGGCTATATCTGGAATTACAAGTATTAAAGACCATGGAGGATGTTCATCTGCCTTAGGAGAAACTTGTTTAGTAAGTATGTATAAAAGTGCTGATACAGGTGCAGATAATTCTCATGCAGCATTATGTAATGTGAATACAGGAAAAGATCTTTGTGTAAAAGCAGAAATAGCTGGTGTGGGTAATTGTGATTTAACATGTAGTCCTTCGCTTTGTACATCTCCTTTAACTGATGGAGTGCCAGGTGTATTATCATTATATACTAGTAATAGAGAAAATTCACACATAAAACAATATCATTCTAGTGCAGCAGATAGTGTTTGTTGTAAACTTGAAGATAGTTGTCCTCAGAAATTAGATACTTGTAGTTTTTCAAATGCATGTACAGGATTATCATTAGCTGGAGCATATAAAACAGAAAATTCACACATCTCAAGATTAGGAAAAGGAACAGATCTAGAAGTGTGTTGTAAATTAAAATAAAAATCAGTATTAAAT
>CALCXY010000111.1 GCA_937906345.1 Candidatus Woesearchaeota archaeon | reverse complement strand
AGTTTGATCCTCTCAGCAATAACAGGAGTTTATAATGTCACCATAATCTCTGATAATTTTGCTTATGACAGCCAAACGATCAATATTCTGGCTGCTGATACTCTCCCTAACATTACTTTCAGCCTTTATACTAGAAACTCAATCAATATAACCATATATGATGAGGAAACTCAAAAAATAATAAATGATACTACTACCACTTTAATATTAAACAATTTAAATTCAATAATGCAAACTCTTTATACTTCCAATGGCACTATATACAAAGATGATTTATTTGGAGGGCTTTGGGATATTGCTGTATTTAATGATTTTTATACTCAGAGGAATTATTTTGTAACGATAGTAGATGATACTCATACCACTCTTGATGTGTGGCTTTTAAACTCCTCCAATGGAGAGGCAAAGACATTTAATATAAGAAATCAGGAGGATGAGCCTCTGGAGGATGTTTTTATGACTATAACCAACAAAGTCAATGATACTTATGTGGTTGTGGCTCAGAAATATTCTGATATTTCAGGGCAATTAAGTATATTTTTAAAATCAACAACAGAATACAGGATCATGCTGGAGGCTGCAGGCTATACAACAAAAATATTTGATTTAGAGCCTGCCTCCTCTCTTTATAATATAATACTTTCCACAGATGTTGATATTCCTTTCACAACAATTTATGACAAAGTTTCTTATTCTCTGACAACAACAGAGGGATCTCTTAATTTTAGCATAATTACTAGTTCAATAGGAGGATTTATCTCTTTTTTTGGATTAAACAGCTCTTTTGATGGGATAAATTATTTAACCAATGTGACAGGATCAGTAGGAGGAGGCACAGCCTCCATAATAATATTAAACAGCAGCAATTCAACAGGCAGGACTATTGATATAGATTATTTTATAAAACTTAATGGAGAGGATTTAATCAATTTGCATAATACTTATTATACTTATAATGCAACAGCTATAAGCAACTATTCTGCCCTTTCTGTTGCAGAGAAATATAAAGGAGATTTCTCTGGAGTGATGTTGGCTGTTATATCCATTTTGGTTGTTGTGGCTATTGTTGCCACTTTTGCAGAGCTGGGAGTGCCTGCTGCCATCTCAGGCTTTGCAGGAGCAATTATTTTGTTTGTTTTTAGTATTTTGGGCTGGTTGCCTATTTTAATGACATCCTCAATCCTTATTATAGTTATTGGGATGTTTTTATTTAGGAGAGGAGATTGAAATGGCAAATTTAATTAAAATAATAACATTTATGCTCTGTATAAATATCATGCTCTATTTGGGAGGCTTTCAGCTAATAGAGGGAGATATTTTAAATAAATTCTTTGAAATTGAGGGAAACTCTATAAAAGGCTTAAATTCCACTTTTAGTGAGGATATTCCAACAACTCCACAAATTGCAGGCATAGACACAACAACATCAGATTTTAGGATCACAGATATACCAAAAACTCTTTTAAGGCTTTTTAGATTTATGTTAAATATTATGCTTGCTCCTATTGCCATATTTGGCAGCCCTCAATTAAACCTGCCTTTTATATTTCAAATGATGATAGGTGTGCCTATAACTATAATTTTTATTATAATTATTGTTGATTGGTGGAGAGGTAATGATTAAAATGGAATTCACATCTTTAAATCTTATTAAGGATCTGCTGGAAACTAATTTATTCGGCAATACATGGCTGCTGGGTTTGTTTGTATTATTCTTTTTTATAATTATTTTATTAATATGCAGAGTTTATCCAGAGGCAGCTTTCTTATTGCCTTTGCCTTTGATTATAGCTATGGCTGAGGCTGGGATCATTCCTTTCTTTTTTAAACCATTAATATATATTTTATCAGGGATATATTTGGGGATTGTTATTTTGTTGCTGGTTGGATTATATAGGAGATAGGCTATTCTCCATCAATTTGGCTTAATCTTTAAATT
>CALCXY010000110.1 GCA_937906345.1 Candidatus Woesearchaeota archaeon | reverse complement strand
CTGTATCAATACAAGTGTTTAAAGTTGTAGTCAGATCTTCTGGATCAACATCATCATCACAATCATTTCCTGTTGTGCAGGTATCTCCTAGTTTAACATAGAAGAGTAATTCTGCAGAGCTATTGAAATTACCTAAAGTATCATTACAGTATATTGTAAGGTTTTGTCTTCCAGGTGCTAAGTTTATTAAAGAACCATTAAATTGGGTATTTGTGACTTTTGTTAATGATACGTTTGCTGTATGGTTTAATGAGTAAAGGCAGGAATCAGAGTTTTCGTTTAAACTCACGTTTATGGTAAGATTACTTCTTGGATACGTTCCATTAAGAGGTAATCTTAAGGTAATGTTTGGAGGAATAGTATCATTTTCACCAATACCTAAAGCTCCTGTTGCGTTCCAAATTGCGTATGTGGTTTGATTCCACATGTAAACATAAAATGTTCCTTTAGGAATATCTTGAGGTTGTACATCTTGTATTCTATCTCTTGCTTCTTCATATGAAAATCCAATTCTATTATCACAACTTAGGTTAACATGAGCAAGTTCAGTAGCATCAGGACATACATACACTCCTAATGCACTTGTGTTGGAAACTAATATTGTGTAATTAGAATCTACCCCAGATAGTGTTGTAGCGTTAATGAAGGTTTTTGTTGCGGATGAGTTTATGGTAAGGTTAGTTAGATTTACACTATCACGATCAAAATGTCCAAAAACCTGATATCTTATACCAAATGTAGGATGTGATAGATTAATGGTTTGATTATCATAATAAACGCTTTCGTTAATAATGGACTCGTTTTTTGCTATGGAGCCGTTTGCAAAGTAAGGTGATGTAAGATCATTAGCAGGAGCATCATAAATTTTTAGATTTCCTCCAACAGGAACACAAGAAGATCCATCACAAGCACCATAGCTGCCATTAAAATTACCATCAGTAAAAGTTGCATCACAAGGATCATCGTCAGAGCAGCCTGCGTTACAACCGTTATACATTATTGTGCCTGAGGCATTACAAAGATGTCCTGATGTTTGACAAGTGTCAGTGGCATCACACATGGAATCTTGAGTAAAACCTGAACCATCCACATCTGAATCACAAGCCCATCCAGGATAATCAGAGGAGCATGAAGTAGCTATTTGGGTTGAGTCTGTAAGATGAGCAACTTTACAAACGTCAGAGGGGCAATTCATAACAGTAGGAATATTCTCGCTGCATGTATTAGTAAGACATATACCTGATCCAGACATAGAGTATCCATTAGCACTACCATTACATATGAGACCAAAATCTCCATCATTACATGTGGCGTTTTCATTACCATCATGAAAGTTAGGTGCAGTTCCACCTTGAAGACCTGTTCCATATTCTCCAGAGACAATTGTTCCATTTTTACAACCCATATTATTTGTGCAAATTCCTTGTGTTATTTCTGCAGTACCTAAGTCATATATACTACAGCTCATTCCTAGGAATAGTGGACATCTTGATACATTAATTGTGCAATGATCAGGAGTTTTATTATTATCAGTATCTATACAAACATCTTCCATACCCACTCCTGCATCTGTATAAGCATCGCAATCTTCAGCAGAATTACATAATCTTCCTCCATCTCCAACTGAGTAGTTTGTGAATGAGGAAACATTAAATGTAACAGTAGAAGCTTCTAATTCTGTGTAATTAAAACAAGATGGAGATATAGTTGCGTTACATACTGCGTTGTTTCTTAAAATTTGAGGTTTGGCAAAGTGCCTGAATCCTATATCAAAGAATGTGATGTTTGCAGAACCGTTAAGTCCTGCAGTTGAATTTACAGATATGGAATTGTTTGTTACATTAATAAGTTGAGATAAGTTATTTGTAGTGCTTATACTATTTACTGGTTCTGTAAATGCAAGAAGGGCAATAGATGTGTTTAGAATGGAAAAAACAGTAGGTTTTATAGAATGAAGTCCGATTCTTTGATCTTTAATTAAAGTAAAATTTGCTGCATTTCCTTGTATTAAAAGTTCGTTTCCAGATCCTGCAAGAGAATTATTAGCAATAGTTGTGTTTTGTACAATTCCTACAGAGTTATTTAATAATAATATATCATCAGCAGTACCAAAGAATGAATTATTTAGGATTGAGATATTACTTGAATCTCCACTAATGGTAACTCCATCAACAGAAGCAGTATGAGCACTTATTCTGTTATTTTTTATTTTAACTAATCTACTATGATTGATTTCAATATTAGTACCAGTGCCAAATTTACTTAGATTGAATTCTTCGAAATGAGAGATGTTAGTATAACTTACTAGAACTAATGAATTTGTTCCATCATCAGCAGATATATTTCCTCTTTGTATGCTGATATTATTTGAATTGTTAAAAGCAAGAGCATATGAGCTTGTACCACTACCTTCATCAGTTGATATATTTATATGAGTTAATGTTGCATTACTAACATTTCTTAATAAAATTCCAAAATTATTTGCACCTACATTTGTTCCAATGATGTTACAATCTTTTATAGTAACTTCTTCACTATTGTTTACAACAATTGCTTCAAGATCATTTGTTGTTGCAGGGAATGTTAAGGTTTTTTCATTACAATCAAAGGTAATTGAGTTTCCTTCAATACTAATACAGCTTCCAGATACTGTGAGATCAGAAGTTAGTGTATAGGTAGTTGAATCGGTTGTAAGAGCGGAACAAGATGTTACATCTGGATCAAGGGCTTGATCAACTCGAATTGGGGAATTTTTAATTTTTAAATCAAAGGTTTCATGCTCTCCTATAAGATCTAAAAGATCAGTTCTGTATGTTCCATATGAAGAAATATCATCAATAGTAGTTATGAGATTGCTTGTATTGAAGTAATAAATTTCAATAGAAGCTGGATTTGAGGTGTTAGATTCTCCTATAATGGTAATATCACTCTCATTAGTTAAGAATCGTTCAAAAGTAATTCTTAAATAATGATCTAAAGGGATAGGATCTGTGAAGTTAAGATCATTAATAACTACTAAATCAAACACATTTTCTATGAAATTTCGGTTTTCATCTAAGTGTTCAGCATCTTTGATTCTAATTACAATTTCATATGTTTGGTTTGAAAGATGTGGGACAATCCAATAGATTTCATCAATTAAACCATCATTATCTGTGTCTTGTTGATCATATAATGGTATTGATGTTTTTGTATCATTGATTAGGTGGAATATGTTTATAGCTTCTATTGGAGAGTTTGGTATTGAAGAAAAAGCTAAAATATTTTCATAATGCACATCAGAGCTTATAGTGATTTGTTTTCGTTTTGCTGAGAGTTCAACAATATCAGCAGTAGGTCCAGGGGTAGTGTATTCAATCTCTAATTCTTCAACTACCTCTTCAATAACGATTTTGGTTGCGTTTTCTATTGAAGTAGTGTTGGAATTAGTTTCTGCTATAACTGCACCAGTGATATCTGAATCAAAATTAATGAAAATCCAATTAAAGAATCTTGTTATAATTCCAGGGTTGGATGATTCAAAGGTTACAGCACCAGTAATGAGGTCTTTTTGGGAGTCTAAATCAACAAGTTTTTGGTTTATTTCTCTTACTTTATCATTATCACTAATTTTTTCTCGTTTTTCAGATAATAATGTAGATATTTCCTCATCTATTGCTTCAACTTTTTTTACATCTTCAAACTCTGAACGTGTTTGTGTTTTTCCTTTATAGTTTACTTTAATATTTTTATCCTCAATAATTGTAGTTGTTCCTTGTTCAACTTTTTTAATAATGATATTTGCTGCTTTTTCAGTAACATTAATAGTAATATTATCTGTTTTGTTTTGAAGCTTTATTTTTTTAGTCCACTTCACAGGTTGTCCTAAAATAACTAAAGGTTGTTGGGTAATATTTTCAGTTATATTGAGTAGGGGTTTTTCAGATATGGTTATATTGAAAATATCACTAACTACAATATTTTTGGAATCGTTTGCTGTTATAAATGTGAAAAAAGTTCCTGTTATATTTATCTTTGGAGTGATTGATAATACTGATTTATTAATTTCAAAATTAAGATCATCTACTTCCAACAAAGTAAAATTCAAATTTGGGCTGTCTTCATCACTTATATATTTTGAAAGATTTATGTTAATATGTTCATTTTTGAATATTTTTAAAGAGGGGATGGGTTTTATTTGTTTAGGAGGAATATTTGTTTCATTTCTAGTTTGTTCTATGATATAATCAAAATGAGTAATATCTACAATAGTATTTTCTACTTCAACAATTAATTCAATATCGGTATGGTTAATTTTATTCATTAAGCAGGTTTCTTTACAAACTTTATCTAACTCAATTACTTTTTGGATAAAAGCAGTTTCTAATGAATCAGTATTAGATGAGTAAATCTCTGAAAATGGATCGTTTATACTTAGATTATAGTCAATATATTTTACTTGGGCTGTTACAGTATTGTTTTCAGTTGTATCATAAAGACCTTTATACAAATACAGAATTTCATTCCAATTGTTTGTAGAAGGTGCTAACTCATGAAAGTTACAGCATTTTTGAGAACCTGCACAAAATAAGGTGGATTCTTGGTTTTGGGTAGAATAGATATCCCAAATAGTACAAAGGTTATCTTCATTTACATCCCAGTTAAATGTAGAGTCTTCAATGGTAAGATCTACAATGCCATTTTCAGTTTCAATTCCATTATCATCTGGATCATAATTGGATCCTGATTTAAATTGTAATAATAATGAGATAGTTTGGTTTGTTGTGGTGTTGCCTGTTACTTGGGCTGATTTAGGTGATTGGATACTAATGTCTTGTAACAATTCAGCTTCAGTTGAGTAGATTAATTCTCGAGTTTTATCATGTTCAAGATAAAGGTTAGCAGAGCCAGGTCCTTTAATTTGGCCTGTTAAAGAAAACGAAATAATACCTGGCTCTACAGTTACCTTATAAGAAGAAGTTTCATTGAATGAAAGGTTAACATCTTTGGTTATTGTAAATGCATCATACACTACTAATCCTGTTATGTTTGCATTCATATACAGTAAAAATGAACTTATGAGAATAAAAAAAGAAAATATTAATGCTATCTGGACTTTTTTGGAAGAAAGTAGGGCATTGTGTCTGGAAAATTCTCTATTTGTATCTAAATTATCCTCTTTTTTACTCATACTTACTCATACTCACTCAAATAAGGCCAAATTACTTACATTGTAGGTAATATGCATATAAATCTACCTATTTTTTTACTTAAAATACTTACATTGTAAGTATTATCTGGAATATAGATAGGTTTAAATATTCAGGAATAAAACACACTATTGCATTCAATGAGTGATGTGAACACCATCTAAGCACTGCAATGATGAGGTGAGTAACTGCCGAGGATGCAAACATTTAAAAACAAGAAATGTAAAGTGATATGAATGGCTAACAGCAAAATTGATGACGTTGTTTACAGTTATGCAACAGATCTTTCAGCATTAGAAGAAGAAAATAGAATTCTTAAGGAAACTGTTGATAGTTTGAGAGAGGAAATAACTAAATTAAAAAATCCTCCTTTGATGGTATGTGAAATCAAAGATATTATTGGGAAAAATGCTATTGTAAGAATTCCTAATGGAAGTTCGTTTTTTGTAAATATCTCTGAAGATGCAAAAGATTTGCTTCCAGGAGATACTGTTTTAACAGAGCAAAAAAATCTTAATGTTATTAAAAAAATTCCTACTCATAAAACATTTGATGTTGAAAAATTTGTGATTATTGATCATCCTGACATAAAATGGGAAAATGTAGGGGGGTTAACTCAAGAAATTGAAGATATTAAGGAAGTTATTGAATTGCCTCTTAAAAAACCAGAGCTTTTCAAAAAAGTGGGGATTACACCTCCAAAAGGTATTTTATTACATGGTCCTCCAGGTACAGGTAAAACATTACTTGCAAAAGCAGTTGCGGCATCTACTAAATCTACATTTATAGAGATTGTTGGATCAGAATTAGTCCAAAAATTTATTGGAGAAGGAGCTAAATTAGTAAAAGAAGTTTTTGAATTAGCTAGAGAAAAAGCTCCAAGTATTGTGTTTATTGATGAGTTAGATGCTTTAGCTGCTACAAGAATTGATGTAGGTACAAGTGGAGAACGAGAAGTGCAAAGAACATTTATGCAGTTACTAGCAGAGATTGATGGATTTAAAAGTTTAGACAATGTAAAAATAATTGGATGCACTAATAGAAAAGATATTTTAGATCCTGCTATATTAAGGCCTGGAAGATTAGATAGATTAATCAAAGTAGATATTCCTGATAAAACTGCACAAAAGCAAATTTTCTTGATTCATACAAAGAAAATGAAACTTGATAGTGATTGTGATATTGAAATAATTGTAAATGAACTCAAAGAATTTTCAGGTGCTGAGATTCATGCAGTATGCACGGAAGCGGGTTATTTTGCTATTCGAAAAAATAGAACTAAAGTAAATCATCAAGATTTTATTGATGCCATTAAGAAAGTTAAACAAGAAGAGCTTTTGAAAGGCTTAGAATATATTAAGATGTTTGGATAAGAATTCTGATAATTTTTTTAAGTTAATACAAAAGTTTTAAATACTAAGTCCTTTGTCAAGTTTTAATGAAAGATCCACGAGTTGTAAAGTTAGCAGAGATATTAACTAATCATTCTATAAACATAAAAAAAGGAGATCTCATAGAAGTAAATACAGCTATAGGAGCACAGCCACTTGCTTTAGAGATCATGAAGAATATTTTGAAGAAAGGGGCGTATCCTAAAATGAATGTGGGTTTACCAGGAGCACATTACACTTATTTTAAATATGCTAATGATGAACAGTTAAACCATTTTCCTGAATTAGCTAAAATTGAAGCAGAGAAGTTTGATGGAAGTATAGGAATTGGTGCTCCTGTTAATACAAAAGAATTATCTAATATTGACCCTGCGAAGATAGCAACTAGAAGAAAAGTTACTAAGGAAATATCAGATATACATCTGAAAAAAGATAATTGGGTTATTTTTCAATATCCTACACAAGCAATGGCACAAGATGCAGATATGAGCCTTGAGGAGTTTGAGGATTTTGTATTTGATGCATGTTTAGATGATTGGGATGCCATGGGAAAAAAGCAAACAAAGCTTAAAAAAATGTTTGATGATGGCAATGAAGTAAGAATTGTTGGAAAAGATACAGATCTTACATTTAGTATTAAAAGTAGAGAATGTATGAAGTGTTTTGGAACTCGTAATATGCCTGATGGAGAAGTGTTTTTAGCTCCAGTTGAGGATACTACTGAAGGTTATATTAGTTATAGTTATCCTACTATTATGGGTGGAAGGGAAATTGATGGAATTAAATTATGGTTTGAAAAAGGTAAAGTTGTGAAAGCTACTGCAACTAAGAATGAAGAATTTCTTCTTAAAATGTTAGAAACAGATAAAGGTGCAAAGTATATTGGAGAGTTTGGAATTGGAATGAATTATAAAATCACAAAATTTGTAAAGCAAATTCTTTTTGATGAGAAAATAGGGGGTACTATTCATTTAGCATTGGGCATGGCTTACAAAGAAGGTGGAGGAAAAAATGAATCTGCCTTACATTGGGATATGATTAAAGATTTGAGAGATGGCGGGAAAATTATTTTAGATGGTAAAGTTGTTCAAGAAAATGGTAAATTTACTTTTAAATTAGAATAAGTTTCTTAGTTAATTTTGTTAAGATTATTGGTGATTTTTTTGTTATTAATACATCATCTTCTATTCTAATGCCTAATTTTTTAGTGTAAATACCGGGTTCAATAGTATAAACCATATTTTCTTGAATTATATCTTTTGAGATAGGGGTTAAGTTAGGGTATTCATGAATTTCAATTCCTATTCCATGACCTAGGCCGTGAGTAAACTCTTTTCCTAATACTTTTGAAACAGAATTAAATAATGATTTAGTTTTGTTTCCAATTTTTGATTGGTTGATAGCATCTAATTGAGTTGCGAGAACTTGGTTATAGGTTTCAATTTCTTTGTTTGATGGTTTTCCAATATATAGAGTTCTTGTAATATCAGAGCAGTATCCTTTGTATTTTACACCAAAATCAATAATGCAAAAACCTTTTTTTAATTTATTTGACGTAGGGATGTGATGTGGAAAAGAGGCATTACTTCCTGATGCTACTATAGGAGGGAATGCTAATTCACAACCTTGGTTTTTAGTTTCTTCTATCAGAAAATTTGTGATTTGTTGTTCTGATAGCGAATGGTTCATTTTTTTAATTGTTTTTGATAAAATGGATGCTGCTATGTTACATGATTTTTTAATTATTTTAATTTCTTTTTTAGTTTTAATTGAACGTTGTTGTTTCATGAGTAATGATATGTCTTTAAATTTACTTTTTTTAAATTGTTTTTTTAGACGAGAAAATTCATTTAATGATAAGATATCTTTATTTATTCCAATGTTTTTACTTTTTTTAACATGTTTTTTTATTTGATGTCCTAAATTTGTTTTTTTTAATTTAACAACTTTGATTTTTGAATGTTTTTTTATTCTTTCATATTCAAAACCAGGAATTAAGAAAAAAGGTTTTTTATTTTGAGGAACAACTAGGATACTATATTCTGTATGTATCTCTGTGAAGTAAAATATGTTAGGATCTTGTTTTGTTAAAGATGAATTTAAGAAAATACAAAAGTCTAATTTATTTTGCTTCATTAATTTTTGGAAAGCATTAATCATGAACAAAAAGTATAAATAGGTGTATTTAAATGTGATGTTTATGCAAAAAATAATTTTAGATAATGGAATTACTTTGATTATAAATTCTACAGATTCTGTTTCTATTGCTATTCAAGCAACTATTAAGGTAGGCTCTAATCATGAAACCGATAAAACTAGGGGTATTTCTCATTTTATAGAACATTTGTTATTTGAAGGAACAAAAAATAGAACAGGACATGAAATTGCTTCTGCTATTGAAGGGGTTGGAGGGGATATTGGTGCATTTACTTCAAATACAAGAACTGCTTATCATATTAAAGTTTTAAAAAAACATTTTCCAATAGCAGTTGATGTTTTAGGAGATATGTTAATGCACCCTTTATTTGATAAAAAAGCAATTGAAAAGGAACGTAAAATTATTTTAAGTGAAATTAGTATGAGAAAAGATGAGCCTAGGAGTCATCAATGGGAATTATTTCAAAAGGGATTATTTAAAAATTTTCCAGCGCAACATCCTATCATTGGATATGAACAAATCATTAAAAAATTATCTCAAAAAGAGTTTAAGGATCATTATACAAAATATTATGTTGGATCAAATATTATTATTACTTTATCTGGGAAAGTAGATTCAAAGGATATTGCTCTTGTTTCAAGGGAATTTTCAAAAATTTTATCTAAATCAATTGAAAATAAACCTTTGGAATTGGGATATATGAATTCAAAATCTAAAACAGTTAAAGAAAAAAGAGATATTCAACATTCTTATTTAGTTTATGGATGTCAAAGTGTTCCAAGGGGGCATGAAGATAGTTATGTATTTGATGTTATAGAAGCAATTTTAGGAAGGCCTTTATCAGGAAGATTATTTAGGTATATTAGGCAAGAAAAAGGATTGTGTTATGATATAGGAGCTCATTATGAAGATGAAATAGGATATGGTTTTTTTGCAGTGTATCTTTCAACTACAAAAAATAAACTTAAAGAAGCTGAAAAATTACTTCAAGAACAAATTAATAAAGTAGATTCTATATCAAATGAAGAACTTAAGGAAGTTAAACAATTTTTAGAAGGTGATTATCTTTTATCTATGGAAGACAATGAAAAAAGAGTAGACGATTTAGCGTTTTGGGAATATGCAGGTTCAGTTTTATTATCCCAAAAATATGTAGGTGAGATCAAAAAAGTAACTATCAAAGATATATTTAGAGTTAAAAAAAAATATTTAAAAAATTTTACAAAAGCAATCATAGAACAAGGAAAATAAAATACTGTTTAAAGTTAATTAAAAGCCTCATTAATTATTTTCTCTTTACCTTTCATCTTTTTTCTGATAGGTTCAAGAAGTTTATTAATTTCATCACTAATAGCGGTTTTAAGGTCCATGGGATGGAGTTTTTTAGCAATAAAATCTTTTTCTAGTTGTTCATAGGTTTTATAGGTTACATTTCCTCCAAATTTAGCAGGCCGTTTGATTGTTAAGGATTGAGATTTATCATTTTTTATTGTGAATATAATATATTTAGCAAAAGCCAATACCCCATTATTTTCTACTTCACCTTCAGGGCAATAGGCTTTATTCATTTTTTTCTTTATAGTTTCTGTATCATCTAAAAGGTCAATTTTAGACTCTTCAGATGAAGCACTCATTTTTTCTCCAATTAAACCAGGAATAATAGGTGTCATGAATTCGATTCTTGGTTTGTAATTTAGTTTTGGGAGGTATTCCCGAGCAAACATTAATATTTTTCTTTGATCAATTCCACCGTATTGGATATCTGCATCTAAATATTGTTCATCAAGGGCCTGGACAAGAGGATAGATAAGGCCAGATAGTTTTGGGTTAGCAGATTCTTTTACCACTTCTGAGCCTGCTTTTTTAGCATCATGAACTGAAGCTAAAGTGCTGAGTTTTAATAAGTCAAGAAAGTATTTTTTGCTAAGATTTATATCAGATGACTTAACAAATTCTAATTTTTTAGTGTTGACTCCAATAGCTTCAAACATTAAAGGAATAATGGTTTTGTAATACTCATAGCGTTTGTCCAAGATATCCCAAGGAGTATTGTCCAAAGCCCCAGTTATGTCTGAAAGAAGAACTTTGACTCTAAAGCCTGTTTTTAAGAAATCAGCCATTTTTAAAACCCACATAAAATAGCCTACATGAGGTTTACCAGTTATTGCAGTACCTAAATATACACTAGGATTTTTCTTTTCTTTAAGAAGTGTAATCAATTCTGCCTCTGTAACTATTTCTGCAGTATTTCTCTTAATAAGATCAAGTTTTTCTTTTATGTTCATTAGATTATCAATTATCTTGTAGTATTAATAGTTTTCTAAACACTTTGTACAATTGGAGAAGAATATAGGTATTTCTATACTGCTCTATAATCAAAAAGTTTAAATACTACATTGTTTTAGTAAACTTAAACTACTATACAATACTAAAAGTGGGTGCATTATGGCTGAAGAAGATAAAAAATTCTCAAAACAGTTGATAGGGAAAACTGTTGTTAGCAAAACTGGAAAACGATTTGGTGAAGTAGGAGATATTGTTTTTGAGACTAGATCTGGAGAATTAATTCATATTGTTTTAGCAAATCCTACTAGTTATACAGATAAATTAGAGCTTGAAAAAGATAAAGCTAATAATATTTTGTTACCTTTTAGTGCAGTGATTGCTATAGGAGATTTTATGGTAGTTGCTGAAGAAGACATTATTTGATTCTATTTGATTCTATTTAATGGATATATTCATTTAATCTGTTTTGTTTACTAGGCATAATTATTTAAACAAGAGTATATTACCTTTTTTTATGGAAAGTGAAACTGCGATGTGGACTGAGAAATATCGTCCAAAGGATTTTTCTGATATTAAAGGTCAAAAGGAAATAGTTGAGAAATTAAAAGCATTTGTTGAGCAAAAAAATATGCCGCATCTCTTATTTTCAGGACCTGCTGGTACTGGGAAAACAAGTATTGCTTTAGTTATTGCCAAAACACTATTTGGCGAAAGTTGGAGAACGAATTTGTTAGAATTGAATGCGAGTGATGAGAGAGGGATTGATATTGTTAGGAATAAAGTTAAGGATTTTGCAAGGACAAAGGCTATTGGAGATGTTCCCTATAAGATTATTTACTTGGATGAGTCAGATGCCCTTACAAAAGAAGCTCAACAAGCTCTTAGAAGGACTATGGAGAATTATACACAAACTTGTAGGTTTATTCTTTCTTGTAACTATAGTAGTAAGATTATTGATCCTATTCAAAGTAGATGTGCTGTTTTTAGATTTAAACCATTAGCATCTAAAGATGTACAATTAATTATCGAAAAAATTGCAAAAGAAGAACAATTAGAGATTGATGATAAAAGTATAGAAGCTGTTTATACTGTTTCAGAAGGAGATTGCAGGAAAGCAGAGAATATTTTACAGAGTTGTGCTGCTATTAATTCTAAGATTACTGAAGAAAATATTTTTTCAATGGCTTCATTAGCTAAGCAGGATGAGATTAAAGAAATATTAAGTTTAGCTGTTAAAAATGAGTTTATTCAATCTCGGGAATTATTGCAGAAAACAATGTTACACTATGGATTAAGTGGTTTAGATATTATCAAACAAATACAAAAAGAAGTCTGGAATTTAGATATTGATAATAGAATGAAGATTTCTTTAGTTGATAAGTGTGGAGAGATAGAATTTAGGATGGTAGAGGGAAGTGATGAGTTTATTCAACTTGAAGCGTTATTAAGTCAGTTTACACTTGCTATTGTGAAAGATAGTAAAGCGTAAGAGTATTTACCTCATATTGATACTCGAACCTAATATCATTCTAAGAATAATAAAAAGAAAAAATAGTTAATTATCTAAGTATCTGAACCGCCTACATCTTTAATAAGGAAGTTTTTCTCAATAAATTGTTGATATCTATACTCAAGATCAACTTCAAATACTTCCTCAAAAGTGTTGGTAACATCTTTCATATCAACTTCACAGATAACTGTTCTAGGAACTCTATCAAAAAGAGTTACAAATCCAGAGGATTGATCAGCATTTGCATCTTGTAAACCACTACAACTAGGTTTAGCTCCATTAACATCAGATCTTACAGTAACTTTAACTTTTTCTTTATCGATATTTGTAACACGATCATCACAATCTGTTCCAAGTTTATAGAACCTATCATTTGGAGGACCTACATGTTCAACAATAAATGCTACTTGGATCTTATCAGAGGAGATAGCAGTTTGTCTTAATTCAGTTATTTGTATTGGTGCTCCTGAATTTTGAGGATCTTTTTCCTCAGCAATTTCACAAACTTCTTTGATCTCAGTTTGAGCTAATAAATCAGGTTTTAAACAAATAAGAGTAGCGGTTCTTGTTTTATAATTATAACATGCATCTGCTCTAATTCTTGGTTGTAATATATTTCCTGGTAAATCAATTTGGTAGTTTAAGCCAGGGAATTCAACATTATTTTTATCTCCATCTACAATAGATCCATCAAAATTCTTTTTAGTTGGTCTCATAGGAGGTATATTACTTTCTAAATTAGCTTGTGTAACACCAAAATCAATAGGATTAATTCCAATAATTCTTATAAAACCGTCTCCAGCTTCAATCTCATCTTCACCTAAATTTTCTAATTGTATTACTATTCCAAAAGGAAATTTAGCATTATCAAACACTTCATCTGGTGGAGAACCTTCTAAAAATTCCAGTGAAAGACCGGTTTCACCACCGTGAAAAGGGGTTCTGTCCGGACCAACATTTTTTGAAGATGTTGACTCTCCTGAACATCCTATAAGCAATATAAAAATAGCAAATATAACAATTAAAGTTCTCCTCATTTTTTTAAGCCTCCGTAGTAGTATATGTACTTTCTGTTAATCTCCTATATAAAGATTTCTATTATACTAAAAAAAGCAGAGTACCCACAACTAAAGTTGTGGGATGAATGCTCTGCTTTTTTTGTACAAAGAAACCTGTGGTTTCTTGTACAATTGAGCTTTGCTCAATTTGTATCCTAGAAATCAGCTAATCAAAGAAATTACATCTACATACCCTACCACTTTAGTTCTGGGTGATGCAATTTCAGCTGATTTCTATGATATTATAATCAACTGAATTGAAGAAAAATGGTTGAATTAGATGAGAATTTATGGAACTTGAATTAATTCTACCTTTTTTTGAATAGAATCTCTATATCCATAGGTTAATTTGATCCTTAAAGGAGATGAAAAAGCAGGTTCATTAATATTGGTTAGTTCGCATCTCATAATTCCTGAACCTCTTACAGCAGCTCCTGTTTTTGAGGTTCTATCAGATTTAATTCTTAATAATCCATTTTCTAAGGGTTTACAGGTAGATTTAATGTCAACATTACCTACTTTTACTTCTTCTACTCTTACTAGGTTGATATCATCAAAATCAAGGCCATCATCATCGTAAGGATTACATTTTTCTAAAAAGGATAAATCAGGTTGAAAAGCTAGGCCTTTTCCTATATTTTCTACATTAATCTCAAATCGAGTTTTTCGAGGGGCAGGTTCAACTCTTACTTTTGTTACAGCAACAGGTGCTCCTTGATCAGATCTAAAATTTCCTAAGGGGCTAGTTCCTGAGCAAACTTTTTGCTGGTAATTAATTGTATAAGGGTCTCCGTCAATACATACCTCTGGATTTGCAATAGTTTCATATTCATAACAGGAAGTAACTAATAAGGTAGGTTCATATCTTTCAATATTTCGTTGTCTTAAATCTCTAACGTTGCCTTGAAAATTAAAAAAATCAAAGCCTCCGTCAAGAAAATCAAAATCTTTTCCCTCTAAGTCACCAATTCTTTTTCCAGCAGTGGATATACCTGTTATTAATGAAGGATCAAACCCAGATAAGTACAGTTTACCAGAACCATCTACAATATCAGTTGCTCCAGCATTATGTACCTCTACAAGTACATTTAAAGGTTCTTCATCATATTGTCTAGCAGGAGGTGCGTTGTCAATTAAACGCATTACTAAGCCTGAGGATCCTCTTCGAAAGTCTTCGTTTTTTTGGTTAGATGATCTTTGAGAACTACATGAAATAATGAGTATTAGAATACATATGAGTATAATGAATGTCTTTTTTTTCATTTGTATGGTTTTAGGGGAAGCTTTATTTAAATCTTATTATAATGTCTTGTTTTTTGGAAATAGTTTATCCAATTCGTCTAATCTCTATTTTTTTAGATATGGATTCTGTGTAGCCATATTCTAGGTCTACAACTAAAGGAGTTACATAGGAACCTAGTTTGACATCTAAACCTTGAGGTAATGTACAAATTACAAAATCTTTATCCTTAAATAATTGAAAATCTTTAGGTTTACAAGATAAAGTTCTTCCACCTAATGAAGCAGATATACTAATTTGATTGAAATCCTCTCTATTTACAGGG
>CALCXY010000109.1 GCA_937906345.1 Candidatus Woesearchaeota archaeon | reverse complement strand
TAAAACAAATACAAAAGAGAAAGAAGATGAACAAGAATCTGAGGATAAAGAAGAATTTATCAAAGATTAAACTAAACTCTTCCCACTCATTTCTTTAGGTTTTTTAATGCATAATAACCTAAGCACTGAGTAATACAACTATTAATCAGTCAAATCCAAATAATTTTCCTCATTATTATTCCATGGGCTCTGATCCCATGTAGAACTTTTTGGATAAAATCGAATATTATAGAATTCTTGCGTTTTGCCTGATATCTTTTGATCTATTGCACCTGTAAATGATATTGATCTATGCTGTTCTGGTGTTAAATCTTGCCATACATTTGAGAGAACATTTAAAGCGTTTTGTTGGTCAGGTACTAATATATGCAAAACACCATACTTTTTCCCTATGCATTCACCAAGCATTGAAATGAATTGCTCCCTTTGATCTAAACTAGAGAAGGTATATTCCATATCATTTTGGTTTATTTGTGAATGAGTAGAAAAATCAAGAGTACGTGGTTTCACCTCTCCAGGAAAATTTCTTCGTTCAGGTTTGTCTAGAAATAAGTGAGGATCTAAAAATAACTCTGGAATATTATAATCCAATTTCTCCAGATCTTTCTCTTCCATTAAAGTAGCTAGCAAATATACTGTATCTCTACCATCATTTACATTTGGATTCTCCCACTCAAATCTCATGAACATAACATAATCTATATCACAAACAGTTTTCTTACAGAATGCATGGTAGAAATCACCCCTTCTCTTCGAATAAAATGGTGTAGCAACACTGAGTTCATCATGTGTCTGTTTAAAGGATTCGCTCCAGACAACGCTTTGTCTATTTAATCCTCGCTTTGATATGCCAGCCGCATGGGTAAGATGATAATCATGTACTTGGATTTCAAGATTTTCAGGTGTTGATTCAGGCTTTACTTGCTCTGATGAACAGATAGCTTTTTCAAGCATTTGCAAATATGCAAAAGAATCAGGCAAGACCAAAATATTCCTCCTTGCCACCTCTTCTGAATCAGGATCAATTTGTAACCCATACCTTCTATTTAATTCTATTACATGGTCAAAAGCTTCTTCATTAAATCCCTGAGCTTCAGAACACATTGCAGTTGTTAAGAGTGATAATATGGTTGGATTATTGATTTTTTTCGCAGACATAGAAATCAATGTTCAAAGAGCATATATAAAACTTTACTTTTTCGTCCTTGTAAGCAATAAATTGCTTCAAAATTAGCTAAAATAAACTCTTCCCACTCATCTCCTTAGGTTTCTTAATTCCCATTAATTTTAAAACAGTAGGAGCTACATCTATTTGAGAACCATTCTTCAACCTAACCCCAATCAATTTCTTATCATTAGAAACTAAAATAAAAGGAACTGGATTCTCAGAATGAGCAGGTTTTATCTTACCATTAGGATAAATCTTATCCTCAGCATTACCATGATCAGCTGTTATCAAAACTGAATAATCATTTGCTAATCCTGCAGCTACAATCATTTCATTACACGCATCTACAACTTCAACTGCTCTAATGATAGCTTTCTTAACACCTGAATGCCCAACCAAGTCACAATTAGCAAAATTAATGAGAATAAATTCATGATTACAATTATTAATATGATGATCTGCTTCCTTAACAATATCAAAAGCACTCATCTCTGGTTTAAGATCATACGAAGGAACTTTAGGAGAATCTACCATTATTCTTTCTTCACCTTTATTTGGCTCTTCATCTTCTGAATTAAAAAAATAAGTTACATGAGCATACTTTTCAGTCTCAGCAAGGCGAAGTTGCTTAACTCTATGTTTAGCCAAAACAGCTCCTAAATTATTTGCAATAGTAGGTTCTGAGAAAGCATAATCACAAGTAAATCTTTCATCATATTCAGTCATAGTTACAAAGTAAGTATTCACTTTTTTAGCACGTTTAAATCCTTTAAAATTCTTGGAAGTAAAAGCTTCAGTTAATTGCCTAGGTCTATCTGTCCTAAAATCAAAAAAAATACAAGCATCTTTATCATTTATCCCTTCAAAATCTCCTATAACAGTTTCTTTGATATAATAATCTGTTTTAGCACCACGCTTATATCCACTTTTAACAGCAGAAATAGCATTCTTAACTTTCTTTCCTTTTCCACTTACCAACAGATCATACGCTTCTTTTGTTCTATTATAATTATGATCTCTATCCATGGCATAATAACGACCAATCATAGAAACAATTTTCCCAATACCTATTTTCTTACACTCTTTCTCAATAAGCTTAACATATTTACCAGCAGATTTCTCAGGTGAATCTCTCCCATCATCAAAAAAATGAATAAAAACCTCTTTAACCTTTTGCTGCTTAGCCATTTTAAGCAAAGCAAATAAATGATCAGTATGAGAATGCACTCCTTTATCACTACATAATCCCATTAAGTGCAATACTGAATTATTCTGTTTAACATAATTCATAGCTTTCAAAAAAACTTTATTTTTAAAAAAACTTTTATCCTTTATAGAATTATTAATCCGTTCAAATAGCTGCCATACAACTCTTCCAGCTCCCATATGTAAGTGTCCTACCTCACTATTTCCCATAGTATGTTTAGGCAAACCAACAGCTTCTCCTGCTGCTTGTATTTTACAATGAGGATATTCTTTCCAAGTTTTATCAAAAAAAGGCTTCTTAGCCATCTCTAGAAAATTGCCTTTACCTTTTGGAGCTAATCCCCAACCATCATTAATGATAAGTATGACTTTTTTTTTGTTCATTTTTTATTCATTAAAATCCAACAACAAGGATGAGTTTGCGAGTGTAGAGGGAAAATCCATACGTAGTGTGGATTTTTCCTTTACGAGCCAGGGCAAATTCACGAAGTGAATTTGACCGTAAACGAATCCATTGTTGTTGGATTTTTCATATTATAATACTACAAGCCTATCTTTCTAAAATCTTTTCCAGGATAAACTGCTTTTTCACCAAGATCTTCTTCAATATAAAGAAGCTCATTATATTTTGTAACTCTTTCAGATCTTGCAGGAGCTCCAAACTTACATTGTCCATCATTAGTTCCAACAGCTAAATTTGCAATAAAAGCATCTTCAGTTTCACCTGATCTATGACTTATAATACTACTCCAACCAACTTCATGAGCCATTTTCATAGCATCTAATGTTTCTGAAACAGTTCCAATTTGATTAACTTTAATGAGAACAGCGTTTGCAGCACCCTTTAAGATTCCTTCTTCTATTCGTAAAGTATTGGTAACAAATAAATCATCTCCTACTAATTGCACTTCTTTTCCAAGATGGGAATTAAGTTTTACCCAGCTTTTCCAATCATCTTCAGCAAATCCATCTTCTAAACTCACAAGAGGATACTTTGAAGCTAATTTTTCATAATGTCTTATCAGTTGATCAGCATCATATTTTTTCCCTTCAAGAGTATATTTTCCTTTAGCATAAAATTCAGAAGCTGCAGCATCAATGGCTAGATCTACTTTCCCATCATATCCTGCTTTTTTCACAGCTTTTAGCATTAACGAGAAACGATCCTCCATTTTAGTGAGTTGTTTAGGAGCAAAACCTCCCTCATCACCTAATAATATTCCACTAGCTCCATACTTTTTCTTTAACATGACTTTAAGTTGATGATAACTCTCAACAACCATCATTAATCCTTCTGAATAACTCTTTGCTCCAGAGGGTATAAGCATGTGCTCTTGTATTGAATTTTCTTGTCCAGCATGTTTTCCTCCGTTAATCACGTTGCACATAGGAACTGGCATAACTTTTGGATCAACACCATAAAGTTTACCAATAAAATCATATAATGGAAGATGTTTTGATGCTGAACCAGCTTTACAAACTGCCATAGAAACTGCAAGAATAGCATTTGCTCCTAGTTTACCTTTATTGGGTGTCCCATCTAATTTAATCATAATCTCATCTATCTTTTTTTGAGAAACTGAATTCTGACCTTTTATAGCTTTAGCAATAATAGAATTAACATTATTTACAGCTTTTGAGACACCTGCACTAAAGTAATGTTTACCCTTATCACGCAGCTCAACAGCTTCATGCACTCCAGTAGAGGCTCCAGAAGGAACAATGGCTCTATACACTCCATCTAATGTCTTTACTTCTGCTTCTACAGTAGGTGTGCCCCTTGAATCTAATACTTGCCTTGCTTTAACACCTATAATCCTACTCATAGTTTAATTTTTAGAATTAAGAGTATTTAAAATTAACTAAGAACAATACATAGATTAGAATTAAATTGGAACAGGCTCTACTATAATAGGCTTTGTTATACCACATTCCCCAGGCCTACCAATCTCAATAACAGCTTCATTTTTATTAGGATCATAATAAGCAAACTTAATATCCCAGCTTTTTAAGAAAGTGTCAGGATCACTCATATGTTGAGTGATAAATTCACCTTCACCAACATAGAAATCATCATCTGCTAATGCTTTAATTTTAATAGCATCAATGAATATATTATTTGGTGATGGATTAATAGCTCTAATATCTACACTAACATCATTTAATACTTCAGCATTAACTTCTAATACTGTAGTAATTCCTGGATCAAAAATATCATTATCTCTCAAAATAAAATGTAAATTACTTAAATACACTTCAACTAAATCAGCTGTAACATCTCCTGCTTCATTGTCAATAAGTTCAGTTATAGCAACAAAAGTTCCATCTGCAAGCACATCAATTTCACCTTTTTCTAAACTCCTAGTAACTTCGCCATTAATCGATAATTTAACAATCGGAACACCTGTTGTATCATCAATAACTAATGCACTAATCTCATAAACAGTTCCATCGACTAAAATTGTTTGTGTCTCTCCCTCTTCCAAAGTAGTTCCAGCTGCAGCATGGAATAAATGTAACTGAATAGCAGGTTCTATATAATCAGTATTTAATATGAAATAATTTTTATCTAAAAGGTGTAATAATTCATTTTCCAAATCTGGTAGGTTTCTTCCATCAATTGAAGATTGCATTGAATCACTAAACTCTAAAGTGTAATCAAAAAGTGTATCTGCACTTTCAATAAAGAAAAACTCATCAAATACATCATCATCATTTTCTAAAAGATCTACATAGCCTGTTTGTAAATTTGCAAAGTCAATATACTGATTAACCTTAATATCTCCAAATGCATTAATGAAGTTTGTCTGTCTTAAGAGAGTAGGTAACTCATCTCTTGTTAAGAGAGGTTGTACTTTACTTAAAGGTTGTCCTTGATCCAATATAACCTGATATTTCCCATCACAAACAATAGGTTTTCCAATACAAGCACCATTTTCACAACCTTGATCACATTCTACTTCTCCGTATAAAAGAATCTTTTCAGTATCTAAAGGAATAATATCTGAATCATCTCGATCTATATCAACAACTTGGAAGTAATAAGTATCTCCTCTAACACGAATTAAAAAATCTCCATTTTCATCAACTGATCTTTCAATTCTACTTCCATCATAAGTATCAAATTTAACTACTCTATTAGTATCATCATATCCTTCATATTGGAATTCAAGATCTCTTCCATCAGCTGGTAAGAAAAACTCATCATTTTCTTTAATAGTATCACCATCATTAAAACAATAATACTCTCTCAGTTCTTCATCATCACACCAATCTCCATAATAATAATTTAATTCATTTTGTCCTCTTTGATAAATATCAAAACCATTATCAGTTTCAGTACATCTTGGAATTTTATATCTTTTTTCATTATTGTTTTCATCACTTTCTGGAATGTCATCTTCAGGATCAAAATACACCCTAAACTCTTGGATAATCCTAATATCAGTTCCATTCTCTAAAAGATGAGTTGCAAAAC
>CALCXY010000108.1 GCA_937906345.1 Candidatus Woesearchaeota archaeon | reverse complement strand
TTTACCTAAATTGTCTAAAGATATTGTAAAAGAACTACCTGATGAACTTATTACTCTCAAAGAGGCTGAAGAGGAGTTTGAAAAAAGGTTTATATTGCATGTTTTGCAGGAAAATAAAGGGAATATATCTCGAACTGCTCGGGAAATAGGTTTACGGTTTGAAACATTGCATAGGAAGCTAAAACAATTGAATAGAGGATAATCATATAAATGCTGCTTAATTTCCTTCTTATGGTGGTATTATCGAGATATCTGAGGGCCAGAAAGAGCCCCAAATCAAGGCAGATTCAGTCTTGGTACGGAGAAGTGTAGGACTTCATGGACTTGTTGATTTTATTCAAAAGGAAACGTGTTCACCTTATGAACCTTATTCTTATGCTGTAAATAGAGAACCTATTGGAAGAGCTGGGCAGCTACGTTTTGATTTAACTGAGCACAATAATAGAACTTTTGATGTGTATAAAGATAATGGATTCTATAAAATTTTAGTTAATTTACATCAAGCTCGAGGCTCAAATATTGAGGATGAATATCGTGTTCATGTTGATGAAAATGATAATTATACTTTAGTGGAACGAAAAAGGAATATTGCTGCGGTTCAAGATTCAATTTTACATGAATTAAAAGATTCAGAAATTATTCAAGAAGAGGATGAAATAAGATTTATAGAAACTGAACCAAGAAAACTAATAAATCTAGGGAGTGTTCTCTGGAAGGGTCAAGTCTATGTTAATGAGGAACCTACATATAACTTTACTATTCGGCAAGATTCTACCAAAGATAAATGGATTGCTAGAGTTTCTCAAAGAAGAACTCAAATACTCAGAGAAGTGTTTGAAGAATATACTACATTATTTTCTGAGGAGGAGATTAAAGACTATTATTCAGAAAATCAATCGATATGGGTTGATAGGAGTAATAGAGAAGATGCAGTTATTGTAGAGATTGGTTCTATATTAGGGCATGACTTTGAAGTGGGAGAATCAGAGCATTTTGGAAAGAAAACTGTTTTTTCTTATTCTGATGGTGTGGATTATGAAATTCTGAGATCAAAAAAATTTAGTGTAGCTGGAACTGCAGAAAAATATGAGATAACTGTTAAAGGATTTAAAGATCGTATTATTCATAATGTAAATAAAAGTGGAGATTTAGATTCTATTATTCAATCTCGATTATTAGAATGTTCTGGAATTGATACTCCAGAAACGTATTTTTTTGAAATTGATTTAAATTTAAGAGAGGGAAAAACGTATTTAGGAAATACTCGTAAAAAAACAGATTTAAGCGATATTCAGCAATATGCTTTGGAGATTATTAGCAGAAAAACGCAAGGTGGTTTTGGAGAGCAAGCACAATTTTCATTTAATGAGCTTGATGTAAAGAGAAGAGGAACTTCCTATAATTTACATGCCCAAGAAAATGGAAAAGAAAGAGATTATGAAATTAGGATTTGGAAAACGGTTTTTGGGAATTGGAAATGTGCAATCTCAGGACCTAACTTTACAGAAGAGGGATTAGAAAAAATATATTCTTTTGATGGGGAAGTAGACTATAGTAGAACAAACAATGCTCGTTTTGTAGAACATTCTTTAGAAGATAGATTGAGAACATTTCGTAGGATAGATGAAGCTACACGTTTTTCTCCTGAGCAGTTTGTCTTAGCAACAGGAAATCAATCTTATTTGTATACTGGTGGTTTACCAAGTTATGAACGTGCAAGAGTTACTCAAGATGCAATGCCTGTGAAAAAAGATCAATCTCGAACAGCAAAAATGTTTGATAAAATGTGGTATGGTGGCTTTCTTGAATTGTATAGATTAATGGGTCCTGGAGGCAAGATGCCTAGTTTGTTAGATTTATTCATAACTGGTTTTACAACTTCTCAAGGAAATAATATCATGGCGAATGTAGTTGCTGCGTTAATCATGAAAGAATTTGGTGCAGATTATATGTATACTATTGGTGCTGTGTTTTTGTTGCGTGGATTAAGTATTGCTAGTTATAAAGTCTCAAATGTAATAGCAAGAGATAATATTTCCTCTTTTAATCCTCAAGAAAAATGGGGTGAATTAATGAATAAAGAATTAGAGGTGCATTTCCCACTTCAAGATAGAGCTGATGTGAATTCATGGCAATACTTTGAGAATCAATTTTTTCATTTACTTGATCAAGAATCTAAAGTAGATTCTACGCTTTCATTGGAAGATGTTACTTTAGGGTATTTGCAACATAAAAATACACTTCATGAAATTGTTACAGATACTCAATTAAATATTCCTGAACGATTTGAAAAGTTTAATCATATTTTTAATGAAATAGGATTACATAATGGCTTTTATCGAGGATTAGAAAAAACCATTACTTTATTAGAATCTTTAGATGAAGCTCAAATTCGAGAAAATTATGTGCGTTGGTGTAAAGTTCAAAGATCATCTGGTTTTATGATAGAGGAATATCAAAATGATGATGAAGAAACTAATGATAAATTTTATGAATGGGCTGATGAGTTTTATGATGGATTAGTGGGGAGAGTAGAAGATCCTTCAAGTAGAAAAAATTTGCATACCACTACAGAAAGTTTAGATGGTTTAGTCCAAAGTTTTAAGCAAAATGTAAGGTTAGAGAATGATGAAGAATTACATGCAATGGCAGAAAATAGCATGGAAATGCTGCAAAAAGCAAGAAAAGCCGATATGACTAATACTGCATGGCAAACAATACCTCTGTTTAAGTATGCAGGTTTATATTTTCCTTTTCCTGTTTTTTTTGGATGGCATATCTGTTCTAGAATTTATCAAGGAGTTGTTGGTCCTTACACTACAAGTGCAATGCAGGCTATGATTCATAATGTTGCAAGAAGTTCTCGGAAAGGGGCTTCTGCTGGAGAGTTTCCTTTACGAATGGGGGTTTTTCAAACTACACAAAATGTAGGGTATTTTTTTGGGGATGTATTAGCTGCTGTAGCAATTTTTTCTCAAAAAGCAATGGAAAAATTATATCAAAAACCAGTGCCTCAAGAGGTTTCTGAAAAATTTAATTCTTTAATAGAAGAAGTTGGAAAAAATCCTGAAGAATATCAAGGATTTATAGAAAGTTTATATAAAGTAGAAAGCATTGTTCCCTTAACACCTTATTTTGCATTATTTGGATTAGGTTTGGGTTTAGCTTGTTATGGTCATTGGAGATATTTTAGATTCCAAAGACAATTACGAAAAGATTTAGGTATGGCTGAATAGGAAGATTTTTATTCTTGTGATATTTTTTATTCTTATGAAAATTTTTATAGAAAACCCATCAGGAACTCGAATTAAGAAAGAATTTATTGAAGAGAGCAATGCTTGGATTGAGAAGAATGAGGTAGCAGTTCCGTATCCTTATCCGTATGGGTTTATTCCAGGGACAATGCAAGAAGATGAAGATCCTTTAGATGTTTTTTTAGTAACTACCTCATTATTTGATAGGGGAGATACTCCTAAAGTAGAGGTCATTGGTTTAGTTGAGTTTTATGAAGATGATGAACGAGATTATAAAATTATTTGTAAATTACCTAAAGAAGATGTTACTGTTAATGAAACTGTAAAGAAATTATTAACTCATTTTATGATGCATGCATTTGATAATCAAAAGGATAAAAAGGTTCGTGTTGGAGAGTTTTATGGGAAAGATATTGCTATGAAGGAGATTGAGAAGTGTAGGGTTACTTGATGAGAATTTCTTTTTTTTCAAAATTAATCCCATTCCTATTGAGAATCTCTTCAAACTCTAAAGCATTTCTCATAGGTATCTGAACAACTCCAGGAGCGAGATGCTTTCCTTCTAAATGCTCAATCATACCTTTTTTCCCTCTACCAGCTAAGATGTAGTTGAACTTTACTTTTTCTGTATGCGTTTTATTTTTTAATGAATAGACAAAAATGCTAAAAGCAGTAAAATCCATCTTATTTGCAAAAGGCTTTCCGTCAAAAATGCTTATTCCTTCTAAAAAAATTCCAGAGCGAGCAAAGAATTCCTGCTTAAATAATTCTTCCCACAAGATTCCTTTTATATCTATCTTTCTAGAATTCTTAATTTGTTTCTTAATTGATTGTATTTCTTCTAGTCGATCCTTTAGGCTTCCTTCCCTAAAAATGACTGCAATATCAATATCACTACTCTGTTGTTTTCCTTTAACTATTGACCCATATACTACTATGTCAAATATTTTCTTATTTTTTTTCTCATTCAGTAGACATTTTCTTAACTTTGAGAGCATCTTCTTTTAACACCTCTGCTGATTCCTTGTCCATCTTCTTCGTATAGCTATCTTGGTAAAAAGGGAAGTCTTTATCTAGGATGTCGTATAGTTCAGCATGTTTTTCTTCCAGAATTCTAAATCTGTTTGCATGTGAACTTGGGACTGATCCTTCTTTTTTTAAGAGGAATAAGTCTGCTCCTGCGCTAATTGCTTTAAAAAATAAAGTAACAGCAGAATTAAATTTACTTTTTTCGAATGCTTCTTCGGCTGTTTCTAGATATTCAGTTAAGTTTTCTAATAGTATTTTTTCCTTTTCATTCATATTGTATGATACAACGAATAACTAATATTTAAGACTTTTGGTTGTATTGTACAATTATGCTACGAATTTATTAATTAACTGTTGTATTGTACAACAAAATAAATACTACCAAGGATCTTTCCAAAAGTAATGGAAGTATTTCATAAAACTGTCTTTTATTTCTTTTGAATCTAATACAAAGGCAAATGGCTGCTTCATCCAAAGCATTTGCGCAACCTTATTTCCAAAAATGAATATAACCATAGGTGAACGAAGGTTTTTAGGTAATTGACAGTATTTGTAATACTCTTTTTTATGTGTTTCAATATCATTAGGTTTAAGTCCTTCTAAAAAAGTTCCAAAATCAACTAAATCATACATCATTACCTTTTTTTTAGCTCTTCTTTTATTCCAATGTGCAAACCAGTTTTTCATATCTGTATCTACTTTATATTCAACTCCACTATTGCCTCCAATCCAATATTGTTCTTTGTATTGAAGAGATTCTTCATGTAAGGATTTTAAGGCTTCTTTTCCTCGAAATACTTCGGCTCTAATATCAGGTTTAGATAAATCAAATAAATCTGCAATTTTTGGTACTTTTTGTTTTAAACTATCTAATTTTTTTTCTTTGTTTTTAATCTTATCAAGAATTCTACTTGGATGTGCACATTGATAAGTTCTTTTACCTTTTTCAATAGTGTATGTGATCATACCTTTTTCAATTAATTTGTTGATAATATCATAGATACCTCTTCTTTCAAGTCCTGTTTTTTCTTGGATAGCATTTAAGGAAGATATTCCTAATTCTAATATTGCATTATATACTTTTATTTGACCTTGAGTAAGTCCTAATTCTTTTAATTCTGTTAGTTCCATATAGGTATTAATTCTTTTTAGTATTTAATACTATCTAATATGGTGTAGGACTACACCACATATGTTGATATATTTATTATGGTATTGATTTTTAGGTGGTAAAAATTAATCAAAATCTAGAATGCAAAATAGCACGTAGAGAACAAATAACCTATGATGATCTTAATAGTCTTCCTGATGGATATCCTGTTATGGAATTTGCATGCACAGGTAATCAAGGTAGATCTCCTTTATCTGAGGCTATTGCCAGGGATCATGTTAAAGAAAATGGATATGAACTATTAATTATTTCATCTGGAACAAAAAGAGCAATAAATGTAGATGGAGTTCCAGGAATAGACAACCAACTTATGATTTTAGGAAGAGCTGCTGCGAGAAATGAACAACTAAGGATTTATACAGAAAGTGAAATGACTGAATTAGATCTTTTATTAAATGATGCAGATAAAACAAGGGAGGAATATGATTCTCATGGAACAATACATGATGTAATTAGGGCTTATGACATAAGGGCCAGAGAGGTTTTTGACAAAGAAGAACATGAATTTAGAGAAAGAGCATCTCAAGAGATTAATCTAAAGACACCTATAAAAAAAGACGGTCAGCAAACTCAAGCTTCTAAAAGAATAACTAAATTAATTGCAATGGGTGAATCTAATGAAGAGGATGCTAAAAAAATCTATGAAGAATCTGAATGTGAATTAGATTCTGATAATTATGGAATAGGAAATACCTTTGGATTACCTTATGATGAATATATTGCTATGGTGCATGATTTAAAAGATAAAGTGGAAGATAGTATTGATGATTTAATGGAAGAATTTAATGATGAAATTGATGAGGCTGTTGAAGGTGTTGCAGAAGCCTCACCATGATTTTCTAGAAAAAGAATTTTCTAATGAATGGGGAGAACGTGCTACACTATGGTGTCATGATTTTTTTTCTTATCCTTTTACTATAAAATCTGAGTTTCCGTGGAATACTATAAGTAATAATTTAAGTTATTTTATCCATCCAGATTTATGTGGAAGTTATATTGAAAAAAAAGAATTTTTAGAGAGGGGTAAAAATTTAGCTAAATTTTTTGTTAATGGTGATAATATTCCTTTGCTCTTAGAAAAGTATGATGAACTAATAACTCATCGTAAAGTATTTACAGAAAAAATAGAAAAAATAAACTTTTCAAAAATGTCGAAAAGTGAACTCTTACCTTATTTTAAAGAATTTGTAGATATTTGCAATACTACTTGTATATGGTATAGAGCAACGAGAAATGAAGCAGAAAATGAAGTTGTAAACATTGTTAAGGAAAAATTAAAAAAACATAATGTAGAAGAACATTTTCAATTATTGATTACGTCTCCCTATACAGATCCAATTAAGGAAGAAAAGAAAGATTGGTTAACATTAATTCAACAAAAATCTTTAGAGAAGAAAGATTATCAAAATCACATTAAAAATCATTCAATGTTTTTTACAAATATGTTTTCAGAAAAAGAAATTGTTGATTCACTTAATAAAAAATATACTCTTGATAAAAAGAGTATGGGTCTTCTTAAATCTGAGCTAGATGAAACTCAAAATAAATTAAATAGAATTAAAAATAAACAGGAAATGGTGCTTAATAAAATTAATGATTCTGATCTAGAAAAATACTTAGTTCTATTTCATCGTTTTGGTGAATATAGATTAAAATTAAAGCCTGGCTATGCAGGAATTGAAGTTTTAAGTTTGCCTATGCTTAATAGGCTTGGGGAATTGGCTGGGATGAGTGTAAAGGATATGCATGAATATCTCACCATTAACGAAACTCTTACATTTCTAAAAAAAGGCATACTTCCAGAGAATGATATTTTGGAAAGAAGGAAAGTTAGTAGAGTATTAATCGTTAGGAACAAAGAGTTTGTTGTTTTAGATGGTGAAGATGGGAAACAATTTGTTGAAAATGTTATTTTTAAGAAAAATCAAGGAAAAGATGAATTTAAAGGAAGAATAGCTTATCCTGGAAAAGTTATGGGAAAAGTAAGATTGATTAAAACAAATCAATTAGATGAGATTCAAAAAGCCTTTACTATTTTTCAAGAAGGTGAAATCTTAGTTACTTCTGAAACTCAACCAAATATGGTTCCTTTAATGAAGAAAGCTGCTGCTATAGTTACCCAGCAAGGAGGTATTACTTCTCATTCTGGAATTGTAGCAAGAGAATTTAAGATTCCTTGTATTGTAGGAATAGATTCTATTTTGCTTAATCTTGAAACAGGTGATCTTATTGAAGTAGACGCTGATAATGGTATAATACGTAAATTATGACATTTTTGTCCCATAATTATATACTGTAGGATATAGATATTTAAGTATATACTTCACTTTCTTATACTCACTATGATGTTAGTGTCACAGAGAGCAATAGGTCAACCAAGCATGGATTTAGACCATATTATGGGTTTTGCTAGACCTGAGATTATGGGTATAGAAAGACCACAATTTGAGAGAGGCTTAGTTGGTGTTGTTTCTCCAGATGAATATCAAATTCAAGACTCTAGCCGAAGAAGGGTATCAAATCCTGGCATATATGGAAAAGATGATCCTTCAGTTGGTGAGAGTCCTTTTTCCTATTTACATGAGGGTGAAGAAGATTCAGGATATGGAAATAAAGAAGCTACTTATGAAAATAAACAAATTACCATGCCTGATGGAAGGAATTATACTTTAAAATTAGTAGATAGTAATATTCAAACTACCTATAAAAACCGTTTGGAGAAGGAAAAAGGGGAAGATAAATCATATGTACAAAAACCAAAAGATGAATATCAATCTAAAGGAAAAGTTGAGCCTAGTGATGAGTATAAACCTAAAACTGATGGTCCTGAAGGAGATTATGCTTTATCAGCAGAGGAAGTTATTGATATGATTAAAGGAAGTAATGTTCCTAATAAAGGAATTGGTGCTAGGAAAAAGAAAACTGCATATAAAAGTAAAAATTATGTAGATCAAGATTACAAAACTCCTGATTATAAATTAGAAACAGATGGATTGTTTAGTCCTGATAGTGAAGATAAAGATGAAGGAAAAGAAATTTCGAATAGGTTTGATAGGATGGATCCAGGAGTTGGTCCATTGAGATTACAAAGTTTTTATTCTAATAAAAATTTACCTGCAGATACCATGGCTGATTCAGCTCCAGGTTCTGAAGGGAAGCATAGTGATAACAATGATCAATATGATAGAAATCTTCCTAATTGGATCTTGGAAGGAATGAAACGTAGAATAGATAATCTTGATCCAATTGAATATCTCCATAATGAAAAAAAAAATGAAGATTATTCTAACTCTCTGAATGAAGAAGGGCCTACACCAGAACTTTCCATGAATATCACGCCAGTTGGAATTGTGATAAGTAATGAAGCAGCAATGACTAGCCCTACAGTTCAAGATGGAATGAAAATGAAATTATTCTCATTACAAGGATATTCTGGATACGCTAAACAGAATTGTGGTGGGTGTGGAAGGTAAAGCTTTATAAAGATGTGATTAACTTTTAACGTAATTAGAATGGCAAAGAAAAAAGAAACTAAAAAAGAATCGAAAAAAGGAATTCCCTTACCTGAAGGTATGGTAGATAAGCTTCCTAAAGAAGTTCAAGATAAAGTTAAAGCTATTAAAGCTAAAATTGATAAATATAAGAAAGAAGTTCTTAAGAAATTTGATAATTATGTAATAGGAATGGCAATTGCACCTCCTCCGCCTCAACAGCAAGGAGCTCCGCCAGGTATGCCTCAAGGTATGCCTCCAGGAATGCCTCCTATGCCACCAGGTATGCAAATGCCACCTGGAATGCAAATGCCTCCAGGAATGCCTATGCCAGGACCTCCTCCTAAAGGTAAAGGAAAAAAGGATGATAAACCTGCTGTTTCTCAAATGCCAACTATGCCTGGTCAACCACAACAAAAACTAACTCCAGAGCAAGAAAAAGAAATTAAAGAACGTGTAAGTTTACTTATTTTAATTGATGATACTGATTCTCAAAAGATGACTAAAGAAGAGTTGAGAAATAAACTTTTAGCTATTATGGATAATATGGCAGTAGAAATTGAAAAGAGAATCTATCCTGAGGTTATTTTACTATCAGAATTATGGCAAAGCTGCTATGATGCAAAATATGATTTAGTGAGATTGTTTAGTATATCTGCTCCTATTTACGATACTGGAATGGTGCAAGCTGTTAGAATAGCAGAAGTGCATAAAACCATGGTTCTTAAGAAATTTGAGAAATATATTGTGAGTTATGTATTAGCTGGTTCTCTTATTCAAGGTAAGGCTTCTGCAACAAGCGATATTGATGTATGGGTTGTTATTGATGATACTGATGTTAAAAAGATGACTCGTGCTGAATTAAAAGATAAGTTAAGAGCAATTATTATTGGAATGGGTATTGAAGCAGGAGAAATAACAGGAGTAAAGAATAAATTAAATATCCAAGTGTATATTTTAACTGATTTTTGGGATTCCTTAAAAGAAGCAAATCCTATTATATTTACTTTACTTAGAGATGGAGTTCCTTTCTATGATAGAGGAATCTTTATGCCATGGAAGCAGCTCCTTAAAATGGGTAAAATTAAACCAAGTGCAGAAGCCATAGATATGTTTATGCACTCTGGAGAGCAAATGATTACTCGTGTTAAAACAGAATTAAAGAATATTGCCATGGAAGACACGTTTTGGGCAATTTTAACGCCGAGTCAAGCTGCATTAATGCTTTATGGTATTGCACCTCCTACTCCTAAAGAAACTCCACAGCTTATGAGAGAAATTTTCGTTAAAAAGGAAAAGCTTCTTGAAAATAAGTTTGTAGATATACTTGAAGCTAATATTAAGGTTCGAAAAGACTTAGAGCATGGATCAAGACAAGATATGAGTGGTAAAGAAATTGATAAATTATTAAATGATGCTGAAGATTATCTTAAAAGAGTTAAAAAATTATTTACTCAAATTGAAACTATTAAAGAAAAAGAAGATATTGTGAAAGTATATGATCATGTATTTACAACTATCAGAGATGTTTTACGTTTAGAAGGAAAAGAAAAAGTTTCAGATGTGGAGATTATTCAAGAGTTTGAAAATGAATTAATCTCAACTGGAAAAATACCTGCTAAAAATTTACGTATTTTGAATGAAGTGTTAAAAGGAAAATCTGATTATGAAGCTGGAAAATTAACTAAGCCCGAGGTGGAGAAAGTTAAGAAAGATGCTCGTGTGTTAACTCGGTTTTTAATTGAATATATGCAACGAAAAAGAGGAAAAGAACTTGAAAAAGCTAGAATTAGAGTAAAACATGGTAGCAAGTTTGGAGAAGTGCTTCTTTTTGGTGATGTAGCGTTTATCATTCATGATATTGACCATGAAGAAAAAGAAATTTCAAAATCAAAAATTAAAGAAGATGGTAGTTTAGCTACACCTCAAAAGAGTTCAATGGAAGAAATGGAGAAATACTTAGCTAAAATTGATATTCCTGAGAAAGTTTTCATTAAAGAGCCTATTTTTGAGAATTTAAAAGATTTCTTTGGAAAAGATGTTCAGGTTTTGATTAATTACTAATTTTGTATCTTATCACTTATAACTCTTTTCCGAAAGTTTTATTATGAACTAAATATTTTATTATTAAATGAGTATTTTTACAACTAAGCCAATAAAAGAAATTATTATAAAGGAATTTAAAACCCTAATTGCTAATAAACCTATATCCATATCTCGACATGCATTAGATCATTTGAGTGAATCTCAAAGAAAAGTTTTTAAAGAGGAAGATCTTTGTAATATGCTAAAGGGCGAAACACCTCGAAAAGTATATTTGCAAAAGAATGGTAGATATGCAGCATACTTTCGAAAAAAGGATGGGTTTCGAAAATTGATTATTGAACAAGAGAAAGAGTGTAATGTGATAGTAACCTTTGCTGATCCACCAGAATTACCAAAAATTAGATTATAAAATGAAAAATAAAAAACATTTGGATGCTAAAGGGAAGGGAGAATTTGCTTATGATTATAAGTATGATATCTTAACTTTTAAAGTTAAAGATAGAGATTATCAAAAATCAATTGAATTTCAAAATTTTACTGCTGATATTGACAAAAAAGGCTTTGTGACAGGTGCAAGAATTTTCGATGCTTCAATTGTTCTAGGGGTGGACAAGTATATTCTAAAAAATATTACTCAATGGGAATTTAAGTCGAATGTAGAAAATAATGTGATAATAATAACCCTCAATTTTGTAGCAAAATTTAGGAATCGTTTACTTCCTATATTAGGTCAAAAACAAAATTTTATGCAACAATTTACTACACCCTCTACTAGTCAACAACTTGTAGATTCTACTGTAAAATGTGCTGTTGCTTTGTAGTGTCCTAATCAATCAAATGTTTTTCTTCTACTCTGGAGGCTACTGCACAGATTATTACAATTATCCCTAGGAGGATATGTGTAAAGCTTAAAGAATAGTCTACTAATACTCCTACAATAGGATATGTTACTGCAAATGCTAATTTTTCCATCATTGATACAGTAGATAATACTGTTGCTCTGTTCTTGGTTTCTATATGTTTATTTAGATAATTCTTAAATAAAGCCTCTCTAGGGCCACCAAATCCAACTACAAGTAGGAAAAGGAGAATAACAATTGGTATGGATGTTATGAATCCTAAGAGAATAAAACCAATTCCTACACCTAATGCACTCCAAAGTGCAAATCTTTTTTTTGAACCAAATAATTTCTCTAGTTTTTCAAGATTATTCATAACAGGAATTTGGATTCCTGCTATTCCTGCTTGGATAAATCCAAAATAGAGAATAGGAACGCTTAATTGAATAAGTAAAGGTTGATACGTCCATATTAAAAAAAACCATAACACTGTTATGGAGATCATATCAAACGCTAACATTTTTAAGATACTATGACTTTTAAAATATTTTACACCATCAACCATTGTTTTTAAGTATTCTTTTGGTTTATTTTTTCTCTTTATTTTTGGTTCTTTTAATAAAAGGGTAATGATGGCTGCTAAGAATAAAGGTATTGCCATAAATACCATAGTATATCTTAAACCCAAAGTAGAGGCTATATAACTTCCAATAGGAGCACTGATCATTAAAGCGGCCATATCAAAACTCATAAACCTTCCAAATACTTTTTTAGAGGTTTTTTCTTTTTTTATCTTTTTTAAAGAGTCATATACAAGAGCTTCGTTTGCTCCTGACATTAATGCAACTCCTATTGCCCATGTAATTTCTCCAAGTATAAAAATATAAAAATTAGGGTAAGCACTATAAATGAGAACTGCTAATCCATTTATTATTGCTGATAACGTTAAAGAAAGTTTTCTTCCAAAGTAATCTGCTACTGCACCTGTTGGAACTTCAAGAAAAAAAACAGAGATAACAAATACAGATTGTAAAAGCATGATTTGTGTAAAACTAATTTTTCCCCAATTTAAGAAAAAGGGAACTAATACTCCGCTTATAAAATGAAGATTTCTAAAAAATTGGAATAAGTACATTAAATTAATATTGTTTTTAAAAGATGCCATATCTTTTACTAATTTTCTTACTTTTTAAATGTTGTTTTTGCACCATAATACTTTTAAAGGTACATTACTCTCTTATTTATGTAAGAGGTGAAGGTTATGAAGACAGGGATTAAAGTTGGTGATGCTATGACTGAGCAGCCAATAGTAATGAAGCCCAGTGATACTTTAGTTAAATGCGCTCAAAATATGGCTGAGCATAAAATTTCTGCGGTGCTGTTTAAGCAAGAAGATAAATTAAGAGGAATATTAACTGATAAAGATATTGTTAGAAAATTAGTTGCGGAAAATAAAAATCCTTTAATGTTAAAAGCGAGTGAAGTTATGAATACTAATTTGTATACTACAACTCCTGATGAAGATATTTTTGAAGCTTTATCTAAAATGGGAAAATTTGATGTAAATCATTTACCTGTTGTGTCTGGGCAAGAACTATTAGGATTGTTAACAGTTAAAGATATTTTAAAAATTGAACCACAATTATTTGAGATGTTAGTTGATAAGTTTGAGATTAAAGAAGAAGAAAGAAAACCTATTCATAAGATTGGAAAACGAGAAGGATTGTGCGAAGCTTGTGGAGATTATGCTGAAGAGCTCATAGATCATGATGGTGCAAATGTTTGTGTTAAGTGTCAGGTATAACAAAAGCTTTTTAAATAACTTTAATTCTTTCTTTTTCGTATGCGAACCTGCGCTACTTTGCGGGGGTATTCAATAAGTGCAAATTTATTGGTCCTTAGAGCAAAGTCTGGTTAAATGCGCAGGTAGGCTTTTAGCCTTGCGATACTTAAGCTGGACTGGGATTAGAACAGTTCACTACAAGACAACCCAGTACATGGGCTATCCTGTCTCTTAGTGAGTTCGGGACAATGTTGCGTTTAGCAGCATTGCGAGAAGGTTCGAATCCCCTCCCCCGCATTTTTTTTCTTTTTTTTAATAGATTTTCGAAGCACTGGACAAGTGTACCAAAAACATATAAATAAGTAGAATTTATTATTCCTATAAAATGTCAAAAGAAATATTAAGTATAAAGTCTATCAAAAGGACTTACAGATATGTTGTTCCTAAAACATCATTGTTTTATTTTAAGAGGGTTTTACCATTATCTGTCTTATCTACAAATTTACCTGATTATTCTTACTTAGTTGGTAAAATTATGGGTGATGGTCATATAGATAAAAGATATAGCATCAAATTTATTGCAGGAGATACATCACAGCTAGATTTGATATATAATTATTTAACCAAAAAATTCTTTATACCTTTCAACAGAATGAAAATTTCAAAAAAAGTTTCTACAAAAGGTTTAAGTTATGTGTTACATGTTAATTATTCACCTTTTGGTCGAATATTATCTCAATTAGGAGCTCCTGTTGGAAATAAGACTATGAACGCCTTTTCAGTTCCAAAGTGGATATTAATAAATAATAATACTAAGCGGCTTTTTCTCCAAGCTTTACTTGAAGATGAATTAACTACAATCAAGATAGAAAAAAAATTTCATGCCAATTCTCCAGTTTTGAAATTAATTAAGCATCCGAATCATGTTAATAGCTTACGAGAATTTCTCTATGAAATAAAAAAAATGATTAATGACTTAGGTATTTCAACATCAGAGATCTCTAAATCAATAGTTACAGAAAATGGGAAAATCTCAATGTATTTAAGATTAAATCAAAATAAGGAGAACATTATTAAATTCTCGCAAAATATTGGATTTAGATTTAATGTAATTAAAAAAAATAAATTAAAAGATTGTGTAAAAGTTTTAAGGAAAACAAGATATAATCGTAAAGTAAGTGTTAATATGGGAAAACTGCAAGAATATATTAATAGAGGTTATAGTATAAGGAGGATATCTCAATTAATGAAAGTAAATAGGTCTTCAATTCATTCACGAATGTTAATGTTGAAGTTCAATACCAAAAAAAATTTGCTTAAAAAAATGGAGTGTGATACACTATGAAAACAATGACTTGTAAACAATTAGGCGGGGCATGCGATAAAGAATTTGCAGCTAATAGTTTTGAGGAAATAGCTGAATTAAGCAAAAACCATGGCATGGAAATGTTTAAAGAAAATGATGAAGCACATATGCAAGCTATGCAGGCTATGAAAGAATTGATGATGAATCCTGAAAAAATGCAAGAGTGGATGGAAAATAAGAAAAAAGAATTTGACTCATTACCAGATAATTAATTCTTTTTTCGTACTCGTTTCTATATAATTTATATTTTTACTATTGAGTAATTCTAACTAATCTTTATATACAAAAGCAGAATCCCTATTAAATGCAACTACTTAATCCTTTATTTGGCTCAACAACAAAATCTTTAGAGGTTCTCAATGTTATTGAAGGGGTAAAGCCAGTAACACGGCAGGGTTTTTATGATCATGAATTAAGAAAAGTAAAATTATTCTGTGAAAAAAATGGTTTATTCATAACGCAATCAGATTTTAAAGTTTCTTTATCAGAAAATAATGGATACTCCAATAAAGGATTTATTTTAAAAAATGGTAATGGGATGACGTTTGCATATATTAGTAAAGATTTTGATAAAGCAGAGGAAACTAAAAAACATGAAGCAAATCATAATCATTATCTCATGGGAAGAAGTTTAGGCTATCCAAGATGTTGTTGTCAAAGTTTTAAAGAAAATGAACCATTAGAGTCAAAAGGAAAAAATACCTATGAATCTCCTTTAGTGAAAAAATTTAACGGTAAAAAGTATCCATTTTTTACAAATATTTTTTTGAGGCATATGGATTGTTGTTTACTTAGTCATTTTCCTTGTGATTTAAATTGTAAAGAAAGTATTGCAATTGGTAAAGCATCTCTTAATGTGCTAAAGAAATATGATTTGAAAACTGCAATGGAGGTTGTTGCACAATTAAAAGGAAATCATGTAATTCATAATCGTAAAGTGCATTTTGTTTTAAAATAAAGCTTGCCACCAAGGTATTAACACTTTAGTAATATAATCTTTTCCTAGAAGTAATATTAAAAATTTAATTAATCTTCCGATAATTGTGTAGTACATGAATTTTTTAAACTTATAGCGAGTAGCGCCAACAAATAAAGCATATAATTGAGATGGGAAGATGATGATGTTTCCTACTAAAATAATTAATCCTCCAAATTTGTTGTTTAAATTTTCTAATTCCGACCAAGAGTTCTGCGTGGTCTGAAAGACCCGTAGGTGAATTGGTCTAGA
>CALCXY010000107.1 GCA_937906345.1 Candidatus Woesearchaeota archaeon | reverse complement strand
TTCTATTGGTTCTAAAAAAGATAAAGAACTTGTAGCATACACATTATATCATGTATTTTTTGATGCTCTCAAACTATTTGCAACAGTTAGTCCAATGGTTACTGATAAAATGTATCTTAACTTCAAAAAAGCATTTAAGCTTAAAGAAGAAAGCATTCATCATTGCAAATGGCCTAATTTTGATGAAAAACTCATAAATGCAGAATTAGAAAACGATTTTAATGTAGCTTCTAAAACTATTCAAGCTCTTGCATCTACTAGAGAAAAAGCTCAAATAGGCAATAGATGGCCTTTAGGTGAAGCTATTGTAGTTTCTGATAATAAAAAAACTCAAAACTCTTTAGAAAGAAGCAAAGAAATTATTATGAAACAAGTTAATATTAAAAAATTAACAATAAAACCAGAATTTAAATCAGTGCAAACCACTATTAAAGCAGATTTTAAACAAGTAGGCCCTGATTTTGGAAAAAATGCTCCTAAAATAGTAGCTGCATTAGTAAATGAATCAGCAGATAACATCCTAGATAACATTAACAAAAATGGAAAGTATGAAATGAATCTTAACGGTGAAACTTTTAATATTGTGAAAGAACATATTATTGTTGAAAAAAAGATTCCTGATCATTTAGAAGAGCAAATATTTAATTTAGGTTCTGTTTACTTAAACAAAAAAGTAACTAAAGACTTACTAGCTGAAGGTTTTGCAAGAGAATTAATGCGTCACACTCAATCTTTAAGAAAAAAACAAGGCTTAGAGAAAAAAGATAGAATTAAAGCCCATATAACAGTTGATAAATCACTTGAAAAACCATTACAACCCTATCTTGAACAGATAAAAGAAAAAGTAGGCGCTGATGAATTAACAATCTCCATATTAAGACCTTCTAAAAAAACTAAAGTAAGTGAGAAAGTTAAAGTTAGGGATAAAGAATTTGTTATATTTTTCTAACCAAAACCCTTTTAAACTTCTAAAACCTATTATCATCAATGAAAAGGGGTGTACTTTGCCTAATAATTTTAATCATATGTGCAGTTTCTGTTAATGCTCAAACCGAGGATGTAAAAACATTATTAACTTCTTTATCTCAATTTAAATCAGATTATAATGAAAATATTGATAAAGTCCCAACTTGGGCAAAAAATGTATTAGGAAGCGAAAAGATTAACGCTACTTTAATCTTAAAAGATAATACAGCTATTAATATTGGAATTATCTTCAGAGATGGACAAATGGTAGAGATGCGACAAGGCAGATTAAAAAAACCAACCATTAATTTAATAGTTTCTGAACAAAATATTCTTGATCTTTTGGCTATTCCAGGATATCAAAAAAGATTAGAAAATTTAAAAGAAGCATATGATGCTGAATTGATTAATTATGAATATTTAACATTTAAAACAAAAGTGAAATTCACAACAGTAGGTATGGCTTACGGTTTGTTTTCAAGTATTAGGAATTAAAATGAAAAAAGTTGCAAAAGACACAGCACTAAGTGAAATAACTCTGAGAAAGTATGAAAAGCCTTACAACCTCAAAGGTAGAGAGTTAATTAAAAAACTCTGCTTAAGTGTGGGTTTGCTTCAACCTGGAGATTCTCGAGATATTATTATAGATGTGTTTCAAGTCTTAATTGAAAATAGAAAAGAACTAGATTCAAAGGAAATAGAAAAATTAGTTATTGAAAACAGAAAGAAACACAGCTTAGAATTAATTGGAATTGCACCATCTAATATTAGAAGGCAATTAAAAAGATTAAGATCCTTATTTTTAATTGAAAACAATGCTAATTTGTATAGAATAACTGAGAACGCACCCTTATCTGAAATCTTTGAAGAAAAAATTAGAAAGTTCTATTTAGATTCTATTGTAAATCGTGTAAAGGAGTATTTTGATGCTGTAAAATGATCTATGAACCTCGTGATGATTCTTATTTAACAGCTAAGTATGTTAAAAAGTTAGCAAAAGGCTCTGTTTTAGATGTAGGAACAGGATCAGGAATTCAAGCTGTTACAGCTTCAAAAAACAAAAAAGTAAATAAGGTTCTAGCAGTAGATATTCAAAAAGATGTTATAACACATTGTAAAAAAACAATAAAAAATAAGAAATTAAACTTTAAACAATCCAACCTTTTCTCTAACATAACAGAAACCTATGACACTATTATCTTTAATCCTCCTTATTTACCCAAAGATCCAAATTTAGAACATGATCATACCTATGATGGTGGAAAAGAAGGGTATGAAATTATTGAAAAATTTTTAAAAAGTGCATCATTACACTTAAGAGAGAATGGAATAATCCTACTCCTTTTCTCATCATTAACTAATAAAAAGAAAGTAGATAGTTTCATAAAAAAATACAAGTTCCAATCAAAACTCTTAGAAAAACAACACTTTTTCTTTGAAGATTTATATTCGTATCAATTGACTTTGAAAAGAACCAAAATTATAATATCACCATGAAAATCAATCAAGTAAAAAACCTAAAATACTTCTCTAAAGGAAAAAGAGGCATAATCTATACAGGAATCTACAAAAAAATAAAAGTAGCTATCAAAACTAAAAATCCTAACTCCACAGCGATAGATAAAATAAAAAACGAAGCAAAGTATATGCAACTCCTTAACAAAAAAAAGATTGGCCCTAAATTTATTAAATCTACTAACAAATATGTGATGTACAAATTTGTAGAAGGAGAATTTATTGATGAATTATTCCTAACACTAACTAAATCAAAAAAAATCCAAATTTTAAAAGATGTTATGATACAATGTCATATTTTAGACAAATTAGGAATTGATAAAGAAGAAATGCATCACCCTCATAAACATATCATCATCACAAAAACCTTAAAACCTGTGTTAATAGATTTCGAACGTTCTCATCATACCTTAAAACCAAAAAATGTAACACAGTTTGTTGAGTATTTAAGAAGAATTAAATTTCTTCCAAAAAAATTAACAATAAAAACATCAAAACAATATAAAAAAGATCACAATATAAAACCCATATTACAAATGATAAAATGAACTTTAAAACTAAAGTATTAAACTTAGCTAAGAAAATACCTAAAGGAAAGGTAACAACCTATAAAGAGATTGGTAAAGCACTCAACTCTAAAGCTTATAGAGCAATAGGCACAGCACTAAAGAATAACCCCTATGCCCCTAAGATCTCTTGCCATAGAGTTATTCCATCTGACCTAACTCTAGGCAGCTATTGTGGCAAACTTAACAATCCTAAAAAAACAGCTTTATTAAAAAAAGAAGGAATTATTATTAAGAATAATAAAGTTGATAAGAAATTTGTATTCTCATTCAAGTGAAAAAAAACGTTTCAAATAATTCTTATAAGCTTCATCATGAGTTCCTATAGTTAGTAATAAGACAATATTTCCTTTAATAGCATAAATTAATCTAATATTAGAAGTAATAGGTTCTCTATAACAATTATAACCACCACTTAAGTGTTTACCTCTTTCCGGATTGTTTCTGATTTTATCTTTTTTCTTGTAAAAAATATGTAAATCCTTCGGTGATAGTTTTGAAAGGTCTTTAGAAAAAATAGGATGAGCTTTAACTATCCATTGAGGAGTCAACCTTAACTCCTCTCTTCTTTAAATAAGCATCAATCTCAGATTCAGAAATAGCAATATTAGGATCTTTTTTAATATCTTCTAAACGTTTCATAGAAGTTGCATCTTGACCAGTTAAAGATACAATTTGATCTATTACTTTTTCAATCTCTTTTTTTCTTTGATTGTCAGTTAATGTAATATTGCTCATAAGTTTAATAAGGAACTTATTCTTTATATATTTATCCTTAAAAAAACAAGAAGATTTCCGAGAATTAATCAATTATAATTTCCTAACAATCCCTTCATCAGCATCAACTTCAACATTATCATTATCTTTCAAAACTTTAGTCGCAACCTGTGTCCCAACAATACATGGAACTCCTAATTCTCTTGAAACAATCGCAGCGTGAGAAGTAATCCCTCCTTCATCTGTAACTATAGCTTTAGCTTTTTCCATAATAGGAACAAAATCAGGCCGTGTCATAGCTGCTACTAAGATATCACCTTTCTTAAATTTAGAAAATTCACTTACTTTTGTTATTATTTTAACACTCCCTTTTACTTTTCCTTTTGAAACACCTAAACCAGTTAATTCTTGAGAATCTTTAAGCAACCCTTCTTCAATAATTGTATGAATCTCTCTAGCTTTTTTCTGAGTTTCAATTCCCTGGCCTGATTTTTCAGATTTGAAAATCAATAATTCTTCTCTATCATGCAAAATTTTAACAAATTTTTTAGGATCTTCAACAAATGCATCTATTTCCTCAAAAAGCATATTATCCAAAAGAGGAGCTGCAAAATCACATTTTTTTGCTATTGCGTGATGCAACATCTTCATATGCGTAGCAAGCATCATTTGTAAACCTTTTCGCTCATCTCTAATACGAGTCATTTGTTGGAAAAAATATAAAATATTTTTTAATGATGAAGGAAAATGTGTAACCAAAGCATCTCTTTTTTTCTTTTCTTGAGTAAACTCATCTTGAATACTTTTAATCTCATCTTTAATCTCTTTTTCACTTCTTGTTTGAACTATTTTTTGTAAAGCCTTAAAAAAATATCGTGTATCTAATTTAACAATATAGCCATAATTATTTTTATACCAATAATAAAGTTGTGCATGCTGATCTAATAAGTTCTTAAAGTTCTCAGACAACTCTGTAACCCTTTTAGCCTTTAGAAAAGATTTTGCATCTCCCTTCAAAATAGTAAGTGCTTTAGTAAGCAAATCAATTTTTTCTTTTTGAATATACGCCATTTGGTCATGAAACATTAATGTAGAAGAATCTTTTAACAATTTTTTATCATGTTTTGCTATAGCATCTTCAACCATTTCATTACCATTAGGATCAAACGCATCTATAAAGATAACATGATTCCACATTTCTACTCCTTTTTGTGTTAATTCCTTAAAAAGTGAAACCAAATCATCCAAATCCAAGACATCTAAATCTTTAGAAAGAATCTTTGATTCAATTTTTTTTACTGCATCTATACTATGCCACCATTTTTTTTCAAGTGTATCTATAAATTTAGGATTTTTAATTTGCTGATTAAGATAATGTTTACTTACTTTTATCATTGCATCCTTATCCCAAAGCCATTCCATATCATTACCTTTTATGTATCCAACAACAATATTATAATTTACTCCCGCATCCTTCATCATAGAAAAACAAGCAGGATAAGGCAGCATAGCATAAGCTAGTTTCCCTTCACCAGCTTGCCTATAGAAATGTGTTTTCTTAATCTCATTTATTATCTCTTTTGAAATATTCTGAGTAAACTTTACCATACTTAATAGAATTATTAAGACCTTATAAAGGTTTTTCTACTACTCTACTAATATCATTAATTCTATAAAATCCATCTTTTTGTTCTTCAGCAATATTAAATTTTGGTGAAAAATGATATAATGATTCAAATTGAGGTGCGTTATTATTTACAGCATTAGCACTAGCTGCTGCCATAATTCTTTCTTCTGCATCATCAACATATGTAACAATTCTTCTGATATCTCTTGATTGAAATGATAACCTTGTTTGAGCAAAAACCTCTGGAGACTCTTTTGATATTTTTTCAGGAAGATTACCTTCCTTAATTGCTTCAGATAAATTTAAGATAATAAATTCTTTAAGAGATAATCCTGCTCCATTAGCTTGCCTCTCTAAATCATCCATATCCATACTAGTAAAAATACCTATCCTATAACCTTCATTTAAGTCAGCATCAATTCTATCTTGAAATCCAGGTATAGCAGGATAAACTAATTCCCCGCTTCCTTCCCATTCTCTCATTTTAGCCATAACAGCTGGTTTATATTCTTGCTTTAATGCTACATCAGTTTTTCCTAAAACTCTATAATTATGAAATAATTCAGATTCTTTTTCTTCTAATAATCTCCAGAATTCATCTATATCTATACCTACTCCATTCCAATCATAAAGTTTCAATGTTTTTGATCTATCTTGTGATATACTCATAACAAGAAGGAATTATTATCCCCTTTATAAACCCTTGTAGTAACACATACTACATTATTCTACTTGGAGTATATCTCCAACTTTAATAAATCCTGCTGGAAGTATCATTTGATCTCCTTGGTAACTTTGATCTAATAAATATAAATTTTCAAAACCATCATATCCTTGATCAGCTGAACTCATATTTGCTTCATTTACAGTTCTTAATACCCCTCCACAATTGTGTGCAAATGAATGTAATCTATGAACATCCCTACAATCATACAAAAACTTAAATAATGTCTCAAAAGATTCTGGATCATTTAAGGTGCCTCCATTTAAACCATATTTTCTTTTTAACATAGGCAAGGTAACTAAACCATTTACATGTTCTCCTAACCCCTTAGTTGCCATTTGAGCTTCAAGAAGATCCAATTCAATTTCACTAAAAACAATCACACTATATCCTTGTTCTCGATCTTGCCTAAACCTATTAATTACATTAGTACCTTGGACTGTCTCTGGATAAGCGTATACTTTAGCTGCTATTTCTTCACTCATTAATTAGTAGAATGTTCATGAATATATAATAATATGGATAAATCATTATAATTTCTTATCTAATCCTTTTTTAAAATCACTTAAAGAAGTAAATTCAATAGTATGAATACCTAATTCTTTAGCATTTACTAGGTTTTTAGCTGTATCATCAGTAAATACTGTTTCATTAGCATTTACCTTAAAATGGTCCATAATAGCCTTAAAACCCTCTACAGCAGGTTTTCTAGCTTTAATTTGATAAGAAACTAGTCCAAAGTCAAAATGATTATCTACCTTAAATTTCTTATTAATTACTTCCCAATAAGCTTGGTTATAATTAGTAAGATATGCTGTTTTTACTGATAAAGATTTTACAAAATCTAAAACATCTTTTCTTTCTTCTTTGATTGCAATCATATCTTTAATAATCTGATCAGGATCTCCTTTAACATTAAATTGCTCTAATAGTCTTTTCCACAATTCCTGACCTGAAAAATCATCTACTTCACTCTGAACCAACAATTCTTGATACTCTGAATCAAATTTTTCATAATCCAGCTTATTTTCCTTACAAAAATCAATAAGAAAAGGCTGCTCTTCATTACTATAGCACACTTCGCTTAAATCAAAAATAATTAATTTTATCATTTTACCTTTTGAACAATCCCCTTAATTGCATCAACTTCTATATTATCTCCATCTTTAAAAACTTTTGTAGCAGTGTTTGTTCCTACAACACTCACAATTTTCATTTCCCTGCTAATCATTGATGCATGACTTAAGATTCCACCTTCTTCTGTAACAATTGCCTTAACTTTATCTAAATAAGGAACATAATTTATATTTGTGGAATGGCAAACTAAAACATCGTCTTTTTTAATTTTCTTCAAATCTGAATCAGTATTAACTAAACACACTTTGCCAGAAACCTTTCCAGGGTAAGCTCTTTGTCCTATAACCTCACTACCCAAGGAAATATTATTTTTTTTAGAACTGGAAAAAGCTTTTAGCACATCATCCATTTCTTTACCTTCCCAATGAGTATATTCTCCATCATAATCAGAAACAAACACATATCCTTTTTTTCGCTGATCGATTAATTCTTGATCTGCGTTTTTCCCAGTATTCAATAATTGTTCTATTTCATTCCAATACAAATAAAGCATATCTTTGTAATTTGCTAAACCTAATCTTTTACCAATTTCTTTAAACATAGGTGTAAAAAATCTAGCAGAGCTGTAAAATATCTCTGTTCGATAACTTCTAAAATAAATAGATTTATTGAGGGTTTTTACTAAAGCAACTAAAAATTTATCTTTTGAAATTTTTTTAAGCAAATCCTTAAAAATCTTTTTTTCATTTGTACGCTGCTCTAATATTTTTTGAATTTTTGATTCTGGATTTGTTATTTTACTTGACTTTTTTTTATAATAAGAAACAGGGTAATACTCTTGTTTGTAATCTACATTTTTCATCCAGCCAAATCTGAATTGATGATAATTAAAATCACAAACTTGCAATAATGCTTTTTCTTCCTGTAAAACAGCTCCTGCCCGTATAGGATTCAATACAATAGCATACATCTTTTCTGCATCTTTCCCAAAAAAATTTTTAAACTTATTAAAAACAGTTTCTCCAAGATACTCTTCAACAAATAAAGGAATAGTCACACTAAATCCTAAATTTGCGAGTTGATGAATATACTCCATAAATTTCTGAGACAAAAACTTACTCGTTAAAGAATAATAAACTTTTTCATACATCTCTCTCCACTCATTAACATATTCTATATGCATCTCGCTGCATTGTTTCATAATTTTTAATAAAAATTTTGGATCCTCTTCTAACTCTTTTATTAATATGTTTTTCAGCCGTAATTTTTCTTTTAAAGGAATAGCAACCACACCATTAAAAGAACTCATATTCTTAACTCTATAATCAATAGGAATCTCTTCATTATATATTCCTGTAGATAATAAGAAGATTTGCATTAAAGGACTCCTATCTCTTTTATGAAATACATGCCAAGAAGTATTTCTAATCAAATTAACGTCCATATAAAGCAATATCTAGATACTGTATTTAAATATATTGGTAAATTAAGAAGAAAAATAAAAAAAATTATCTTTTCTTTTTCTTTTTGGTTTTTTTGATCTCTTTTTCAAGATCTAACTCTTCTAAAAGTTCTTTGTATCTGTTTCTGATTGTTACTTCTGTAACACCAGCAACATCCGCAACTTCTCGTTGAGTTCTTTTTTCACCATGAATCAAAGCTGAAACATATAAAGCTGCAGCAGCAATTCCTGTTGGACCTCTTCCAGAGGTTAACTCGGATTTTTGTGCAACTTCTAAAATCTCAACTGCTCTTGATTGTGATTCTGGACTTAATTTAAGAGAGCTTGCAAATCTAGCAATATAATCTGCAGGATTTGAAGGTAATATAGTGATACCTAATTCTCTTGTAACAAATCTATATGTCCTTCCAATTTCTTTTTTCTCAATTCCAGAAGCTTCGCTTAGCTCATCAAGAGTTCTAGGAACCTCATGTCTCCTACAAGCTGCATATAATGCACCTGCAACAACAGATTCCATGCTTCTTCCTCTTACTAAGCCTCTTTGAACAGCTAATGTGTAAATTCTAGCAGCTTCTTCTTCTACACTTTTAGGTAATTTTAAGAAAGATGAAGCTCTTTTCAATTCTGCTAACGCAAGTTTCAAATTTCTTTCAATAGCAGTTGAAATTCTATATTGCCATTTTCTTAATCTAAAGAATTTGCTTCTATTTTTACCGCCTAATACATTTAAATCAGATGATTGACCCACTTCAGTACCTAAACCTTGGTCAAACTGAGTATAAGTCATAGGAGCTCCAGTTCTTCGCTTTTTATCGCCTGAATCAGAATCGAATTCTCTCCACTCTTGAGAAAAATCTACCATCTTATCCTCTAAAACTAGACCGCAATCTTTACAGATTACTTCCCCTTTCTCTCTATTATGAAATAAATTTATACTTCCACATTCTGGACATTTTTTAACGTATGCCATGGTTACCAGCCTCGTATATACTATTTCCCCCAACAACAGATTATAGTCTATTAGTTACAATAGATTTTTAAATAGAGGACAGATGTTATATTTAAAGGTTTGCTTTTCCTTTCTAAAAATACATAATTTAAGTAATAAAATACATTAAATTTCTATATTGAAAATAATTAATTTAGGAAGATTTTTATATATAAACTAATTACAAAGTGTATGGCAATCTCAAATGAATTATTAAAGGTATTAGCATGTCCTGTATGTAAATCAGATCTTACTCAAAATAAAAACCAACTCAAATGCAAGAAATGCAATGTTAATTATCCAATAAAGGATGATATTCCTATTTTAATTCCTAAAAATTAGAATTAATTTAAGGCTAAACCTTGTCTCTCAGCTAAATTTTTTCTAGAAGGTGGAGGATTTTTTCTTTTAGGAGGTTCTTCCTTTTTTTCAGATGGTTTTATTTGATTTTTCTTTATGATTTCTATAACATTTTTTTCAAGTTCTTTATATTTTCTCAAATCATCAAAGTCATTAGTCTTTCTATGAGTATAGTAGTGAAAAAAATAGCGTAATAAAAGGTTAATTTCACCTTGAGTACCATTAAATTTTTGCCATGTTTTCCTTTTTCCATCTCGCAACTCCAAAGTATACCCTTCTTTTTGAATATGAGCACCAAAAATCATTTTTTTAACATCTTCTCCTATAACAAATTCCAAAGATAAACCTAATTCATCACCTTCACCAATATTCCCCAAATCTGTTTGATCAAAATAAAATAAGGCCAAAGGAATAATAGTTCCTTTTTCTTTATCAATAAATAATGTGTCAGAAAAACGATAGAGACTTGCAGCATATATGGTTTCTCCTTCATTCCCAAGCTCTATTTTTTCTAATTGATTCCCAGGTTGAGCACTATCTTCTTTTAGTAAAAGACATATTCTTCTAGGTGTAATCTCTTCAACTTTTTTTGCACCTTCATAAATGCTCAAAGTAAGCGCATCTAAAGTTCCTGTAAATTTAGGATCTAAAAACCTTTGAAATTCTTGGTGGCTATAGATCATGAGTTCAATAAACTCTTTAACGTCTTCAATACCCTTAATGGGAATAAAATTACCCTTATCTTCATCCCATTCTCCTAAATCAAAACCTATTCCATTTTTTAGTACACTATTAATAATCTTTCCATAGGTTCCATCCTTAAATTGAATAATAACTTCATACCCTAACTGGTCTTTATCATCTAATTGTAAATTCCCATTTTTATCATAGACCCATACACGAGTAGTTGCTAAAGGAGGTATTCTCTTATTTATGACTGTTTCTTTATTTACAAAAGCCTCAATATGAGTCCCATCTTCATCTTTTTCCACTTTAAATTTATTAGGAAATTTTTGGTAACTAGAAAATATACTTTCTGCAAAACCATCAAAATCCACAACATGAGTTTGTTTGAAAGGTTTAATTTCATCAGATTTTTTAGGAGTTACACATCCTGTCAATAAACTTAAACCTATTCCTAAAGCTACAACAGAATTTCTATAGATATTCTTAAAATAACCTATCATTATTCCTCAAAACAACTATTCCTTTATAAGCATTCACCTACCAAAACATATAAATAAAGGGATTATACCATTAGCTTATGATTGATTTATTCTCACTAATGATAATAGCTATCTGCTTAATCTCTCTCATTTTCGGATCTATAACAGATCTTAAAACAAGAGAAGTGCCTGATTGGTTAAACTTTACATTAATCGCTGCTGGAATTCTTATCAGATCCATGTATTCAATCATTACTTGGTCTTATGAACCCCTTCTTTTTGGAATCCTTGGTTTGATTTTAGGAGTTGCTATAGCATTATTAATGTTCTACACAGGACAATGGGGCGGCGGAGATTCTAAAATGCTTATGGGCTTAGGAGCTTTATTAGGTTTTGATCTTACGTTCTCATCATTATTAATATCTTTTATTTTTGCAGTTATCTTTATAGGTGCAATATATGGTTTTATTTGGACGTTTATTTTAGCCTTAAAAAATTGGAAAAAATTTAAAAAACAGTTCCATGCATATATGCACACACCTCTTCATTTTAAAATTAGAATTACTTCATTCACAATCAGCTTTGCATTATTAATTATCATGTTTCTTTTCATCAAAAGTATAAAAACAAGGTTGCTCTTATTAGTCTTAATCATAACCTATTACATTCTAATGTATCTTTACATTTTCATTAAAACAATTGAAGAAATATGCATGATTAAATTTATTAGCACTTCAAAGCTAACTGAAGGTGATTGGATTGTAGATGAAGTTAAAGTAGGCAAAAAAACAGTAGCATCCTCTAAAGATTTAGGAATATCTCATGAACAAATTCTAAAAATTAAACAATCTGGAATAAAAAAAGTCAAAATAAAGGAAGGTATACCTTTTTTACCGAGTTTTCTATTATCTTTTATATTTGTATTAGTTTTTGGTAATATTGTAGAACTATTAGTTAGCTTAATTTAGGATTATTTCCTACCTTGTCTTCGCTTCTTTTCCTTTTTAATCCTTTTACGTTGCCACTTCCATCTCATTTGATTCTTCTTTTTCCAACGTCTTGAACTTCTTTTCATGTAAATATAGGAATTCGGAGGGGTTTTTAAAGGTTTTGTTTGGGAGCGAAGCGAGCAAACGAAACTGTTAAAAAATCATTTTTTAATTTTTTATAACCTTTTTGTTTAAAGAGAAAGAAAAACCTTTTATAGCCGAATTATTAAAAAAACACATGAATAAATCAGGTAAATCTAAATTCTTAAATAAATTAATTCTAATCCTTGTTTTAGGAGCATTATTCTATTTATTATACTACAATAAAGAATTCTTTTATCCATTTCTCCAAAAAAGCCCTGCAATTTGGCAACTTTACCAACATTCTACTTTTCAAATAGAGCAAAGAACATTATTAGGTTTATTTTATGCAAACGCCTTTGGCTCCTTATTTTTCATAGTAATACCATTAGAATTAATTTTCATTTATTATTCCTTTTTGAGTTTTAATCCTATTCTCTTAATTCTTATTTCATTAGTAGGAACTGCAGTTGGAATGGCCTTTAATTATTTAGTAGGATATATTTTTAGTAAAACTTTATTAAGATTAGTAATGAAGAATACATTTGAAAAAATGAAATAAGGGGACACCCCTTATGATCCCCTTCCGCCTTCACTACTCGCCTAGC
>CALCXY010000106.1 GCA_937906345.1 Candidatus Woesearchaeota archaeon | reverse complement strand
CCCATCCTCGAATAGTTGCTTCATTGAAAGCGCATGCAGATAAACCAACTCCAAATGTCCAAGCAGCAATACTACATGAACCATCACTAATATATCCAGTAACCAAATGATATGTTCTTAATATTAAATCAATGGTATTATAGATTGTATTTATCAAATATAGAACTAAAAATATTCCTTCAATAATTTTCATGGGTCCTGAGTTCATAATCTCAGTAACTTTAGAATCTTTAGCGTTTTTTTCAAAACATGCTTTATCAATATTAATTCCTTCTACATCTCTTACACCATACTTTGATTCTAATTCATCTAAGTCCATGTTTTCAATAAGTTTTGATTCTGATGTGAATTTTTTTTCATTAGAATCTTCTTGAGCAAACACAGTAGAACTATAAAATGGAATAGTAATCACTAACAAAATCATGTATAATGCGATTAATTGTATTTTTTTCATTCTAGTCTAGGTTTTAATAATGATTTATAGTCTTCTGATCTAAATCGAATATTTTGGTATTCACTTTCTTCTAAACCTTGTCTTACAATATCAAAGTAATCTAATTGTTCTCCATTATGTAAATACACATCTACAAGTCCATCTGCTCTAGAGAATGTTTTAATATTAAAATCCTCAGCATCTTCTATTTCCTCAACTGTTTTATCTTGAATTGCTAAAAAGATAATTTTTTTCTTACCGTTAAGATCACCTGTATTAATGGTGAAAGGAACAACAGTTTCACCTAAAGAAGTCTTTTTGATATTAGTAATATCGCCAGTATCTGCACTTTCAAATTGTGCATCAACATCTCCTATTAAATTAATATGTGCTATAAAATTACCAGGGCTTAACTTAGTTATATTTGAATCAGGATACGCAATTAATGGTTGTTCAAGGCCTTCTATAGTAATATGAGCAGATTCTTTATCAGTTAATGGTTTTGGGGTGAATGTTGAAGTTCCAGTTCTAAATGCGTTTACTAAATCTGATGTTGAAACTTTTAATATTTCTACATCCATTTCTCTTAATTTATGTAAGAAGAAAGTAACTGATTTATCTTGTTCATCTGTTGTAAGAATAGTATTAAAGTTTGCATATTCACTATTTTTAATAGTTAATAATCCATTCTCACACATTGGCATATTAGTTTTTAATTCTCCATTAGTAATAGTGCCAAGACCACAATTGTTTTCATTAGAGCCGCATTGATAATATACTGATGCATCATCTAATCTTGTGGATGATTCAGCGTCTGCTGCTATAACTGTTATTTCACCTGAGTTTTTATCATCACAAAAGAATGTTTCAAAACTATTTGTGTTTCCAAATTGAGATAATACGTTTTGAACAGCAGCATTATTAACTTCAAATCTTGGTAATGGTATAAATTCTCTTGGTTGGTTGCCGTAAATGACAACTAAAATAGGGACTCTAAAGGTGAATCCGTCATTAAATGCTATTGTTTTATCAACTGCATTTAATCTATCAGCTCCTTTAATAGTAACTTCCATTAAAATTGGATATCTAACAAAATACTTGAAGGTATAATCTAAAATACATATTTGTGCTATACCTGGAATACCTAATTGGCTTCTCTTATCAGGAAGAATATCATTACCTCTTTTAGGAAAGATATCAAAATCCATACCAAACTGAGGATAATACAAATAAGATATCTCCAAATTATTCACATCAGTATTTCCTGAACCTAATAATAAAGAATCAACCATTTGTTGAGATTGAGCAGCTTCAATAGGATCAAATTCAGAACCTTTTACTTTCATAGCAGCTAGATTATTCATAATAATTTCTTGGAAGTGTGTTTTCACTTCATCTAGTTTCCAAGATACCATTGAACAATCCATGTTTGTATCTGATTTTCCTTTAGGTGGTAATGCGTCTGGATGAATACCTTCATTCACAGATAATAATTTTAAAGTTCTTTGTTCTAACATTGCATTTGATTCTTGAGATGCTGCAAATAATTCCATAAATGCTCTTGGCTTTGCAAGATCAATCCTTAATTGATAAGCCCATTCTGATTCACTTACTATTTCTTCTTCACGTGTTAAAGTAATAGGATAATCTAAACTCACAACAACTGTTTCATCCATATTTACATTTACAATAGGAAGCTCGTTTTCAACTTCATAATGTTGAGATCTAAAGAAATTAAAATCATCAATGCAATTTACAACTTCCTCTTCAACATATGTTTCTAATTGTGATTCCATATGTTCTAAGGTAGGAACAAATATTTGAGAATCAGTAACCCAATAAGGTACTTTAACAGGAGCACCATCATCAACAACTTTTAAGGAACCATCTACTCTTTGAACACTAAATTTGTTAGGATCAAAATATTCAAATGTTGGAACATTTGCAGGTAGCTCAATATGTCCTCCACGTAATCTTAGGATTTCAACGCCGTGCATAACAGCAGGTTCTAAGCAGGATTGCACAAATTTACCTAATTCTGAGTCAGTATTAGAAGCTAATGAAGGTAATTCATCCTCTGTTTTCTCATTGAAAGTATATACAGTGATTCCAGCTGCGATTATAACAATCATACCAATGATTGCATAGATTGCTAATTGTGCTTTTTTCATTTTTTACGTAATACGATTTCTCCTTCTTTATTTACTTTAAATTCTAGAATAGTTCCTTGTTTAATATCAAATAATTCAGCAAGAGTCTTAGGAAGAGTAATAATATGTTGATTGTTTTTGGTCTTTTGGACCTTTACTTTGTTTCCCATTGTTATTTCCTTAAAAAAAAATAAAAAAAAGAATTTTCTTTTCAGAAAATTCTGAACATCAAAAACATGGTTCTCAATGTATCCAAGCAAACAGGTGTTTTTTACCACAAAAACAAAGGGGGTTTACTTGAATAATACTGTTATTTTTCATAGTATTTATATATAAACATTTCGATTTTGGAGCATTTAGGTTAAAAAAATACTATTAATTAGTACTATTTTATTAATATATTATTACCCTTTATTTTTAGAGTGTTTTTATATAATATTTATAAGATATATTTACCTATTATTTTTAAGGGTATCATTCAAAGCAATGTTTATAAACATGGATTATCAGAAAGAGGGTATGTGTTTCAAATCATTAAAAGAGGTTTTTCTAGATGATTTAGTTCAGAGCTTTAAAGACAAAAGGATTATTGCTGTTACAGTAATTTATTTGATCTTTTTATCATGGGGAATGAAAAAAGCTGTTCTCTTAACAGGTATATGGAATATTTGGTTAACAGATATCTTAGGATTTGGGCAAGAATTGCCCTTTCCAATCATCTTTTTTTACTTTGCCTCTATAGTTTTGCTCCCAATATTCTCACTCTTGCTGTCTTATGACATTATATCAGGAGAATCAAGGACTATGAGGAATTTAGTGTATAGAATTCCAAGAGAAAGTATTTTTTTTGGTAAGTTTTTAGCGATATTTTTAATTAATATCTTTGCAAATTTAATTGTCTATATTATAGCAATAGATTTTATTAGTCACACACAACGAGCCAATATAATACAACAAGGATTTTTACTCTATGGTTTCTTAGTTATTTTTGCACTTTATTTTACAAGTTTAGTATTATTAGCTTCAACACTTACTAACAACAGTAAAAAATCATTATTTATGGGAGCTTGCTTTATTATTATACCTTTACTTTTTATGTTGAGTAATACATTAAAAATAATATCCCCTTTTAATTATTACAAATATGGATTGAGATTTTTTACTGAAAGCATATCCTATACTCCATTTTTTATTCTTATTATATCATCAATTGTGTTTATTTTTATAGCTTATTTTGTATTTAAGAGGAAAGACCTATGATTACGATAAAAAACTTATACAAAAATTATAAAAAAATAGAAGCGTTACGAGGTTTAAGTGTTACTATTCCTAAAGGATCTGTGTATGGTTTATTAGGGCCTAATGGATCTGGAAAAACAACTACACTAGGTTTAATAACTAAAATATTAAAACCTGATACAGGGAGTATTACTATTTTAGGGAAAGATATCAAAGAGTATTATACTGTTAGTGATAAAATAGGTGCTTTATTACAAGATACTGATCTGTATGTGCATAGAACTGTATATGATAATCTCAAATATTTTGCAAAGCTTGACCATGTTTCTGAGGGAAGAGTTAATGAAGTATTACAAATGGTAAAGATGGAAAGCAAGAAAGATGCTAAGTATGGAACATTAAGTCATGGGCAGAAAAAATTAATTCAATTTTGTCAAGCTATGCTTAAGGATCCAGAATTATTAATATTAGACGAGCCAACAGCTGGATTTGATCCTAAAAATATTTTATTAATGACTAATATTATTAGTTCTTTTAAGGGTAAAACTATATTATTAACTTCAAATCATCTTGATATTGTGAAAAAGGTTTGTAGTCATGTAGCTATTATTAATAATGGAAAAATAGGGTATGAGGGTAAAATTAATTCTAAGGCTAATTTAGAGAAATTGTATATGAAGATTGTAAAATAATTTCATAGTACATTAAAAATACTCTCCTTATTCGGAATTTTTAATATAATTCCGAATTTTAACTAATAATTCAGAAAGATTTATATAGGTAAAGAGGTATTCTCTTTGCATGGTAACTAAAACTATTGGAAGAAGAGGAGAACTCGTGATTCCAAAGAATATAAGAAAACATCAAAACCTCGTTCCCCATCAGCAAGTTGAGGTTATGGAGATTGAAGGAGGTATTCTTATTATACCTATTGATAAAGATATTAAAAATTTAGCTGGCCTCTTCGGAGAATTTAAAGGAACTAATTTAAAAAAATTAGACAATGATGCTTTAGATTTTATGTATGATATGTAACAATGAAAAAACTCTTTATTGATGCTAATGCTTTTCTTTGCTATCTTTTTAGGAATAAAGGATGGCATGAAATCCAAAAAATATTATGTAATGAACAAAATACTCTTTACACTTCTTATGGAATATTAAATGAAGTTAAGTTTAAGTTGCTTTATACAGCTGCTTCTGGAGTTTCTAATAAGAAATATGAAATAATAAAAATTATTAAGAAAAATGTTAAGCTTCGTAAAATAGTCTTAAAAAAATATTTGAAGTTTTTTCTGGAAATTAGTCAAATTATTACAATAATGCCCCTAAATACAACTGTTGAAAAATTATCAATAGGCTTTAGTATTAATCATGCCCTCCTTCCAACAGATGCCTCTATAGTTTCATTAATGAAACATCATGAGATCAATTATTTAGTTACTCAAGATAAAGACTTTAAGGGAATTCCTGGAATTCAAATTATTCCAGTATAGGTGGAAAATGGCATTAAATTATACACAAATTCCTCATATTTATGGATTAGGAGTTGAAACCATATTCTTAACGTTAGCTACTATTGTGTTTTTCTTTGTTTTTGATTATAGATTGCGTAAAAGTAAAGTTGAGATTAGTGATAAGGGATTTTTATGGTTCTTTTTAGGAATATTTTTTTCAGCTTTAGTGGGTGGGAGAGTTTGGTTTACTGTTGAGACATGGGAAGGGATAAGTAGTTTGGTTTCCATGTTTAATATTAGAGCTCCAGGATTAGTTTCATGGGGAATGTTAATAGGAGGAGCTTTGTTTCTTTTATGGTATAGTTTGTATACAAAAGGCAGTAAAGGAATAGATTGGCAGGTATATTATGGTAAAATAGGAGATGCAATGGCTCCTGCAATGGCTTTATGGATTGGAATTTATAGAATTGGTTGTCATTTTTGGAATGATGTTCCTGGTACGATTACAAAAGTTCCTTGGGCATTGTATCATGTAGATGGGAGTTTAAGACATCCAACTGCAATTTATTTGTCTATTAGTGGGTTTTTGATATTTTTAATATTGGTGTGGGTTTTTAGGGAGAAGAGGTTTGATATGGAGATAATGTTATGGTTTGTATTTTTATATTCAGTGTTTAGGTTTTTTATAGAGTTTTTTAGAGATGGTTTGGGAAGGGTTTGGGGGTTGAATTTGCCTCAGGTTGTTTCATTAATTTTATTAATAATAATTACTTTGTTAATTATTCTTTGTTATAAACAATGGTCTGATAATGATGAGAAAAATTAATACAAAATTATTTGATACTATAAACAATATTGATAAGAAAGATTGGGATTTATTAAATAAGCATCAAGATGATTTATTTGTAAGTTGGGATTTTTGTAATATCCTCGAAAAAAGTAATATTAAAATAAATTATCTCCTAATATATGATAATGAAGAGGCTATTGGAAAAGCTATTTTTTCCTTTATAAAATTAGATTTATTAGAGATCGCTCCATTAGAAAAAAGGAAAATAATTAAATTATTACTTAAGGTATTTAATAAAAATAATAAAGTTGCAGTAATGCATGTAGGAATTCCAATAGCTTTTTCAGAGAGTAGCCTAAGGGTGAAAAACCGAGACTATTATAATCTTGTGGTAAATGAATTAATAAAAATATTTCAAAAAAAATTTAAGTCAAGAATTTTACTTTTTAGTTTTTTAGATTCTATTCAAGTTCAACAAATTCAAAATAAATTATTGTATAAAATTTCATTTTTTTTTAATTATTTTTTATATAATAACTTTACTTCTTTCAATAATTATATTGAGAATATGAAAAATAAATATTCTAGACACTTACTCTTCATAGAAAAATATATTAAAAAGAATAAAATTAACTATAGATCTTCCACAAGATTTAGTTCTGAGCTTTATAGACTTTATTCTAACATTTTTTACTCTTCTGACTATAAGTTTAGGAAATTAACCCCCCACTTTTTTTATAATCTATTATCAGATAGAAATATTAAATCATCACTTGTTAAGATTTTTAAGGGGGAAAATTTAATAGGTTTTTTCATCATCACTGAATCAGAAAGTAGATTATATTTTAATTTTTATGGAGCACAATCTTCAATTAATTCTAAAATAAAAAGCCCCTATTTTTTTGTTTTAAATTTTTTAATAAAAAATTCTATAAAAAAAGGAAAAAATCTTTACTTAGGGTCTACATCAGATTTTGTAAAGATGAGATATGGATCTAATCAACAAAAAAGATTTTTATTGGTAAATATAAAAAATAAATTTTTTTGGTTATTAATAAAATTATTAAAATTTAATTTTAAAAATAAATCTCAGATAAATGTATTTAAAAACCCCCAAATTCATAGGGAATCTTATTAGCTTGATATTTTTTATCTATCATGACTAAAAAATACATTTTTAACCATTTCCACATAATTTTTTTTGATCCTTCTACCTCAAATCTTCTCATGCATACATACAATTTTGAATTTAAAGTAAAAAACCTGTTTGATTTCGCTGCTCGTGACATATATTCCACATCTTCTGCAACTCTTAAATTGCTATTAAATCCTCCAATAATATTGTGAAGGGATTTTTTTATAAAAATTCCAGTACCGATTCCTCCTCCATAAAATTTTTGGAATAAAAAAAACCATGAATTTAAACTCCAAAAGAAAAAAATGTGATATAATTTATTACTATTAGGGATATATTTTGGAATAGCGACATCTGCTTGTTTCTTATTGAATTCTAGGACCGATTTTTCTAAAAAATTACTCTTAAAATGAACATCTGCTTCTAAAAATAATAAAAGATTATTTTTGGCATGTTTTGCACCTAAATTTCTATCAAATGAATGATTTCCTCTGTTAGACCCAATTAGGGTAATATTCATTTTACTTCTGAAAGATCTCACAATTTCAATTGTGTTATCACTACTATTTCCATCAACTACAATCACTTCAAAGTTTTTATAGGTTTGATTTGTTAAGCAATTCAATAAATTACCAATATACTTTTCTTCATTTAAAGTAGGGATGATAATCGAAATGCCTTTTTTTTCTTGATTTTGTTTATCAAATAATAAAGAAAATGCCTCTTTTTTAGTTTCTAAACTTCGTAAATCTTCAACTGTATGGCTTGAATTAACATAGGAATGTTTAACTAATTCATTTCCTTTTATTAATTTATATTTACTGAGATCTTCATTCTTTGCAAACACAATATTTGTCGGAACTTTAAAATCTTTATACATAGGAATTTTAATCATTTTTTTAAGTGTTAATAAATAGGCTCTAAAACTCATCATCCTTCGAATAATTTTAAGATAATCGATTAGGTTAACTCTTCCAATTGTGGATAAATCAATAAATTGTTTTTCTTCTGGTTTCCTTTTTTTTAAAAATAAAAATAATACATGACCTAAAAAGTAATATAATTTTCCTTTCAACTTAAAGTTATTATAATGAGAGGGATATAATAAAAATATTTCATTTACATTATTATGATTTTTATAAAATTCTAATAGTAATGAACTTGAAGCTGAGCCTCCATATAATTTATAATTTGAAATATTTTCTTTTTTTAATATAAAATCTAGATCTTTTAATAAATTTTCCATAGATATGGAGCCAACACCTGACTTTCCATGATTTCTTAAATCTGGAATAAGTAAAGAATACTTCCTATCTTTTAATTTTTTAATTTCATAATTAAAAGTAGTATGATTAGATCCAGGACTATGAATCATCACAATCCAGGGACCTTTACTTCTATGTATTTGGTAAAATAACTTAGTTCCATCAAAGCTTTTAATATATTTTTCTTTAATCATAGATATCTTTCCTGTGATCTAATGCCTCTAAGTAAACACATTTTTCTTCTTCATCGATAGAAAATATTAATCTAAAATTTTTTAGGAGTCTAGTAGAGCATCTTCCCTTAAGAGGACCTGATAATTGCTTTCCAAAATGAGGATTTTCCTTAAATCTGATAATTACTTTGTCCAGTTGGTTTAGTAACTCAGCGTTATTTTTATTTTTTTTAAAATTCTTGAGAAAAGTGTCTGTGCTTTGTATTCTCCAGTCAGACATCTTACGAATCATTTATCATATCCGAGACAGAATCGGTTTTTCTTAATTTGCCAGCTGCAATGTCTTTTTTACTAGAATGTAATTGATCCATGGTTTCAGGATTTCCCAATATCTCCAGAGTCTCCATTAGTGATTCCATTTCCTTCTTTGTAACCATTTTACTCTCTATCTTTTTCAATTCATCATACACTTTTTCCATTGTTATAGTATCTGTCATTAGAGATGATAATTAAGGAATCTATATAAATCTTACTAACAATAATACCAAGCAGGGCATCTTCCGAATTCAGATTCATGTGCTTTATTTAAGGTAATTAAATTAAAGAGTTTTGTGCCAGATGCTAAAAGTATTTTTTGAGCTAAGCTTTTGTGCAAACGCTTTTTTCGTTCATCTGTTTCAGACCATACACGTTTAATTAACCTGTCAGGCCAGAACACATACCAAAATAATACTTTCTTAAACCATGAATTGAGTTGTTGGGTAGAAAGATGCTTAGTTCCCATAACTGGAAAATGATAATTATGTTTTCTAAAATCCTTTGTTGGAAAAGAGTGTTTGTGTTTAATCCACTCAGGAGTTCCAGGATTTGGAGTAAAAGGCAACAAAAATACCATATCTGCAAAATCAGAATGCACTACTTTATTTAATGCCTTTAGAACCTGTTTATCATCCTCAGGTAAACCATAGATAAATGATGCTATTGTATATACTTTATTGTATTTTTTTAAAATCTTAAAAGCTTCATTACATTTATCAAAAGAATAATTAAATTTATTTAATTTTGATTTTAATTGAGAATCAAATCCAGGTGGACGTTCAGCTCCAATAATAGATTCAACTAAACCTGCATCTACTTGTTTTTTTAATAAACCTAGTTTTTCATCTCTTAAAACATAATCAGCACGCATCCAAGCAGTGTGTTGGATATCTAAACCTCGATCAATAATACCTTGACAGTATTCTTTAATCCAAGTAGGAGAAGCGTTCCAAGTTCCATCAACCCAATTAAATGTTTTACGTTTATACTTGTCAATTAAAATCTCAGTTTCTTCTAAACTTTTTTTTGCAGATTTAGTTCTATATAATGGATTTTTATCTGGAGACATTTGAGCAAAAATAGAGCAGAAATTACAAGATGCAGTGCAGCCTCTTCCGTGTTCAATTGCAACAAAATCTTTATGGTTTTTAGAATTTGCACCGTATAAATCCATAGACAATAAATCATATGCAGGTAAAGGTAGCTCATCAAGATTTTTAATAAATTCTCTTAAAGGATTAATAATAATTCTTCCTATTTTATCCTTAAATGCTAAACCTTTAATTTTCGCAAAATCTTGATCTTTTTTAGGTTTATTTAACTCTTTAACAAATTCAAGTATTGTAAGTTCACCTTCTTTCATGATAATAAAATCCATACTATGCTCTTTAAGAGATTCTTCAATCATATTACCAAAAAAATAACCTCCTCCAAGAACTTTAATATTTGGATCAATTTCTTTAACTAAAGAAACAACTTTAATGGATTCATGTGAGGATGCGGTTTCATCTCCTAAACATACTACATCAGGTTTAATTCTTTCAATATGATCTTTTAAAGAACTCCAGCCAATCTTTAAAGGTAAACAATCTAGAATTTTAACATTTACAAAATCTAACTTTTCTCTTAATATAGCTGCCAAACTGCAAAAAGCCAAAGGCTGCCAAAAACTAGAAGATTCAGAATTAAACGGCCAAAAGGTTCTTGGTGGTCTAACAAATAATATATTCACTCTTTTTTCACCCTATAATTGATTAGAAGAGGTACTTTAAATAAATTATGCAAGTGTAATAGCTTGAGTAGCTTTTCCTTCATTTATTGCATCTGAACAAACAACATTAACAGAATAATCTCCAGGATCTAATTCAGTTATTTTATCTGTAAATGCTTCATTAGAAGTTACAAAAACATTAATAGACCCTTCTACAACATCATCTTTTTTAGCGTTTAACACACAATTCAAATTATCTGCATTATCAATTGGTAAAAATTGAATAGAAATATTATGAATGTTGTTGATAGCATCAAATCTTGTTTGAATATTCTGAATAGTGACCTCTGGTCTTATCTTATCAGTTATATTAATAGAAAATGTAACACCTACATTATCAACATCTTGATTGCCGTTATCATCAATACAACTAAAAAATAAAGAAGATCTCCTTGATTCTGTTAATAATAACAATTCATTGGTAAAAGAGGTTGCTTGACCAGGAGGGACGCCTAAAGCATGTGCTATAAAACTTTTAGCTGCATCAACAGGAAACTCAAAACCTCCAAGATTAATATTATCAACTCCAGGTTGTGTTGTTTGTAAAATTGTTGTAAAGTTTAATAATTCAAGAAGACGAGCAGAGAAAGCTTCATCGCTTTTTAACTGGAACCTTACAGTATGTTTTGTACCATCATCAATAATTTCTAAACATTGTCTATTCCCACCACAAGCACCTAAATTAGATTGCCCTAAACCAGAGAATTTTCCATTAATTTTTTGTCCGGGAATAATAGAAGCTTGGCAGAATGCATCCCTATTAGTTTCTAATTCTATTTCAAACTTTTGCATGGGTTGAATCTCATCTCTAATATCAAAAATATCTTGATCAACAAATGTAGTTGGAATTAAAAAAAAGCCAGAGGGAACTTTATCCTCTCTTAATGTGACTTTCAAAGGACCTAAATTAACTAAAGTTTGTTGAGCATCTTTACAAAATCCTTTTCCAGTTGTTGCATTAAAGTGGAGTCTACAATTTTTACCTAAGCTTCTGCATTTATACTCAGTGCAAGGTTTAATTCCATCAGTATTACAAAAATTACATGAATCTGGAACACCATAACTTTGTAATTGAGCTGCACCAACACCAGAAGCTCCACCACCACTAGCACCACCGCTCATTTGATTTATGGTTTGTGTTATTTGATTAACAAAATTTAATTCAGATAGTGAAGGAGGTCTTAATACTGTTCCATCATATCTATGAATTTGTCCAGTATTAGGATTATAATAACCGTAGCCTAGATTAATAGCACCTGCAGGAATTGTAAATAAATTATATTCTTCTGGGAACCAAGGATAGCAAGCAGAGTAACCTGTAAACCATCTTAAATAATTAGATGGAACTGGTTGCCTAGGTAGGCATGCTTTTTTTACACATGGAACATAAGATTTGCAATTAAATGCATTATTTTTACATTTATGGCATCCAAACTTTTTCTTAGTTCTACATAGACTAAAACCTCTAATTTGATTATGAAAATCTGAAACAATACCATGAGCAGCTGCAGTATCTGGTTGAGGATTATAGATAATTCCATACACATGATTAAATACATCATTTCTTAATATTAAACCGTCTCTATAAGTTATTATATCAGGGCCATACACATCATCTACTTCTTCAGTATTAGGAGGATACCAAAAATCTGAATTAAAATAATGGCCACGAACTCTGAAACCTAAAATATTACGTTTATTGCCGCAATCACCCATAGTAGTGCAGTAAAAAGCAGCAGAGTTTACCCAAGATTTTGGAGGTCTAATATCTTGAATAGTGGCAAATACTGGCTGCCTAAATGTTGTTAATTCAACTGCCATTTCACATACTTTTTTAATCTGAGTTTGGTCGGCTGGATCCCAAAATCGAAATCCAGGAGGGACTTGAGGAAAACAATTACTTTTAATAGCTTTTAATCGTTCATATGTTGTTCCTTGACCATGATCTAGATTTAAAAAATCTCCCCAATAGCAATCTCGCACATCA
>CALCXY010000105.1 GCA_937906345.1 Candidatus Woesearchaeota archaeon | reverse complement strand
GAAATAATACATCAAAAATTCTTTGTCCTGTGATTAAAGGTGCACTAGGTGTTAGTTTTTCTTTAAGAGGCCTTGGATTTCTTACAGGCCATCTTTGTAACATAGATATTTTTCCACCTTTTTGTAATGTGCATATAGTATCTTCAACTTTAAAACTTCCTGCCTTAATATCTTTAATAGTGCCTTCCATTCTTGGAGGAACTAATATTTTATGAGTAAATCCAGGAGTTTCTTCTACTTCTCCTAAAACCATTCCCTGTGTAACAGATTCTCCTTTTTTTGCAACTGGTTTAAATTCCCATTTTTTATCTCGTGGTAAACCTGGAGCTTCAACTCCTCTTGCAATAAAATCTCCCATTTTTTGTTGTAAAACTTCTAATGGTCTTTGAATTCCATCATAAATACTTGTTAATAATCCAGGTCCTAGCTCAACAGATAATTGTTCACCTGTGTTTTCAGCAGGTTCTCCTGGTTTTATTCCTGATGTATCTTCATAAACTTGAATAGTAATAAGGTCGCCTTGAATCTTAATAACTTCCCCCATTAATCTTTCATTTCCTACTCTAATAACATCATACATTTTTGCTTCCATTCCCTTTGTTATAACAACTGGGCCAGCAATTCTGAAAATTTTTCCTTTTTGTGTCATTGTAATCACCTATTCATCTCGTAATAAATCAACTCCTATTGATCTAATTATCATTTTTCTTAATTCTTCTTGCGGCTTTGAAGATACCACAACAAATATAGGGTTTATTGAGCTCACCATTTCTTCTTTTGTATGTTCATTAAGACCATCAAAAGTGGATTGATCAACTATCACTATTCCTACATTTTTATCTTTACTTAATTTTTTAACATCTTCCTCATTTTTGTAATCTATTACTTTCTTAATACCTGATAATCTGAAACCAAGTGTAAATCCTGATGCTCCTAAAACTGATAATTCCATTATGCAACTCCTAATAGGCTTTGTAAATAATCCTCTTCTAAATGTAATGATTTTCCTTTGAGTAAAATTTTAAGATTTTTTACTTCAATTTCTTTTGCAAACATAAATCCTAATATTACATTTACAGTTAATGGAAACTTATGCATTAATGCAACTTCTTTTTTGAGTAAATTAATATCTAAATCAATCTCAACCTGTGTAAGTAAAGCAGTATCTTCAATTTTAATTGTTTTTGAAACAAAACCTAATTTTTGTAATTCTTTTACAATATCCTGAATCTTTTCAATTTCAATTAAATTTTCTATTCTTTTATCTGGATTAATTAAATATTTTCCTATTTCTTCTTTTGAAAACTCTTCCTTCTTTAATCGTAATAACATTTTAATGTTTAAGATGTGCAATTCAGCTTCAATAAATTCTTTGAAAGGCTTACCCTGACCTTTTATATTTTTAGCAAAATTAAACAAATCATCATAATATTTTTTATCAATAGAATTTTCAATTTCAAAGAGTTCTTTTCCTTTGATGTCTAATTCTAATTTTTTAAACAACTTTCCTAAATCATCAATTTTCATGAGCTCTAAAAAATATTCTTCGTCGTGATTTATAGAGGGTAATAACATCTCTTTAATCTCATCTCCAGATGTTTGAGTTAATTTTCCTCTCACAATGGATTTGATATTTTCCATATCATATCTTGATAAATACACCTCTAAAACTTTTTGCACTTTTTCATCTGAGATTCTTTTTAGTTTTGTAAAGATCCTCATCAAATTAGTGTTAAGTGCATTCTCTAAAGATGCTAAGTTCCTTTTATCCATCCCAAGTGCATCAATCTCTGTTTTATATCCAGAGTCTTGTAAATAACGCAATAATTCATTTATTCCCATCTTCAATAAATTATCCCATTGGGTTTGTTTAATGAGATCGCCTTTCATAACTGCTAGGCGTGCATACGTATAAGGATAAAATCCTAAGCGTAGCTTACTCATGAAACAACACCTCTGATAATTCTTGGAGATTCTCTTCTTTTGCTTGTTGCAAAAGTGTGTCAAAACTCATATCAACAATGATTTTACCATCATCTGTTTCAGCTATAAGTCCTCCACTAAGAGTTTCTGTTGTTACTTTAACTCCTTTTTCTTTAATAAGTGATTTATCTTTTATATCCACAATAACCCTTTTTACTTTAATCTCTTTTTTTGCTTGCTTCAACAGTTTTTGCAATAATGCTTTTTTCTGAGAAGTTTTTTGTTTCTGCAATTCTTTTTTTGCTTCATCAACTACCAAATCTATGATCTCTTTTTTCTTATCAAGCAAACTTTTTTTGCCTTCAAATTCTCCAGCAGCTAATTCTTTACGTTCAGCTGTTTGAATCATTTTTTCAGCGTTTAATCTAGAGTTTTCTTCATGCTTTTTCAAATCTTTGTTTGTCTCTGCAAGAGTCTTCTCTGCTTCCTCTTTAGATTTTTTGAGCATACCCTCTACTTTTTTGTTTGCTTCTTCCATAATTTGGTTTTTTAACTCTTCTATTCCCATTTTATCCTGCTAAACCGATAATTAATATCGCTACAACTAATCCAAAAATAACGATTGTTTCCGGGATAACTGTCAAAATAAGACCTTTTCCGAAAAGTTCTTCTTTTTCTGCCATTGCTCCTACTGCTGCAACTCCAATTCTAGTCTCTGCCCAAGCTGCTGCGAAAGCGCTTGATCCAAGAGATAAAGCTGCTGCCAATCCGATCAATGCAGTATCTATTCCTGCCATTTTATCTACCTCCGATAGTTTCTAAGCCAAAAGGCTTGAATGGTTTGCCTCCTCCAGTAAAAAACTTAGAGAAGTATTCAACATAATGTAGCCTTATTCCGTGTAGGAATGGTCCTAACACTCCAAGGCCAATATTTACTGTATGTCCAATAATCATAACTAATATTGCTGGAATTAAGTAAAATCCTCCTAATTCAATAAAAGGCTTAGCTAAATTCTCATTTACAACAACTGCTAAACCAACTGAAGCTAATCCTACAGCTCCAAGTCTTACATAGCTAAGCATATTTGAAAAGATAGCTGGAATTTCAATAATTCCTTTAGGTCCTTCTCCTAAATAAAGAAGAACACAACTAACTCCAAATATAATAGGCCCTACCCATACTCGTAAAGGTAAGGTTTTAGTTAATGTGAGAATTGTGATAAAAACTCCTGCTTGCATAATATACCAGCTTAATTTTTCTAAAAAAGCATGCATAAAGCCGTGAGCTTTCCACATATTGAAAAACCCTATAAGTAATCCTAAATTTATATGAACGAATCCAATCATAATTCCAATAGCAAGAATTGACAGAATCTCAAAGTCTCCTATTTTCATTGTTCCATGAACTCTATTTAATAATCTTGGAAAATCATACACAACATATTCATGACCATGAGATTCAATAACTTCTTTGTGTAAACAAATACCTACATTACACAGTTTTTCTCCGGTTTCAACACTCACATGTTCATATCCTAAGACTTCTCCAAATACTCCACCAAATAATATAGTGAATATCGAAGCAATCATAAAAATATGCATAAACTGCTTTGTTACTGGCCACTTTTTCTTTATCCACATAAATAAAAATAATGTAATTAATCCATAGCCAATATCTCCTAACATGATTCCAAAAAATAATGGGAATGTTAAAAATATCAGAAAACTTGGATCTGCTTCATTTGCTTTTGGTAATTCATACAATTTTACTAAAGCTTCAAAGCTTTGGATAGGTTCTTTATTATTGAGTTTTACTGGAACAGCTTCCTTTTTTGCTAATTCAGGTTCCTCAAAGACAATAGCTCCTTTTGTGGTAGATGTTAATTGTTCTTTTACTTTTGAAACTTTAGTTGTAGGAACAAAACCTGTTGCAATAAATGATTTTTGAGTATGAGCAAAATCTAATGATAATTCAGCTTTTTTTACTTCTTCCTCTAATATACGTTCGTTTTTGATGAGAAACTTTGTTTTAGTTTGCGTCATCTCCATAATTTTTTTAGTAACCTTTTGATACTCGCTTCTTTTTTTACTAATTTGTGTTTCAAGATTTTTAA
>CALCXY010000104.1 GCA_937906345.1 Candidatus Woesearchaeota archaeon | reverse complement strand
ATACCGTGAAAACAATTAGTATCAAGATCAATCGCATTATCAGCAGCTAACTTCTCCTCACCAGAAGCACTCTGCATCACTTCATCAATAATATCTTCCATATATTCTTTTAAGTCCCAAACTTTATAAGAATTATTGTAATCTAAAGGAACTTTCATATCAAGCTTATAGGTTCCTTCATTCTATGGGTGGCGGCGGGGCACAATAGTCAAGCTTAAAGTTCGCTGGCGGCAGTCACCTCATCAAAAAATCAATTTATTCATATCCAAAAGAAATCATTAAACCCCCTTAACAAACAAACTAAACCCACTAACACCAGTAGCAACTATCAAACTAACTAATATTCCAGCAATTAAAACTCCAGCAACAACAGCTCCAAAAAACTTCTTTTTATCAAAACCCAAAAGATAAGCAGCAACAGCACCTGTATACACTCCAGAACCCGGTAAAGGAATTCCAATAAACAAAGCTAAACCCCATTCACCATACTTATCAACATACGGTTTTACCTTTCGTTGAGATCTTTCAACAACCTTATCCCAAATCTTAGAAAACCAAGACATTCTCAAAAACAAATGAATAAACTTATCAATTATAAAAAACACAACAGGCCCTAATATAATATTTGTAATAACAGCAACAACCAACACAATAAACCAATTCAAATTAGCTATTAATATACCATAAGGAATAGAAGCCCTCAATTCTAAAGCAGGAGTTAAAGTTAAAAGTATGATATTAATTATTTCATTAAGCATATTTTCTTCACCTTTTCTTTAACATAGTTATCTTTAATAACCTCCAGAACTAATTCATCAGGAATTGTATATTTTCTTTTAATCTTTGCAAATACACGACCATTCTTAACAAAAGCATTCTTATATTTTTTCTTAAAGATCTTAACATGCTTATCCAACTCAATAGGAGGCCCATTAAAAACCATCTCATTACTCAACTTTTTTGATTTAAAACTAAACCAAAGGTAAGCTTTATTCTTTTGATCCCAATGCCAATCTCCTTTTGGTCCAAAATCTCCAAGCCTTTTATTCAACATCTCAAAAACTTTTAACAATTTACTACCTACCACATCCATTTTTCCAGATAAACTCTCACAATACACAATTAAATCTTTTCCCTTTAAACTATCAGCAGAAAACTCCTTTGTTGTAAAATAACTTAAACCAGGTTTTTTCATAAAACTTTTACATTTACTAATCAATAATCTATATTTATCTTCACCTAATGCTGCTGCTGCATTCCTCCCTTCCTCAACAGGATCTATTAATACTAATGGACTCTCTAATTTTGATTTATTTACCTCAAACATCACATTCTTATGATACTTTGCAGGATCTAAAATAGTTTTATCCTTCCATTTACTAATATTTTTAACAAAACCTTCAAACCCTTTGTAATGAATAGTTAAAATTTCAATCACATATCCACTAAAGCCTTTAATAAAACTCTCAGCTCCGTAAACACCAATAGATTTACAAAAACCCTTAGCTAATAAAATATCATCCGCAATTTTCTTATGTTTAGAAACAAACTTTGTATGTAAAGGACTAATATCAGTTATATTAACTGCTTGTTTACTATTCCTAATATCTAATATAGGAATAATCTCAAAAAGAAAACCATTATCTTTTGTTTGAAAATAGTCTCGAGAGCCATGTAATCTTTTAACACCTTTGAATCTCTTCTTCAACTCTTTCTCAAGCAAATCCGAGATACCATCACTCTTATCATTATACTGAGCATAACCAAACTTCATATAAATATCAGCATCTCGAATACCTTTAGTCCAAGTCCCTTTAGCTCCTGATCCACCTAATACAGCTTTCATCCCTTTTAATCCTTTATTTAATTTAGTAAGAAAACTAGTTACAGCTGTATTCACTTCTTTTCTCTCATCCACATCAGGCTTCACTAACTCTAAAGCTCCCACTAATACCTTTTTCATCATAAAAAACTAAGAATGAAAGTTTTTATATGTTTGGGTTTATTCCAAATTTTAATTCTAATATTATAACTCTTTTATCATTGTTCTACTTTTTTCTGAACCCTAAAATATTTAAAAGCCCTATTATTATCCATATTGGAATCTTTTATCTCTTCTTCTGGATCCAATTGAACCCTAATGGTATAGATTCCCTCACTAGATATTCGATGTTTTAATTTATGATCTATCCTGAGTAACTCCTGTGGACGTAAAAGCTCTTCAAATGTTAAAACTCCATTTGTATTACTGGGTGAAACAGGATCTCTATTTACAGTAATAGAGTCAAATGCTATAGGAACAGAATCTTTAAGTGCAAAATATTTCAAAACTTGTCCAAATTTATAAATCTCATTAGGAGAATTATACAATCTTCTCAATTCCTCTGTTTCTGAACTCGATAATCTTGACTCAGCCCATTCACCTATTTCCTCCAAAGTTAAAGGAGAATTATTTATCTGATAAGCTATTTTAAATCCCTCAATTCTTTTCCTACCATTATTACCTATAGTAATAGCAAATTTAATATCATCTTTTAAAGTAGGGCTAAAAAGATCAATATGCAAATCATCTATTACTAAATCAGGTAGAGGATTAGAAGGTTCTAATACTTTAAAATTCCAAACTCTATCAATAGATCTTCCATTATAAGTTGCAGAAAATTCAACTCTGTGATCTCCCTCCTCTGCAAAACGCAGTCTAGGCCTTTTTTCCCATTCTTCCCTGTCAACTATCCAATTTCCATAAGAAGAGGAATATTTCATTCGAAATTGATGAGGTAATTCTTCTTGGTCTCCAAGATTTTTATAAATCGATGCCATAGTATTTACTAAAAATACAGCCAAATGATCTGTATAAATAGAAAAATCAGTATATTCTGGTGAGGCTTCATGAAGTTCAAATTTTGCTATGAGTGGTTTATTCATCCTCATTTCAACAAAATGAAACTTTTCTTCACTTAAATCCATCCCATGTTCTCCAATATTGATTACAAGTTGTTCTCCTTTCTTAGGATTAATAAGTCCGTAATCATGTATCCTAGTGTCTAAAATATTGCCAACAATTTTAAATCGAGATTTAGTTTCATAATCAATAATACATTGATATTTAAGTCCAGTCTTAAGATGAGATGTTATAAATATATCTGGAAATGAATTAGGAACACCTCTTATGATCCTTTCATTTTCTTGATCAATCTTTAATTCAATAGTTTCATTATCATCTTCAGAAATATCAGGAATCCTAACAGATTGTGTTCTCCTACTTTTATCATCATATGTTAGTACCAAATATCTTTGATTTTCTATTACTTGATGCCTAACTAAAAGCTTTGTATCTTTATCATCAGAAACAATTACTCTTTCTGGCCTCAACAATGGATCAGCAGCATCTTCACTTAAAACTGGTCCAGCATCTAAAGTATTTCCTAATTGAGCAACTAATGGTTTTAGAGCTTGTTTCTCATAATCTAAATTTTTCTTTTTACTATATTCCCCTCCAAAATAAGTTACTGCAGCTAATACCAATCCAGCTGCAACTACTCCCCATTTTTTTAAAGGACTCCAAAATGGTTTTCGTATTGCAGGTAACTCCGCAGTAGCAGAATGGTCATACCCTCCATTAAGCTGCATAAATGCAATAGGATGAGAATCCCATTCTAAATCTGTATTTTTAATTATAATGTCTTCATTCCCTATAATATCTTCATTAAGTATACCATCAACCATCGCTTCAGAAACAAGTTTAAATTCAGTGCGTTTTTTCCTATTTAAAAATTCTTCCCTAACAGTTTTTATTTTCCCTAGAACATCTTCAATCTCAAATCTATGCTCTGGATTAGGATTTAAAAAACCAGAAAGATCATAAGGAAGACCTTCAATCCTCTTCAATATTTTAGGCACAGTCAGTTGTAATACCTCTTCTCTAATCTTTCCTTCATATTCTAAGCGATCTTGTGCATCCTTAAAATCACTTCTTGCATCCTGTTCTTGTGGTAAGAAGTATCTTCCAGTAGCCATAAAATACAATGTTGCTCCAACTCCCCAAACATCTGAGGCCTTAGAAATGTTTCTGTTGTCTAAGAAAACCTCTGGAGCTCGATTATGTATTGAACCAAAGTTTATTCCGTGAAGATTACTATCTGAATTAGTCATAGAAGTTTGCCCAAAATCTGTGACAGTCACAAAATAGGTATCTGGATCGATAATAAAATTTGCAGGTTTAGTATCTGCGTGAATGAATCCTGCTTTGTGTAACTCACAAATTGCTTCAATTACCTCATGTCCTATAATTGTAAATTCGTCTAAGCTTAATGGGTTATTCTCTTTAAATCGTTTGAGTATATAATCCTGTAAATTTATAGATCCAGCATATTTTTCTGCATAGGCAACCAATCCACTATCAACAGAGACTGGAACTATCTCTGGTATGTGGATCTTCCCAGGAATAGCATTAATCTGAGCCAATTTCTGAAATTCACTGTTAATGTAATCATCAAGGCTGACACCCATCCTTTCAATAATACTCTTTCCAGTAGAATTTATTCTTGAAGGATCAATAATCTTAACAACATACCTTCCTAATCCAGTTTCATCATGTGCATCAATAGCAACCTTATAAGCACCTTCTCCTATAACCTTACCTAGAACAAATCCCGGAACTTTGACTTTAGTTAAGTCTCTCATAATTTCTCAAAATCATACCTCCTTCTATTATTTTCTCTATTTCTATCATCAATCTTATTATTTGGATCTAAAATTATCTCAATCGTATGCATACCCTCTTTAATTCCTTTAGGCAACCATATACGTTCACTAGATTCTATTGAATGAGGATAAATTTCACTAATTACATAAGGATCTCCATCTTCCTTAAGATTAGGTAAATCTTTTCCATCCAACAAAACTTTCATTTCAACATCCTCTGCTACTGTATATCCTGAATTAAAAGGTCTAAATAAGGCCATATAATTTCCTCTCCCCAATCTTTGATTATTAAAATTCCCTCCTTCAAATTCTCCAACAGTTATATCAGCCCTCATATCTTCAGGTTCAACAACATGCACAGTCCAACTATGCTTTGTAAATTCAGCTCTTTGTTTAGACTCTTCAAAATCATTTGCTATACAGTCTACAGTATAAACACCTTTTTTAGTAAATTGCCATCCTTTCTTTAAACTCTTAACAATTTCCTCACCATTAATTCTCCAAATAGCCTTTGGTAATATTGTTTCCATACCAAAATGTATTTCATAAGGGGCATCTTCATTTTTTTCATAATTAAGAGTCTCACAGTTATAAGGAATACCAAAAAAAGGTATAGGCTCATAAATATTAACTTTAAATTCATCTATATCTGGATTAATTTTCCTGAGTAGGAGTTTTCCCAAACTAACTTCTTCAGAAAAATTCAGCTTACTAATAAAATATCTTAAATAGTTATCCTCAATCGTGATTTTCTTTCCACGTCTTAAAAATGGTATCTCTTCATCATTACCCAAAACCTCATATCTACAAGGAGGACGCTCTTCCATCTCCTGTAAAGCCAAAAGTACATCTCCAGTTGGATTAATTGTAACTTGGAACTCTAATCCATTTGACAATTCGTCTCTAATGTGAATTTCTGGGCGCCCATATTCTCTTTCATAAAAAGAAACTACTTCCTCATCTTTTTCAGTAATATCTGGAATCTTTATTGAACTGATTGTTGGTAAACCATAATGATTTTCTCCTAAAACATGAGTAAGATATAAAACCTTTTTCCCATCTTCAAAACCATGTTTAAAAAACAATTTTTCCTCTTCATCTTTGGAAACTACAACTTGTTCAGGCCTCAATTTTTCATCATTAGAATATTCATCCAATTCAACACCTGCTGCTAAAGGACTGCCAAATCTTTCAAACAAAGGCATTAATGTTTTATTTTGGTCAAAAGCTGCACTGTTAAATAAACTAGCTAAATATATTCCACCAGCTAAAACCGATCCAGCCGCAACCCCCCACCAAGTCATTTTCTTTCTAGTTTTTCTATTTTGTTTTACAATTTTAGTTTTCCTCTGCGTATCAAATGCTTTACCCTCTGATTTAACAATTTCTCTAGTTGGATAACTTGTTTCCCTAAAATCTAAATCTAATGATTCAAGATCACGCAATGGATTTTTACGTTCTCTTTCATTTGGATCAATAATTAAAAATTTATTAAGGTCAAAATGAGGAACTTCTAATAATCTTTCAAATAAATTATCACCTATAATTGCCATTAACTCCTCTCTTACTTCATTTTCATACTGTACTCTATCCTCTTCATTTTTAAAATTACTTCTAGGGATTTGAGTTTGTGGAACTAAATATTTTCCTGTTGCCACATAATATAAAGTAGAACCAATGGACCAAATGTCTCCAGCTACTTTTGATCTATCTTCAAGTTTTATGGGAATTTCTATATTATGATACAAATGCAATCCTTTTTCTTTAGCTTCCCAAAGTGCTTCACGCTCTAATTTTACATTCTTAATTTCTGGGAAAAATAATTCATTCCCTTCAAATAATTCTGGAGCCCTGTTATGAATTGATCCAAAATTTTTCCTATGCCCTTCTCCAATGTATGAAGTTTGTCCAAAATCTGTTAAAGTTAAAAAAAGTTCTCCAATTATTAAATCTCCAATAATATATCTCTCCGAATTCATATGAGGAAGGACAAGGTCATCAATTATTACATTAGCTGGTTTAATATCTCCATGAGTTATACCAGCTTTATGCATTTCAATTACAGATGTAATCAATTGGGATGCAATTAATTCAAATAATTTTTTAGGTATTTTTTCTCCTTGATCATAACATTTTCTAACAAAATCTTTTAGGTTAATTGGTCCTGCATACTCTTCAGCATATGCAATTAAACCTTCCCCAATATTTGGAACAGGAATAATTTGAGGTAAATGAGTTTTTCCTTTTATTTTATGGATAAATCTTAATCTATCAAACTCATCTTCAACATATTTTTCTAAAGAAACACCCATCCTTTCCATAATACTCTTCCCAGTAGAAGTCATCCTTGTAGGATCAATAATCTTAACAACATACCTTCCTAATCCAGTTTCATCATGTGCATCAATAGCAACCTTATAAGCACCTTCTCCTATAACCTTACCTAGAACAAATCCCGGAACTTTGACTTTAGTTAGATCTCTATTCATAAAACCACCATATTCGTCCCCTCTAAGGAGGAAAATGCAATTTCCTTTATAAATAGACCCTTTTTCTAATGGGAAATAGAAATAATAGCACCATTTAAATCAAATACCAATTCAAACAACATATTAAGCTCAATAAGCAGTTTTACATCACTTTTCTTACTAATTTCCTTATCTAAAGCATCTTGAATACTCAATTGCTTTTCTTTAAACTCTTTCATCTTATCCAAACTAAATGCACTATACATACTTTGAGCATCATGTAATAAAGTATTTATCAAACTAAACACTTCAAGTAAACTTTTCCCAACTTTTTCCTTATTTTCCATTTTATCTTGTGAAATATGCTTATACGCATCCCCAATCTTCTCTAATTCCTCTGCAATAAAATATAAAGGCCCAGGTTTAGTAATTCCAGTTAATATTTCTTTATTAATTGCTCTCCTACAAAAGTTCGTAAGCTTATTTACTTGCGTATCTTTTTCTACAACACTAGGCAAATCATCAAATTTCTCATCCTTGATAAGCTGTAAACAATCATTTCCCATATCATGGACAAAATGAAACGTTCTTAACACAAATGCTTTAACATCTTCTTTACTCATCTCTGTAACTTTTTGAGCACTTATTCTCTTATCACTCTGCTCCATTATCTCAAACCCAATCCATTCTTCATTAATAGTATCTACAACAATCTTTTTCTCTTCAGCTGAATAAATAACTTCTAATGAATCAAAACCACTTTTGTATATAGAAGATAACATTCTATGAGTAATATCTAAATATCCTGTTAAATCAATTGATATAAAATTTCCTTCTTTTTCTTTTGTAGTAATAATCTTTAAACAATTCCGAAACTCTTCAACATCAATCTCATCACCTTTTTGGACTCCATGCTTCTTAGCCCACGCAGTAGGTAACGACACACTAAGAGTTGCAGGACCATGTAAAGTTACTTTTCTTTTCATAAAAGAGTAAGTTATACTCAGTTATAAAAGAGTTTCGATATACCATATACACTACAAGAATCAATATTTACTCCTCCTCAATATCAATATAATCTATTTGAGTTCCTTCTCGAGCAACAACAACCCCTAATGTAGAAAACTCTGTTATCATCATCTCAGAATCAGGTTGAAAATCTTCAAGAATCGCTCCATCTATAACAAACATATAATCTCCATCCTCATCCCGAATAATAGAAAAAACATGCCATTCATTTAAAACTCCAGGGCCAATATAATATCTATACTGTTCAGAATTACCCTCTGAATCAGATTTTACCCAATCAATATTGTAATTTGAAGATTCTCCATATAATCTAAGATAATAATAAGCACCATTTTCATCATAAAGATAAACCATAGCTGCATTAGGCCAGGAACTTGCACTAACAGCCTTAACTTCTAATACAAACCCTGTTGAAGCATCAATATCAATTTCTCTAAACATTGTAGGCCATGGCTCTAAAGCATTGCTATACCCAGATCCTTGCCCTCTAATGATATCATCTTCTAAAGTAGGAAACCTATATTCTCTCCCATCAAGCCCAACACTACTCCACACATCAAGATTATCAAATTCATCTGAAAAATACTTATATTCTCTTTCTAAACCCTTAAATTTAATATAATCAACCTGACTATCTATTCTAGCTATTTGAATTGCAATATGATCAAATTCTGTTAAATCTTTCTCATCATCAGGTTTAAAATCTTTATATTCTTCACCATCAATAAACAACGTATATTTTCCTTTATGATCTCTAATAATCTTATAAGTATGCCATTCATCCAATAATCCAGGCCCAACATAGTGTCTATATTTTTCTTCATCTCCATTAATATCATGTTTATACCAATCTAAATTATAATTTGAGGATTCTCCATAAATTCTAAAAAGATATTTTTCATCATCTGAATACAAATAAGCAGTTACAGCATTAGGCCGGCCAGGCCCACTTCTTGCTCTAATCTCTAATTCAAATCCTTCACTAGCATCAACATCAATAGGTCTATGAATTCTTGACCAAGGTTCTAATGATTGATCATATCCTTGTCCAATTCCTGTTAAAATTCCATCATCTACATTTGGATACCTATAAGTAACATCCCAAGGGCCAACAATACTCCACTCTTCTAGATTATCAAAATCTTCATCAACCTCTTCTATAACCTCTACATCTGGAATAAATATTTCTTCCTCAGCTGGCTCTTCTTCCTCTGCTTCTTCTTCAGGTTCTTCTTCCTCTTCATCAGGAATTTGAACATCTGGAACCTCAACAGTAGGAGTATCAGGAGCAGGAGGTAATACTATAGGAAAAGGATCAGGATTTTGGAAAATAGGACCTTTTCTTTTCTTAGGTTTTTTCCTAGGTTTTTTATCTTCGTTATCTTTTTCCTCATCATTATCATCCTCTTCCTCTTCAGGTTCTTCAACAACTACTTCATTGTCAGGTTCAGGTTCTACATCAATAGCCTCTTCTGGTTCTGGAATAATAATTATTTCTTCAGGAACTTGCACTTTATTTTCTACAGTTAAACATCTTAATAGTTCATTAGGAATATCCACCCATAAATATAATGCTGTTTCATCATCTTCAACTGTTACATGATAATAATCATTAAGAGGTAATTGGTAATTACACTTGCTTTTGATATATTCTTGATTATTATAGATCATGAGACTATCCCAAAAAAAAACTTTTAAGGAAGCTTGAGGATGATCTTCTAAAAATTCCTGCACAGGCTCTAAAGAATAAAGAAATTCTTCAAATTGCTCTTCTGTTGTGCATCCTACTAAAAGTAAACACGCAATTAAAATTAGTGCCCCCCAAATTTGAATTCTAACCATAAACCTTGAAAGTCACTATTTTCTTTTAATACTATTGTATATACATATATATGCATATTTATTTAACATTAATTACATATTAATACTTCAACCCAAATATTCTACTTAACACAAATATCTTCAAACCATTGAAAATATTACAAAAAAAAGTGGTTATTTACAGAATAAAAACAATTAGCGAGAGCTAAAATGATACCAACAAGAGATAAAGACATATTAAAACATCTAAGAGCAAACGCAAGAAAACCTATGGTTGATATTGCTAAAGATACAGGTATTCCTGTTTCAACTATATTTGAAAAACTAAAAAGAAATGATCAAAAAGTTATTAAAAAATTCACAACAATATTAGATTTTCCTAAACTCGGCTATAATATTAGAAAAAAAATATTAATCAATACTTTAGAACCTGAAAGGTTAATTAATTTTTTATCAGATCATGAAAATATCAATTCCATCTACAAAGCTGATAACGGTTTTAACTTAATTTTAGATTGTATTTTTAAACAAATGGACGCTTTTTACGATTTTAAATCGCAATTACAAACTCAACCTTACAAAGATATCAAGATCCTCGACATCACTGAAGAAGTTAAGAGAGAGGAGTTTATGAATTAAATAAAATACATGTTGACGTAGCGATAGCTATGCTCAACGGAGGAAAAGAAAATGAACCAAAATTTACCTGTTGCCTTAAAAAATGGACCAGCAGGACAAAGAATTAACACAGAAATAGCAACAAGAGAACTACCAAGTATCACTATTCAAGATATGATGAATAGAGTGATGGATGACAATAGAAACGATTCAAGTTCATTGGTAAATACAATGGAAAGAAATCTAGATGGTTCTGGTAATGCGTTATACATTTCAGATGGTAATGGTAACCAGTATCCTGTTAATCCAGGAGATAAAGTAATGCAAACTGAATTGTTAAGAGGGATTGCAGCTGGTGAAGTAGAAGCTAGAATTCGAGCAGTGGAATTAGTCATATCAAAACCTCAAACAATTGCATACAGAAAAAATGATGTTCCCTACAACAGTACTGTCTAGAAAAGCAAGGAATGGGCCAGTAGTGATTATAAATAATAGATTTATGCCTGCTGTATTCTCTAATCATGATGCTAAAGACTTTTATTCATTTTGTGGATATAGGTTTGAGTTAAAGAGTAAAGGTTCTTTATCACAAATATTTTCAAGATATGAATCAAAGAATGAGGCAGTATTAGAAGATCATATATCAGGAACAATTCCAAAGGTAGCAGGAAATTATAAAGGAACTACATCGGAAGTCATCAGAAAAAAAGAGCTTCTTCTCTCTTATTTAGAATCATGTGAAGAGCAAGAAAATGAAAAAGATGACTCAATAAAAAAAACACCTTTTGTGAGACCTACATTAGAGGACCTTGAACACGCAACTCCTCCTTTTGATTATTTGTTTAAGAATCAAAAATTAATTATCGTTAACAACCAAGTATATAATCTACACCCTCGTCCAAAGACATCAGTTCTTAAAATAAATAATCATTGGTATACAATAGGGAGCCATATAGGCGACTTAGATTCGTTTGAACAAGGTATTGATGCAGCAATAGGAAATTTTGTAAAAGCATCAGCCTTTATCAAAGTAAAAAATGAGAATGCACTAAGGAACAAGGAAATTATTTTAGATAGAAAAATCGAATCCTACTCGAATATAGTTCCTGTTGTAAATGGTATGTATAATTTTGATGTATTTGGGTTTGATCCTGAGTTAGGTCTCTTAGTTGCATATCTTCCAGCTTTTCATGAGGGTTACACTAAGAAATCATACCAAAATAAAGGGAGTGCTGTTGCAATTTATCTGCTCGAGGAAAAAAATCTAACGAATCCTGAAGCTGCTAGATTCTTCGCTCAATGGGAAAACAATTCCTACGTTCCAGCACCTAAATCATCAATTTGCTGCAAAGCAAGTTTTAATCAAGTTGTTAACAATGAATTCCAAAATAGGAGTGTTCATCCTATCAGAAAAGTCATGGCTTATATTGGGACTGTTGCTGACAGCATTCTTCATGAAAAAAGAATTCACGAATAATAGGAGGAATAAAAAAATGAAACAAGAAACAATGAAAATAACTGAAGGAGCTTTTAATAAAATAATGGCATACACACAAGGTGTTTGCACATACCATAAACAAAGTATAGAATGTTATGGTTTACTAACTGCTCCCCAAGCAGCAGATGGAACAGCTGTACATGATGTAGTTTTAGCACATAATCAAGTGGTGTCAACTGCATCTGGAAGATTAGGACCTTTAGATGGTGTATATACAGCAGATGAAGCAGTAAATAAAGGCCAAAAAATATTAGGATGTTGGCAAAGTCATGGAAATGGTGGGGTTTTTCATTCTGGAACAGATGACAATAACCTTAATAATTTAAAGGAGGATTGGGCATTAAATTCTAGAGTAAGATATTCTAGAGAGGCAAATAATTTACTCGTGGTAAAGAGAGATGGCTCTATTAAAGTTGCTGAAAATGGCAGAACCTATGATCTCGAATTTAGATCTCCATTCACTATTCAACAGGAAACTGATTCAGAATCGCATGACTTCAAATTAGATCTTTTTGGGGATCGTGTAACTATTTACTCTGGTAATAGTATCTTAACCCTTTCAGCGGATAAGCCTGATCTAAAAATGGCTATTTCCGAAACTCCTGCAATTGACAGAGCATTAAAAGAAACTGGAGTTGCGTATTCTTTGGTTGTTAATACAGCAGGAGAAGCATATGTTAAAGCTTCTAAAGTAGATTGGTGTAAAGTGTGCGACCATACAGGTTCTGAGGAAAGAGAATTAGGATTAGAAAAAATTGTTGTAGAGAATGATGTAACATTTGATGATAAAGAAATTATGGAGGAAATTGCATTAAAAGTAAAAAAAAAGTAAAATGGAACGTGAAAGACATAGTAGGCAATCTGCTATTAAAGGCTGGGATCAGAAGAAGATAGACTTAGCTCATATTGCACTAGTAGGCTCAAATCAATTAGCAGCAGAAACAGCAATAGGATTGACTGAGATGGGTTACGGCTCTATTACAATGATTGGAGACTCACCCGCATCAAATCAGGATTGGTTTTATATGAATAATCATAAATCAAGAGCTGAAAATGTCGCAGATTTTTGTAAATTATTATATCATGAAATAAATTTTTCTCCAATAACTTTAGAAATTGACGATCCAGATGATATTGATTCGTATGTAACCTCAAAACCAAACGTTATTGTTGATTTAACAAATAATCCAAATAGTAAATTTATTTCATATGAATATGCTCAAGATCAATCTATTCCTTTTATTTCAGGCTCATCAACCAAAAAACAAATTATCTTATTTACTGATGAAAATAATAAATTAGAAGATGCATTTGATTTTAATGTAAACAAATATCAAAACCAAGAAAATGGTGTAGTAAATAATATGCTTTTATCTTCTTTAGTTCTAGAAGAAATAAGGAAAGCAGTAATGCCTATGCAGTATGATTCACGTCAAGAGTTATTTTCTTATAATGGGATCAACGATACTGAAGCTACTCTTCCAGGTAATGTATTCATGGTAGGTGCTGGAGGCATTGGTAGCAATATAGGAAGAGGTGCTTCAATAATAAGAACTTCAAACATGGAAGTTGTAGATTTTGACACAGCTGAGCAAGGTAATTTAGGTAACCAATTTTGGTATTTTGACTCTCAAAATGCTCCAAAAGCTGTTAGCTTAGCTAATAAAATGAAAAAATTAAATCCTAAAGGAAATTATCAATCAAGAGTTGAAAAATTTGATCATACTTGGGCTCAATATTTTGATAATAATAAAGTGGATCTCATTTTAAGCTGTGCAGATTCTAATGAAACTCGTTTATTGTTGCAAGAATTTGCAAAAATGTATAAAATTCCATTTATCAATTCTGGTTCTGCAATGGATGGTGCATCTAGTGTTGTTTTAAACTACATTCCTGGAAAAAATGGAACAATTAGCGAACAAGATCCAGTTTGGAACGAACCAACTCCCAAAAGAAAAAATAATTGTGCTTTTTTCCCCTCATCCACCATTCCAAATAGAGTTGCTGCTTCCTTGATGTTAAATGAAATGAGAAAAGTATTGCAACCTAAAACATATGGTGCACCTTCCTTAAAACAAGTAAATTATGATTCAAACTTAGGAGTTTACTAAAATGGCAGGGAAAAAAGGTTTTACACTGGACCAAGTAGCAGAAGATTTAATGCCAAAAAAACCACATAAGCTACCTCCCTCTAACGGAAAATTTGTAAAACTTAAAGTCCATGAGCAAATGTTAGCAGCTTCTTTTATTAAATACTTAAGCGATACAGAAGTTCTCCATGCAATAAAAATTAACAAAGATAATTGTATGGGTAGAGTTTTGTTAGTTGATGCATACCTTAGCATTTTAGGAGATACAGAGCATGGAACTCAATTAAGAACATTATTGCATGATCCTAATCAATCAACATTACAAATTGCTGTATATGGCGCATTAGCTGTTACTCATCAACTTGGAAGTGAATATGGGCAAATTGATCTGGGTAAACCTGCAGACACAAGAACATATTCAACAGAATCAATAAATAGATTCATATCATATCTAGATGACCGTCTAAATGGTGGAAAATTATTTCACCTAGAAGTAAAATTGAATGAAGCTGAAAAAGGATGGAAGGAAAATTCTGATGCTTATCAAGCTGAGAAGAAAAAATTTGAAGATGAAAGAAAGAAAAGACAAACTCAAGAGAAAATAGCTAAAAGAGCAAAAGATTCAGAAAAAACTTATGAAGGTTTAACAACTACCTATGGAAATTTTACTCAAGCAAGACAAACAGCATATAGATCTGTCTCTGAAAGTAATTCATCTTCTGTGATAATGCATCTAAATACTCTGCAATCTACTGCAACTGCTTACAAAACTAAATCTCATGAAGAATTATATGTTTGTGCAATTGCAGAAACTAAAAATTTAATGGATTCTATTGGAGATAAAATGGAAATAATTTCTCAAAAAAAGTCTGCAATTTTTATTAAAAAATCAACTCGAGAACAACTCAATAGAGATTATAATACTCACCAAAGAGCATATAACCGATTAAAAAATGATTTAATGCTTCGAGGAGATGGAATATAATGCCAGATATAAACCAACTCAACGCAATATTTTTACCCTTGAACGAAACGCAAGAATTATTATTTCTTGATAATTTGGAAGCTATTGTTAATGAAAAATCAAATATATCAAGAGTCCAAGCGTATCATTTTTTCCCTGTTACAGATGAATTTGATTCCTTAAATCGAATAGCAACACAAATAGAAGAAGCTAAAGTTCATTTTCCAGATGATGAACCTGTCCCAGAGGTGTCTGACAATTATAAAAAAGCATTTTGGAGTATAGCTGTCTCTTATTTTACTGGAAAAACTCCTGTATTAGATATTCCTGCAAAAGCATATGGTGAAATGGCAACAGCTGGAGCAGTTGCTGGAGGTGCAGCTGGAATTATTGGAGGTCCTCCTGGTATGATAGTTGGAGCATTGACAGGAGGATTGTTAGGATATACCGCTCCATTACTAATTGCTGGAAAAAAATGGCATAATGAAAATTCAAGATTTAAAAAAGCCAACAATCAAAATGAATTAAACACTCAAGTTCAAGAATTTCTAGATGAAATTGCTCAAAGAATACGATATAACAACTTAACTCCTAATTTTGAAGTATTGCCTGATTTTATTAATGATAATATAGGACAATATCTTTTACCTGACACTCCAACTTTAGGAACTTTACGTACAGGAACTTCACCAAATTGGGTCTACAAAGCTTTCCAAACAGTTATGAAAAATCCTGATGTAGTTTCACGTATGCCCTATGCAACTCAATGGTATTATTTCAATAAATCACAAACCGTGAGGGTTCCTACATAAAATGAATTTTCCAATAACTGAGATAACAGCAAGGGCTAGAAAAGGTCCAGTAGTAATCTATGATCATAGATTGTATGTTGCAAATGGTATAGATGATACTGCCCAAAATTTTTTTATGCTAGGAAAAAAGATATTTGAACTCAGAGATCGAGGACATTTATCAGCATTATTTAGAAGATATGCAGAGAAAAATGAAGAGATATTATATCACACTATTTCAAAAAGAATGGCAGAAGTGAGTTGGGGAGTAATGCCTTATGAGGATAAAGCCTTAAGGAAAAAAGAATTATTGTTTTCTTACCTGGAGTCCTTAGAAGAATTAAATAGTGAAAAAAAAGTGAGAAATACTCGATTTTCTTTTAGTGAATCTCCTGTAGAAAATACTAATCCGGTAAGATTACCTTTTGATATATTATTCAATAATAAAAAATTGATATTAATTAATGAGGGAGTTTATAATTTATGTTGGAATAAAAAGGATAAGGGAATAGTTAAAATAAATAATGGAGGGTATACTTCAGGAGATTTTATTGGAGATTTAGATAATTTTGAAGAGTTGATTGATAAAGGTATTAATGATTATTGTAGAGCTGAAGCAATACAATGGATTGGAGATGAGGCTGTTCGACTTGACCGAGATTTTGCGCTTGATAAAAAAATAAAATCTCTATCTCATTTAGTAACAATTAATAATGGCATTTATGATTATGACAGTTTTGGTTTTGATTCTGATTCAGGATTATTATTAAGATATCTTCCAGAATTTAGAGAAGGTTATAATAAAAAATCATATGAACATCATGAAAGTGCTGTTGCAATTTCTTTATTAGAAAGAGGTAATATTGAAAATCCTGGATGTAATTATTTTTTTGCTGAAAGAAATGACCACAAGTATGTCCCTGCTCAAAAACCCCATATAAGTTGTTCTATTCGTTTTGATCAATTAATAAAAGATCATTTTGGAGATAATGAAGTTCATCCTATAAGAAAAGTCATGGCATATATCAGTACTGTAGCTGATGCTATTATTCATGCAAAAAGAATAAATGATTAATCAAAGGAAGAAAAAATGAAACAAGAAACAAAATCAACCCTAGAATATTTTTTAAGACCAACAAATGAGAATGAGACCACTCTTTGTTGTCCTTATGATGAACCTATTATGCTAAATAATAAATCATTAGATGAAGTTATTGTCTACCATGCTCTTCCTGTTGAAAATAAAACCAAAGTAATTGAAGAAATTGCAGATGCTATGGCAAATACAGGCCATGCTGAAAGAGTTTTTTTTGAACCCATGTTCAAAATAGAAGCAATAAAGGAGTTCTTAGCTTCACATGTTCATTATGAAAATGGAGTAGAAACTTCTCCAAAAAAAGGAAGAAGAAATTTAGGAATTATTGGAGCTACATTAGGAACAGTTCCAGGATTATTAACTGGTTTAGTATCTGCTCTAGTTTTCCCATTAGTTCCATCAGTTATAGCAGGAACAGTTGCAGGAGCATCTTTAGGATATGTAGCAGGTTTTTATTCACCAGATAGTATTGGAAAAGATGAATTAAAAAAAATTAATGAAAAATTAAAGTTAAAGTATGAAAATATAAATAAAATTTATACCAACTGGTGGGGAAAATACAGAGAAATCGCTAAACAAATTCGTTATGAACAAGTTCCTGTAAAGTTTGTACATCTTCCTGAGTTTGAAGAAGATGGAATATCCAATTATGTCAAAGGAGAAGGTCCAAATACAATTCCTAAAAGAGGAAATGCTCCTCAATTTGTTTATGGATGGTTATTATCCTCTCTTTGGGATGAAAAATCTACCTCTGAGATGCCTTATACTCTAAGAAAATATTATTGGGATAAAGCCAAAGTACAAAATGAAAAACCCTATTTTCAAGAAAAAATAGATGCTGCATTAGCATCATAATATTTAAAATGGATCACGGAGATTTAAGAGACATATTAGATTTTGAACCCATTAGAGGTTCTCCATCTACTCCTAGTTCTCCAAGAACTCCAAATCCAAATACTCCTGATTATGCAAAAGTATTTGCTGCTTCAGTTGCATTAGTAGTAACTATTGGTAGTTGCTGTTATATGGAAAAAATAAAAAAAGATAAAATTGAAAAAAAAAGGCATGAAGCAGCAGTTCTATATCAAGCAAGAGAACGAGCAAAAGAAAATAGAAGAGCTTATGAGAGAAGAAAATCTGAAAGAGAATCTAAAGAGTATTGGGATGGTGTTGAACGAGACATAACAAATTCTTATTATAGAGCAAGAAACAAAGCTGCAGACACTTATAATAAAAAAATTGTGAAGCCTTGGAATGATTTTGTAAGACGAATGAAGAGGAGATAAAATGAATCGAAATGATTCAGATCATACAAAAAGATTATTTTACAAATGCTGAAATTCAAAAATGAAAGAAAAAACAATTGATTATTATTTATTTAGATATGGTTTAATGGTATTAGAATTTCCCAGATGGTGTATAAATAATTTTCAAACTACTTTAAATCAAGATTCTTTATCTTACTCAGAAAAAGCTGCTGCATTAGTTGGATCTGGAACTCTTGGTATGTTAGATTATTTTTGTAGAAGCTCTATCCCCCATACAATTAATAATTCATTCAATAATCTAAATGTAAGGGTTGATTGGTTCTTTAAAGCTACTAAAGATGATGTAAAAGAAGTTTTATTGGATAATCAATATCAATCAATTGTAAATCTTGGTCATGGAAGCAATGATAATATGGATTTATACCAATCAGATATGTCAACAGACGAAATAAAAGAAATTTATGGAAATAGAGCTAGAAAAAAAGGATTTTGGTTTCAATTCACTTGTGGAGGAGAAGGAGGGTTTCCTTTAGGATATTATGTTATGGAAAATCCCAGAAGAAATTGTCTTTTTTTTAGTAAGAGTTTAACAGTTTTTGAAATGAGCTATAATGGTTTACCAGATGTTTGTTTAGATACTTACCAAGGTGATCTAAATGGATAAAGATAATTTAAGAGATATTTTAGATTATGAACCTGAAAGAACTCCTATAGTTACTAGACCTCCTAGAAAAAGGTTTAAATTTCCTGAAATTTCGTTTCCTGATATTTACATATCTGATAGAACTAAGGGATTATTAATTGGTATAGCAGCTCTTGTATTAACTTTCGCTGCAGGAAAATTTTTATTCAATGATGATTATTGGGAGAAATTAAAGACTATAGAAATGGATAGACGTAATCGTCAAAGTTCTTCAAGTTATAATTCAACTTATAGAGGTAGATAAAATGGATTACAATAATTTAAGAGATATTTTAGATTATGAACCTATTAGAGGAACTCCTATCCCTCCATCTCCTGCACCATCTCCTTCACCATCTCCATCTCGTCCATATTCTCCAGGAATCTCAACCACTAATGATTCAAATATAGGAGACATGTTAATAAAACTAGGATGCATTGGACTTCTTGTTTTAGCCACAATAGGAGGAATTAAAACATTCTCCTATCTTGCAGAAAGAAGTCATTATAAAAATTTAGAAAGTAATTCTCATGGTGTTGGTAGGACAGGAAATAAATGGTTTCTTTATATGGATGATGGATCATGGTTAACAATGTCAGATCAGTCTTATAGAAAATTCAAAAAATATACTAAATAATAAAATGGACCATAGAGACCTAAGAGATATTTTAGAATATGAACCTATTAGACATAGCCCTCCTGAAACAAGAGAATTAACTTTAGGTCAAAGAATTATAACTGGTATTGCACTATTTGCAGCTCTAAATATTGGTGTGTATTTTGTTATGCCAAAACATGCTCCTTTAACAAGGGTAATAAATTATTTTAGCCAAACAACTAAAACTCAAGAATTAGAAAAAGATGTTAAAATTGTTCAAGTAACTTCACCTCCTCAAAAAATAGAAATAGAGTTTAAAGAACCTCCTTTAAAAAAAGAAAAACCAAGAAAACCTAAAAAAAGAAAAAGTGAACCTTTAATTCAAAAACCTAAACCATTATTATATGAACCTTCAGTTCAAAAAGAAGTTAAACCTCGTCTAATGCATATTTCACATCCAAAATCCAAGTCAAAATTAGACAGGAAAACTCTTCTCACTAATGTTCGTTCATATAAATCTCAACCTATCAATCTACAAAGACCTCTTACTAAGCATGATGTATCTTTAGAAGATAGATTGCCAAAAAAAAGTAAACAAAAAGCAGATGTATCTCGGGCAAGAACTGAATCAAGATTAATCTCTGCAGAATTAGAACAAAGAGTAAAAATAGATTATTATAAAGGAAAATTTAGAGATATTGCTGATCTAATTGATGATGAAAAACTTGATGATGCTATTTTAGCTTGTAGAAAATTAAATACTGCCATAAGATCAGAGAATACTTCTATTTTCAAAGCAATGCATAGAGCTCCATTTAAAATAGAATCTAGAATATCTGCTCTAAAAAGAATACATGATTCTAGACTTTTAGATTATAAAAAAAGATTTAGTAACTTAAAATCAAAAGTAAAGGAGAATACAGATGATAGAAACATCCAATTATTTAGAGATTTTTATCAAAGTGCAGCAAATGACTCATTCTCAAATAAGGCTGATTTTTTAGATGGTGTGAAATCATTTTCATATACTACAACAAATGAAGTTGCACCAACATTTTACAAAAAAAAGGTTAAGGATGGATATCATAAAAATGTTTTAGACAATACTGTGAGGTATGAACAAAAATGGATTCCTCCCAGGTATGAATATACTCCTCCTAAATGGGATATTAAAATTACTTGGGGTCAAAAAGTATACAAAAGACAAGGAACAGAAAGAAAAATAGAAGGACATTATGTAAAAGTAAGAGCTCCTCCTCAAGTAAAGAGAGTTTGGGTAGAACCTACATATAGATACAGAAGAGAACAAAGAGGATATACTCAATTTTATTCTTTTACTCCTTTCACAGGAGATAAATCATTTATAAAAAAAATAGTGCATCCTTGGGGAAACCTAAGAGCACCGCCAGGAGTTAATTAAAATGGACTATACCGATTTAAAAGAAATATTAGAATATGAACCTGTTAGAAAAATTCCAGTAAGGACAAGATCTCCCAAAGTCCCCCTTTTAGAAAGACAATATTATTTTCCTGATTGGGCAAATAAAATTGGTAATAAATTAAAAAATATTTGCCTAATAGGGTTAATATCAACAGTTGCATTATCTTTGCCTGTAATAGGGTCTGTAATGGATGCTAAATATTACACAAATAAATATAGAGAAAAATTAAATACTCTCTCTGAAGAAAAAGAAGACAGATTTTGGGCAGATAAAGCATTTTGTGAAGGAGAGTATAAATGGGCGCATAGAAGATATAAAAGTATTTTAAAAGAAGGATTTGATTTACATGCTTATCCATTATATTATATTTCAAAGTTTCTTAAAAAAAAATAACTCAACCAAAACCTTTTTAAACCAAAATACTAATTTTAACTAAAAGAGGTGCTTAATGGATTCAGCGTTATTATATTTAACACTCATAACAATCATATTCTTAATAGGATTAATCTCATCTATAATCTCAAATAAATTTAAAATTCCAAATTTATTACTCCTTTTAGGTGCAGGTATGCTCTTAGGATTGTTCACACAAGGTGGAACTAAATTATTTAGTTTCCCTAAAGATTTTATATCATCAACAGCAATCTTAGCGTTAGTATTAATCGTTTTCTCTGGAGCTGCAGGATTTAAATTAAAACAATTTGATCAAATATCTTCTCACGCTCTAAAATATTCTTTAATTTGGATGGTATTAAATATTGCATTCTTATCAATAGCAACCTATTACCTTTTCGGAATTACTCATGTTATTATTCTTTTACTCTTCACTTCATTATTATCAGGAACTTCACCTGATGCAGTTATTCCTATGCTGGGAAAATCAAAATCTCCTGTTGTAGGTTTCTTAGAAGTAGAATCTATTATTAACACTCCTTTAATGGTTTTAATCCCTTTTATCTTAATGGACTTTTTAGTAAACGCTTCAACTCCAGAATTACCTGTTATCCTCAAATTATTCACATTAAAATTTGTAGCTGGAATTGGTGCTGGTATATTAATAGGAATTATTGTTTTAAAATATATGAAAAACCATTATTCCTCAAACCTTTCAACCTTAGGAATTTTAACTGCTGCCTTAATGACTTATATTTTAGCAGAAAACCTTGGAGGTAATGGAGTATTAGCTGTAACAACACTTGGATTATTCTCTGGATCTATTTATCTTAAAGAAAAAGAAAGATTATTTGATTTTTCAAACATTTTAGGAAATATTCTAGAGATATTAGTATTTGTATTAGTAGGATTAATCATAGTATTACCTTTAAACATCACGTTTTATATCAAATCAGGATCCTTATTTGCAATTTTCTTATTAATAAGATTTATTGCATTTAAAATAACATTTAGAAATAAAGAATATACTAAAAAACAATTAGTGTTCATGACTTTAAATGCTTCTAAAGGTGTAGCAGTAGCTGTTGTAGTATTATCATTATCAGGCACATTAGTAGGAAATCCAAATGTTCCTGCACACGCTTTAAATACAATAATTAACTTATCTTTAGCATTCTTATTATATAGTATCATAGTTGGAACATTAACCTTAAAATTCGCTAGTTACTTCTTAGGTAAGGATAACGTTCCTACACCTGAATAAAACATACCTTTTTATAACCTATTACCATCCTCTACTAATTTGGTGGTTTTATGTCAGAAAATTGCGAAACAGATTCAACTGAATCTGATAGTCAAGATTTTGAAGACAGTGATTCTGAATACTTTGAAGGTTCAATAGAAGAAACTCTTGAAGATGGTGAATACTTTGAAGATGATTCTTTAGAAGATTCAATTGAAGATCCTGGATCTTTAGAATTCTCCTTAGATGATTTTGAATTCCAAGAAATGCCTGATCAGAAAAATTTGAAATACAAACTAAGACCTATTAATGAGGTATTAGAAGAGTTCCCAGAATATAAAAAAGGATGGACATTAGATCCAGAAACAGGAGAATGGTCTAATCCAAAGTTCGCAGTTATCAAACACATGGTAGTTACTGATGAAAATGGAAAACCTCTTTGGGACCAACCACTTATTGAAGAAAATGAAGGAGCTATAATCCTTCCTTATGATACAAAGAATGGAAGAGTAAGAATTGGATTAATTGTCCAAGAACGTCCAATGCCTGGGAAAAAATATATTGAAGTGCCAAGAGGTCAACTAGATCCACATGAAAAAAAAGATTATAAAAAAGGTGCTGTTCGTGAGCTAGAAGAAGAAACAGGAATTAAAGTTTCACCAAAGGATGCTGAACTGTTAACCTTAACAAATACTAATTCAACATATTTCAAAAAGGAAGTTGCTATTATTGTTGTCAAAGTGCCAGATCTTGATAAAGTAGAATCAAAAAATGTTGGTGATGGTTTTGAAAACATTGAAAAAATAAAACCCTACACATTTGATGAAATAGCAAAGTTATCAAAAGAAGGATATCTAACAGATGGAACAACAACATCCACATTATTCCATTTTGGTATCTATAAACCAGAATTTTATCAAGGAAAAGCAGAAAATATCATTTCCTTTAATGATTATGAAACTCAATACACAAGGCAACCTTTAAATAATCAACCAATAAACTTAGTAGCATGAAAAAAATAATCCTAGACACTAACTTCCTTCTAATCCCATCTCAATTTAAAGTAGATATTTTTGAAGAGATTAAAAGAATTATGACTTCACCATATAAACTCTACATTATCGATAAAACCTTAGATGAATTAGAAAATATTATTAAATTACAACCAATAAAACAACGAATCCATGCAAAGATAGCAAAACAATTAATTAAAGTTTACAAACCAATAATCATAAAGACAAAAAAGAACAAAAACGTAGACAATTTAATCATAAACATAGTAACCAAAGACCACATCGTAGCAACCCAAGACATGGAATTAAAAAGATTCTTAAAAGAAAAAAAAATCCCATTAATATTTCTAAGACAAAAACAGTTTTTACAGTTGAAGTAACTTTTATGAGCTTTAATTTTTTTTGGTGGCTCCCATATTAATGGGCGGGGGCGGGGGCTATTCAGGCGAAGCTTTTAGGTTTTTCGGCTGGCGGGTTTTTTATTATTAAAAATCGCCTTTTAACTCACATAATTTTTACCTATTTTTTTACCAAAACCTTTAAAAACCCTTACCTAATCCCAATAACATATGTTTTATAAAGCTAAATTAAAGGATCATATTAGAGTTCCTCCTGACTTATTCGGCTTAGATTTAAACGAAGCTGTTATTGAAAGAATAAGAAAGAAGTTTGAGGGATACATTGATAAAGACATTGGAGTAGTTATTGATGTTTCTAATGTAGAAGACATAGGCCAAGGAGTTATTATTCCTGGTGATGGAGCATCTTATTATGAAACAGAGTTTGAATTACTAACTTTCAAACCAGAAATGCAAGAAGTTGCTTTAGGAAAAATTAAAGACATAGCTGACTTTGGTGCTTTTATTAACTTAGGACCATTAGAAGGTATGATTCACGTTTCACAAACAATGGATGATTTTGTTTCATTCAGCAAAGAAAAAACATTAACAGGTAAAGAATCTAAAAAAGTCTTAAAAGTTGGAGATAAATTACGAGCAAGAATCATAGCAGTTTCCTTTAAAGATATTGCAAATCCAAAACTAGGATTAACTATGAGACAACCTAATCTAGGAAAATTGGAATGGATTGAGGAAAATAAAGAAGAATCTGATACTGATGAAAAAAAGGAAGATAAAAAAGAAGATAAAAAGGATAAAAAATCTAAAAAATCTAAAAAATGAGCAAGAAAAAAGTCTGCAAATCATGTAAACATTTTTATGAAGGGTCTGAATGTACTTTATGTAAAAGTAAAGACGTCTCCACTTCTTGGCAAGGAAGAATCGCAGTTATTAATCCAGAAAAATCAGAGATTGGTAAAAAAATTGAAATTAAAGAAAAAGGTGAGTATGCCTTAAAAGTAAGGTAATTCTAAAATGGAAATTGAAATACGCTCTAAAGAAAAAAACACATTACTCTCAAGAGAGGAAGTTTTAGCAACAATTACTTTTGAAGCACAAACTCCCTCAAATAATGATGTAACTAAAGCATTAGCTGATAATTTAAAATCTACTGCTGAAAAAGTTGTAGTAAAATCTATTAAAACTCATTTTGGAGATAGAAATGCTGACGTTACTGCTTTTGTATATGATTCTAAAGAAAAAAAAGTTGAAATAGAACCTAAGAAAAAGGAAAAGAAAGCTAAACCTGGAGAATCTACAGAAGCTCCTAAAGAAGGAGCTAAACCAGCTGATACTAAAGAAGCTAAAGAAGAAAAACCAGCAGAACCTGCTAAAGATAAACCAGAAGAGAAGAAAGAGTGATTATAATGGCTGAAGATAAAAAAGAAGATAAAGCACCTGCAAAACCTGCACCAAAGGAAGCACCTAAAAAGGAAGCTCCTAAACCTGCTGCAGGCGCACCTTCAGGAAAGAAAGTAAAAAAGCCTTATCAAATCTGGAAACTCTATGAAGTTAAAGATGGCAAACTTATCAGAAAAAACAAATTCTCACCTAAAGCAGGAGAAGGCTATTTCATGGCTAATCATAAAGACAGATTAACTTGTGGTAAGACATACTACATGGAGAAAACAGATTCTCCAAAAGAAAATTCCAAAACAGAAGATAAACCTTCAGTAGAAAATAAAAAGTAATTTTAATCCTTCATAGTTTTCTGTAAAACCAATAAATCATCTGTTGTTAATTTCTCTTTATTCTTAATTTTCTCTTGAACAATATCTTCTTTAGATTTTAATAATTTATCTTCTTTATCTTTCTTAGCTTTTTTATCTCTTGCTCGATAAATTCCTAATTTTTTATTAATATTATTAATTTCATCTAATTTAGATTTTAACTTATTATTAATATCTTGAAACTTTTTCTTATAATCCATAAATTTCTTATTAGAATCTTTTTCTTGACCTTTTACAGTATCAATCTCCTTAGCATCACCAAGGATACTTTCATGTTTTTCTTGACTTGATTTAGCTTTATCCACAACTTGTCTATGCAACTGCTCTGATTCTTTTCTCAAATCTCTTACTTTTTTAACACGATCATTAATTTTTTTAGAAATATCAGTTAAAACACTTGTCTCCTTAACAATTTTCTTCATGTCTTTAACTTTCTTAGTTAATTCCTTTTCTTTATCAAAGCTCATAACCTCTGTTTCCATATGATATTCTAATTTTTTAATCTCTCTTTGAATTTGAAAAGGATCTCCCTTAATTTTATGTTTCTCATACAATCCATCTTTCTCTTTTTTTAACTCTAAGACTTCTTTATTTTTCTCTTTAATTTGCTTATTAAGAACATCTCTCCTCTTTTTAACGTCTTTTACAGAACCAGTTAAAGAATCTCTAGAACTTTTTGTAGTTTTTATATGAGAAATCTTTGATGAGATCTCTTTTGAAAGCTCTTCTCTCTGAGTAAAAGCAGCTTCTTTTTGATCATTGATCTCATTAAGTTGTTTCCTTAATTCACTTATCTCTTTTTGTTTTTTAAGTAACTCTTTTTGCAGAGATGTCCTATCCTTTTGTGAAAGTTTTGGAGCATCATCTACTTGAGAGCTCTTCTCTGTTGTTGTCATAAATATCCCAATTATTCATCTGAATTAGCCAAATAAAGCGCCAAGCCCGCTTGCTGCTTGCTCTTCTGCTTTTTTCGCATCTTCTTCACTTTCTTTCTTATCTTCTTTCTTTGCTTCGGCTTTGTTTTCTCCACCTTCTGCAGGTGCAGCAGCAGCTACTGGTGCTGATACAGCTTTTTCAACAGCTTCATCAATATTTACACCTTCTAAGGATGCAACTAAAGCTTTTACTCTACCATCATCCACTTGGACTCCAGCAGCTTCTAAAACTTTCTTTACACTTCCTTCTTCTACTTTTTGGCCTGCTTTGTGCAAAAGCATGGCAGCATACACATATTCCATTCTCAATACCTCCAAACAGTCCTATTAGGACTCTTATCATGTTTATTAGCTTTTCTGATTATTCCTTTTTTCTCTAAATTTTTGAGTGGTAGATGAACATTACTTAAACAAATTCCTAACTTCAATGCTAACTCTGGACTTGTTCGATCTTTTCGCTTTAGTAATTTCCGTATTTGATGACTTGTTTTGGAAGTGGAGTTCCTTTTTCTCTTTCTCATCCGTAAAATTTGAGCGAGTCTTTGCTTTTTTAATGGATGCTTAAAATCAATCAATTGTTGATATCTCATCAGATTTTTAGGTTTAATTGTTAAATAATAATTTTTCCGATTTTTTACTAATACACCCGTAGTGTGACTCAAACCAAGATGATTCCATAAAAGATCTTTTATACCTTCGAGAATATGAACATTATTTGAATAGATTGTTATTCTGTGATTTAAGTCTACAGCTCCTTCGTCATCTGCATATGCTCGAAGAAAGGCGCAAATGTAATCAGAAGGTAGTTCAAATAATCTACTTGGGATTCTAGCCTGTAAAGAGTTAAAATTAACATCATAAAATTTGCAAAGTAAGTCAACAATAACTCTAGATGTTCTTATCTGGTAAGCACCTGATTTTGTTTTATATATTGAATTCTGTATTTTTCCAAAGACCTTTTTTACCAACCTATCAAACTCTTTAATTAACTCTAAACTCTTGTTGGTGTAAATGGGAATTCCATTTCTATTAACACTACCATCTGCTATTAAGTGGGAGATAATAGAAAAAATTTCAGGGCATTCTTCTATTGGTAATCGAGGTTTATGCACAATTAATCCGCTATTGGGATTTTTATATGCAACGACACATTTCTCTAATTTTATCCATGAAATATTTCTCCTATCTACAATTTTCTTAATATGTGTTAGAGGTATGAACAGATTATGTTTTTTCCACTGAAGAACCATTTGAGAACTAATTCCCAAAAAATTTGCAAAAGTTTTTAGCGAACCAAAAAATTGAATATTCTGATTAATAAATTGTATATTATCTTTGAATTTAATTCTAATACGATTATCTGGAAAATCCTTTAAATGAAATTTTGTTCTTACCATTTTACCTTATCATTTCCTAAGTGTACCTTTTTTCATCAATTCAGCAGCAAGATCTTCTACTTCTTTTCTCTTATCATCTTCTTTGGTTTCTTCTGTTTCTGTAGCTTTTTTTGTCTCTTCAATGTCTTGACTTACTTCCTCTAAAATCTCTTCTGCTTTTCCTGCTATCTTTTTACTTTTTTCTTTTGTTTCTTCAACTGATTTTTCTACTTTCTCTTCAACTTCTACTACTTTTTCAACTTTTTCTTCTACTTTTTTCTCAACTTCTTCTGTTTTTTCAATTACTTTATCAGCTTCTTCTTTACCTTTTTTCTCTTCTTGAGTATCAACCTTTTCTTGCTTAACTTCTTCTTTCTGTTGAACTTCTTCTTTTACTTCTTCTTCTTTTTGTTCCTCAACTTTTTCTTCTTTAGCATCAACTTCCTCTTTAATTTCTTCTTTTTTCTCTTCAGTTGGTTGAACAGGTTCTTTTACTTCTTCCTTAACCTCTTCTTTTTTAGGCTCTTCTTTCACTTCTTCCTTCTTCTCTTCTTCTTTTGGCTCTACTTTTTTATCAGGAACTTCAATATTTGCTTCTTCCTTCAAAGCTTTAGCTCCAGCCTCAACTTTAGCCAAAACCTCTTCTTTAATCATATCAGCTAGTATTCCTGCTTCTAATCCAACAGCTTTACTATCTCTAAATGCTTTTCCCACCATCATATTAATATTATCTTTAGTTGGATATCCAATCTCAATAGATAAATTAAATGCTCCACTAATCGCACTTGCAAGATCAGCATTAAACTTATCTTCATCAATATCTAATACTTTACTATCTAATAATTCTCCATTTTCAAATACACTTACAATATTTAATCCTATCTCCATAGGTTTAATGTCTAATCGTAATAGCATAGAAGATAAAGGTCCACTTACCTCATCTCCTTCTTTACAAACAACAGTATCTTCTAAAATAGTAACTTTTCCATCTTCAACTTTAGTTTTTAATCCTAAAGCTCCTAGTTCACTAATAACAGGTCCGGGTGGAAAAGGTGTTGGTCCTGCTTTTATCTCAATATCTTTTGGTGCTATCTGTCCTGGTTTTGCAGGCGCCTCTGATTTATTTTGTTTTAATATTTTAAATAATGAAAAAGGATTATCACTGGTAAAGATTAAAGCTGGCATTCCTTGGAATTTTTCAATAACTTTTTCAAGGCCTTTTTTAGATTTTGCTGCATCTTCAATAGCTATTTTGAAAAGTCTTTTCTTAGTCATGAAAATCTCACACTTACCTCGTAACTTTTCTTTCATAGTTTGCAATTGAGCAGTAGGAAGATTCTCCATGTTTAGGATTCCTATAATAGGGTATTTCCCGCAAAGGTCAATAACCTTTTTTACAATGTCCTTTTTATACTGAGCTACGTGTGCCATTATTTCTCACTTTTTTCCTCTTCCTTCTCTTGAGGATTTTCTACCTTGACTAAATTTCCTTTATCATCAATCTTAAACGGTTTTCCCATTGTTAATTTTACAAGAATTTTTTGAATATTATTTTTTTCTCCAGGTAAATGATGGATTAATTGATCATAGATCGTTTTAATATTATCTGCAACTTGCTCATCTTTCATATCTTCAGTTCCTACTGCTACTTGAATCATCGGACTTGTCTTTGCAATCATCTTCACAGTTTTTTGTAATTTCTCCATTAACGCTTTAAGATTTGCATTAGGAGGAACAACACATCCTGCTTTAGGATTTGGCATTTTTCCTTTTGGTCCTAAAACCTTTCCAAAAGACTGTGCAACTTTAGCCATGATATTAGCTTGTGCAATAAAAAAATCATGACCTCCTGCTAATTGTTTTGTTTTTTTCTTATCCTTTGCATAAGCATCAAAATCATCACTCATAACTGCTACATCACAAACTTCTTTTGCAGAACTCATTAATTCAGGCCCAACTAACGCTGCAACCTTAACTTTTTTACCTTTAGTATAATGCATATTTGCATAGAAATCTACTTGCTGATCCTGTTTTTTTAGATCAATATCTTTAAGAGTAAAAATTACATCAATAGTTTGTTTAAACTTCCTCTGAGGAGAATTCTTCTTAATATCCTGCAAACTTTTGATTATATTCTTAATATCCATATTGCCCTCCTATAGTATATAGTATAACGGGTAATACAACTGAGAATCCTTGAGTTGTTTATAAATATTACGTTTTATTCCAAAACACCACTAACAAAATCAAATATCAACTTCTTCATTGCTTTTTGTTGTTCTTCTCCAGAATAAGCATGATCTGCACCAGGAACAATCGATATAGGCTCGTTAGTAATTCTAGAAATATGTTCACTTTGCTCCAAAGGAATACTAGTATCATCTTCTCCATGAATAATCATTGTAGGACATGATATATTCCTAGCCTCAGCTAAAGTATCATGCTCATAAATATCTCTCCAAAACTCAAAATCTAACTTATAATCTTCAACTCCAAATTTAAAATCAAGAACTCCCTCTTTTTGCCAATGAGCAATGCTTCTAATACCTCTCTCATTATTCCTAATTCGCTGTCTCCAAAATCTTTTTGGCTCTATAACTGCACTCTTCAAAACCAATCCTTTAATATCTTTATGACACGCAGCACCACGCATTGCTAAGAGACCTCCAAAACTAGAACCAAGTAAAACAATATTTTCTTCTCCTTTTTCTTGAACTAATCTAATCATTAAATCTAAACTATCATATGCTTTAGTTAATGTTACATCAGGTGTAGCTCCATAACCATTCCAATCTCCATATGCTTTGCCATGCCCAAAATAACTCATTCTGCAAGTAGTTATCCCAACTTCATTAAATTCTCCATCAAATTCCCTATACAAACCACTCTCTTTACTAGATGAATACCCATGCAGCATAATCACCATACCCCGTCCCTTTTTCGGGCCTGAGACATTAAACACAACATCCTGATTTCTAGAAGGATTTAGATCATCTCTATAGCTAATAGTATTTTCTCCGCCATTATAGGTGTGCATGCACTGCAAATACTACAACACTTTTTAAGAATTTGTATTTTCAAGGAACATGATGCACTAATACATGATGTTGATCATTCCTATCACAACTACTCCCACACTTTCTACAAAACTGCTCTCTTTCCATTAACATTGCAGAGCAATCATTACATGTTGATTTGAATAATCTTGGCATTGTAACTTTTAAAATCCTCTAAGTCCTATTTAAATCTATCTAAAATTTAAAAGAAAAAATAAGAAAATCGGAATTTATTTCCTAAAATACTGCTCTCCACTTGGATTAGTCTGAATTTGAACATAGGGTTTTCCCTTTTCATCTTGAATTCTTTTTACCATTCCAGTTTTCAAATCAAAACCAACATATTGTGAATTTGGCTCTGCTTTTTGAGCTTTATCAAATGTATTGTAGAGTGGTGTTTCTTCCTGTCCTGGTAATTCTAATTTTCCTCTAATCAAAGGATTGAAATTATACCTTCCATTAAAAATCAATAGTATCTCCTCTTTTGAAAAATTATTAAAAGGTAAAAACACTATTCCATCTCCACCTTTCTCCCCTTTAACGACCTCATTTAGATTGTTAACATAAGGTAAAAAATCACTTAATGGAGTATTCTTTGGAACTTGAGATGTTTTTCTCTTTCTATACGAATTTTTTAATTCAAAAACTGTCCTAAAATCTGCTTTGAAATCTTCACCCATTCCTAAATTGCCAGAAGGTGATTCTCCAACATAGGATTCTCTTCCTGCACCAAGAACATGCATAACAAATCTAGAAACTTCAGCTTTCACATTTCTGTTAGGCTCTCCTACATCATTTCCATTATCATCAGTAACTTCTAAGTCTACAATATCAGCAAAACTTTGTGCTTCTACTCTTCTTATAGGTCTTTCAAAACCATCAGGAGTAAAGACAAAATCCTTTATCGCAATAGTAAGTTTTCCATCATCAACTTTAATATCATACTGCTTAACTTTTTCTTTATCTTTCAATAAAGCAGCTAATCCAATTGCATATCTCTCTGCAGCTGCTAAGTTAGCATACTCATTTACTCTAGCATCATATTTATCAGCTTTAATAGCATCTTGTTCTAATCCATGTCTTAATGCTTTAATTAAATTTGTAGTATCATTAATAGTATTAGGAAGATCTTCTAATGCTTCCTGATTCATTCTTTCAACATCTTCCATTATTTCTTCTATGCTTTGCTTTGGTGCTTTAGCCTCTTCTCCATAACTTGGTAGCATTCCACCAAAAGCCATAGTTCCTGCTAAAATTCCTTTCCCAATAATATCAGTGATTGTTTTGTAGTTCATTTTTTTCTCCAAATTATTTCTTAAAATAACTATTCCTTAATTCAACATTTTGATTAAGAATAACTCCAACATCTTTCATGTTTCCAAGATGCCCTGACGGAGAATCTCCAACATAAATATCGTTTCCTGCATTAAGCATTTCTGAATGAAATTTTAAAACACCATACTTTACATTTCTGCTAGGCTCTTGAATTACATTCCCTTTAGAGTCAGTTACTTTCAATTCAACAAGATCTTGAAAGCTTTGTACTTCAACAGTTCTTTTTGGTCTTTGAACTCCATTTGGTGTAATAATAAAGTCAGGCACTTGAATTGTCACTTTTTCACCTTTATCTTCAATACCATACTCTTGAGTTAACCTTTGATTTAATTTTTTGTCCTTTAAGAAAGCAGTTAATCCTAAATCATAACGTTGTGAAGAACTCAAATTGCAATATGCATCAACCTTAGCTTCATACTTATCAGCATCCCGTTGTGGTTTCTTAAGCATCTCCAGCGTTCTTCTCATAAATTCTTCTGTTTCTCTTAATTCATTTGGAAAATTACGCAGTTGTTTTTTCACATCCTTATGCATTTCATCTACCATTTCTTGGATAGTTTTTTCTTGTTTTTGAGGTGCTTTAGCCTCTTCTCCATAACTTGGTAGCATTCCACCAAAAGCCATAGTTCCTGCTAAAATTCCTTTTCCAATAATATCAGTGATTGTTTTGTAGTTCATTTTACCTTCCCCACTTGATCCTTCGCATCAAGCGTATTATCTTTGTTATAATCATCCTTTAGAGTAATTTTTCCATCTTTGTTGATATCAAAATACTTGAATGATTTATCATATGCAGATGGATTAGTATGTTCCATTGCTAATTGCGCAGCTTCATTAACCAAAGTACTTCCATACTTTTTTGCTCGATCACCACGGCTAAAATACGCTTTCCAAGATTGGAATTCTCGGTCATAGCAATGTTGTCTCCACTGTTTCATATCAATAGCTCCATCTTTCCCATACTTTGCTATTTGTTGTTTGATATTTGGATGAGGGTACCAATTAGCTTCTTCCGCTTTAACTGGCGAAACAAGTAATGCTAATCCACTTAGTCCCAAAACAACTTTGTTCACAATGTTTTTGATAGGTTCGTAGTTCATTTTTAATTCCCCCTCATTATATTTTTCATTAATTTTGTTCCTTGGCTAGTGTTATATCCAATAGATCCCATTCCCAGCATAAAACCTGTTTTAGGTCTTTCGCCAAGATAGGCTTTTCTTCCAGCATTAAGAACATCATCAACAAATCCTATGAAATCTGTCTTTGCACCATATTCTGTTTTTACGGGTTTCCCATTATCATCTTTAACATTTTTCTTATAGTTTAGAACTTCTTGCCATGTTGAAACAGGAGCAATTCTTGGTATTTTTACAAAATCTCCATTTTGTAAAATTTCATCATTTACAGTAACCATCACTTTTCCATTCTTAACATGGACTCCATATTCTTGTCTAATTTTATTATCTTTCAAACCAGCTTCTAAACCAAAACTATATCTTTGATCATCTGTAAGTTTGCAATATTGGCTATCTCGTTTAGAATAAGCTTCTTCTTTTCTTTGAGGTTCACGAATTAAATCAATCAATTGCTTTGTACTTTCAGCCATATTTTTAGAACTTTCTTGTAAAACTTTCCAAGATTTTTTGTTTGTTTCTTCTAAACTTTTTACAAGTTCAGCTAAACTTTTTTCTTGCTTAGCCTCTTCTCCATAACTTGGTAGCATTCCACCAAAAGCCATAGTTCCTGCTAAAATTCCTTTTCCAATAATATCAGTGATTGTTTTGTAGTTCATTTTTTAATCCTCCCACGATTTTACTAATCGTTACCTATTAGTAAGAACTTGTTAACATTTATATTATTTCAATATAATTAATATAAATAATATTAAAATAGAAAGATTTAAATACAAACACTACTAAACCAAAGATATGAGAAGGAAAATCATAAAGCAAGGCCATCAAGCATATACTGTCACCTTGCCCATTAAATGGATCAGAGAGAATAATGTAGATCAAGAAATCATCCTTAAAGAGCAGGATAATTCCTTAATAATCACTCCTGAAAAAACCTCAAAAACCGTTTTAAGTGAAATATCTCTAGATTTACAGGATTTTTCTAAAACCATCATCAAAAACCTGATATTTCAACCGTATAGAAAGGGCTTTGATAAAATAACTTTAAATTTCAATAATAAAGAACAACTAAAACAAATACAAGAAACAAGTAAAACCTTACTTGGCTTTGGTATAATAGAAAAAACAGAGAATAAAGTAATCCTCCAAAACATTGCAGAACCTTCCTCTGAACAATATGAGATTATCCTAAGAAGAGTTTTCCTCCAAATTAAAGAAGAATCAAAAACAATGTTAGAATCAATCAAAGAAAAAAATAATCTCCTACCTAATTTTGAAGAACAAGATATAGAAATTAGAAAATACACAAATTATCTGAGAAGAGTTATTATTAGAAATCAAGTTGGAGGAAGAAGACAATCCTACATGCTTTTTCTTTTAGTATCTACTTTATCCTATATTCATCAAGCCTACCTTTTCCTTTACAAAGCATTTTTTCAAGAACCTAAAGTTATTTCAAAAGAAACCCTTGATATCTTCAATCAAGTAAACACTCTTTTCAATGCATTATATGAATCCAATTATAAAAAAGATCTTGTAAAAGTAGTTTCAATAATTGATGCAAAAAAGAATCTAATTGAAAAAGTAATTTACAACCAATTAAAAATATCTAAAGGAATAGAAAACATCATCCTCTATCACTTAGGAGAAATTGTAAGGCTTATTCAGTATGGGAGTAATGCTGCTTTGTTCCAGCTTCTAGATTATGATAACGATCAAGATTCTTCAAAATCTTAGCATTTTTTCTTTCATTTTGCTTGGTTCCTCTATAAAGACTTCTTGCAGCTCCAGCTGTAAATAAGGCAAAAAGACCAGTTTCAATAGGCATAGGACCTAAAACTTGTGAAGCCATTTCATATAATGAACCTCCAACTGCAACTGCTGAAATAAGCATAGCTGCAAAGGAACCAAAACATGCTCCTCGAACCATATTTAAAGTTCCTTCTACAAAAGTATCATTTTCAACATTATTTCTTGATTTTAATTCTGAAGATCCTGTACCAAATAAATGATTTATCTTGTGAGCTTGATAAATATCCACTTTTTCAGGAACATTATGAGATACAATTTCTTGAAGTGAATCCTCACTTTTTACATATGCATCAAACTTTTTAACAAGATCATTAGTTTGGGTTTGTTCTTCTAAAGATTGAAGACTTGAATAACACTTCTTCAATAAATAACCACAAGCATCATCAAGTGTAGCTTTATGTTCTCCATCTTTTATTTGGCTTTTTGTTTTATCAAACCTTTTTAATAATCTTAAGTATGTTTCAAACTCTATATGTGATTGAGATTGGGAATTGATAGGGGAAGCTTCAGCATTCTTTTTCAAGAACTTTTCTTTTTCAGCTGCATAACTTGAACTTTGCTCCAAGTTAGAAAGCACCGAAAAGAAAAAAAAGTCCTGATAAGGAACACCTAATTGAAGCCCCTCCCAGTCAATTACTTTACCCGTGGAATATGCATTATCTGGATGTAAATCCGAATGAATTAAAACTCTAGGAGTTTTCTCAAGAGATGTAAATCTCATAGGATGATAGGTATTTAAGAAATCTTTTCCTTCAGGAGAATTTTGAATTTTATT
>CALCXY010000103.1 GCA_937906345.1 Candidatus Woesearchaeota archaeon | reverse complement strand
AAAGCTTTTTTGCATGTGGTGGAACAGTAAAAGATGGAAAAATTGAATTACAAGGCGACCACAAGCAAAACGTGAGAAATAAGCTTATAGAAATGGGTTTTGCTCCTGAAACAATTGAGGTAAAGTAAACCAAAATGAAAAACAACAATGAAAGTAAGAAAACTATAGGTTTCAATATAAACCAACCTAAGGAAACATGCACTGATGTGAAATGTCCTTTTCATGGTAGTTTGAAAGTTCGTGGGAAAACTTTTACTGGAATAGTTATCAAAAATGCTTTTCATAAAGATGCGACTATTGAATTCCTGAGATCACGTAAAATTGGAAAATATCAAAGATTTGAAAAAAGAAGATCAAGAATTAAAGCTTACAATCCTGAGTGTATCAACGCAACTAAAGGTTCAAAAGTAAAAATTATGGAATGTAGACCTTTATCTAAAACTAAAAATTTTGTAGTAGTAGAATCTTTGGGTAAAGATTATTTATTTTCAGCTAGAGAAGAAGCATTAGCTGAATCAAAAGTAAAAGACAAACCAAAAGAGGAACCTGAATCTGCTACTAAGGAAGAAGAGAAGAAAGAGAAAGAAGAGAAGGAAAAAAGTGAGGATAAGAAAGAATGATTCCAGTAAAAGCACACATTGTTAAAGGTTTACCAGTAGGTTCAGAGATTGCTACTTGTGATAATTCCGGTGCTAAAATTATTAGAATCTTTTCAGTAAAAGGTTCAAAAACAGTTAAAGGCAGAAAACCTGCTGCAGGAATAGCTGATATGGTATTAGCATCTGTAAAACGTGGAAGACCAGATATGAGAAAACAAGTTGTGTTCGCTGTTATCGTTAGACAAAAGAAAGAATATAGACGTCCAGATGGAATTAGGATAAAATTTGAAGATAATGCAGCAGTAGTCCTTAAAGATGAAAAAGGAACTCCAAAAGGAACACTTTTGAAAGGACCAATTGCAAAAGAAGTAACTGAGAGGTATCCTGGAATTGCTAAAATTGCCAGTATTATAGTATAAAATGAAAGCACTATGGAAACCAAGTTGGAATAGTAGTAAACAACCTAGAAAACAGCGTAAATATAGGTTTAACGCTCCCTTACACATTAAACAAAAATTTTTACATGTTCCACTTTCAAAAGAGTTAAGGAAAAAATATCAAATTAGAAATGTAAGAGTAAGAACAAATGATAAAGTCCTTATCACACGAGGTCAGTTTAAGAAAAAAACAGGAAAAGTGGAAAGAATTGACTTAAAAAATACTAAAGTGTATGTTCAAAATATTGAAATGGTAAAAAAAGATGGGAGTAAAATACTATACCCTCTAAAACCTGCAAGTTTGCAAATTCAAGAGCTTGATGTATCAGATAAAATGAGAAGAAAAAAATTAGAGAGGAATAAACCCAAAGAGGAACCTAAAAAATGAAATCACATTTAAAACGTTTACCTAGTCCAAAAAGTTGGAACATAAAAAGAAAAGGAATTAAGTATATCACTAGACCATTCCCTGGAGGTCATCCTTTTAAGAATAGTATATCAATAAACACATTCATGAAAGTTATGATAAAGAAGGCTAAAACTACTAAAGAAGTTAAGAAAATTTTGTATAATAGTAATATATTAGTTGATGGAACACGTGTTAAAGAAGTCAAATTTTTATTAGGGTTAATGGACACTGTTTCTTTGGTTGAAGCAAAAAAATATTATAGAATAATTTTAAATGAAAAAGGTCAATTAGATGCTATTGAGATCACTGAAAAAGAATCTACAATTAAACCCTGCCAATTAACTGGAAAAACCAATCTTAAGAAAGGAAAAATTCAATTACATTGCAGTGATGGAAGAAACATTACAATTGATAAAGATACATATAAAGTCCAAGATTCTGTTTTAATATCTCTTCCTAAACAAGAGATTAAAGAACATTTTTCATTTGATAAAAACTCATTTGTCTTCTTTGTAAATGGAAAATATGTAGGAAAAACCGCCATCATCGATGATATTAAAGAGGATAAAATTATTTGTAAAATTAACAATGAACGTATTGAAACACTCAAAAAATTTGCTTTCATAATAGGTAAAGAAAAATCCGCAATTACTTTAGAAAATGAATCCAATGCAAACAATTAGGATAGAGAAACTCACTCTGAATATCGGAGCTGGAAAAGACCAAAAGGTCTTAGAGAAAGGCATTAAGCTAATTAAAAATATAACTGGAATTAAAGGTGTCACCACCATAACTAATAAAAGAATCCCTACATGGGGCGTTAGACCAGGTTTACCGATTGGATGTAAATTAACTATCCGTAAAGGAAAAGTGAAAGAATTACTTAAAAGATTATTAGCAGCTAAAGAAAACAAATTAAAAAAATCACAAATTAATGATAGCACAATCAGTTTTGGAATTAAAGAGTATATTGATATTCCAGAAGTGGAATATGATCCTGAGATTGGAGTGATGGGTTTAGAAGTATCTGTTACTTTAGAAAAACCAGGATTTAGAATTAAAAGAAGAAATATAATGAAAAGAAAAATACCAAAAAAACACGCAATTAAAAAGGAAGAAGGAATTGCTTTTTTAAAAAATGAGTTTAAGGTGGAGGTAGAAGAATGACAGCATCTTCACATAAAAAAGTTTTCAAACAATTGAAGGTAAAACCAGCTAAGTTGAATAAATTCAAAAAGCATAATGCACCTAAGGAAAGGAAAACAGGTAGAAATCTTATTATCTGTGTAAGGTGTGGAAGAAGAAGAGGAATTATCAGAAAATATAGTTTAAACACGTGTAGGCAATGTTTTAGAGAAATTGCTCTTAATATCGGGTTTAAAAAATACAGTTGAGGTTACAAAATGACATTAAATGATCCATTAGCAAACGCATTATCAATCATTAATAATCATGAGAAGTTAGGAAAAGACACATGCTCTTTAAAACCCTCTTCCAAGATATTAAAAACTATTTTAGAAGTTTTAGAAAAGGAAAAATATGTTGGAAGTATTAAAGAAGTAAGTGATTCCAAAGGCAATTGGATTAAATTAAATCTAATTGGGAACACCAATAATATTGGAGTAATTAAGCCAAGGTATGCAGTTGCAAAAAATAAATTTGAAATGCACGAAAAACGATATCTTCCTGCAAGAAACATTGGGGTAATTATTGTATCTACCTCATTAGGAATTATGACTCATCATGAAGCAAAAAAGAAAAATGTTGGGGGAAAACTTATAGCATTTTGTTATTAAACATGAAAAAAGCAAAAAAATCAATTGTAGAAAATATAGAAATTCCTGAAGGAGTCACAATTACATTAGATAAAGGTCTCATTTCGTTCAAAGGGAAAAAAGGAGAATCATCTGAGAATTGCTTTGATCCTATGATTGAAATAAAACAAGAGGATAAAAAACTTATTATCTCTTCAAAAGTTGTTTCAAGAACAGAAAAAAGAAAGATAAAAACCTTCAAGGCACATATTTTAAATAGATTTAAGGGCATCCTAGAACCTTTTATATATAAATTAAAAATCTGCTCAGGTCATTTTCCAATGAATGTTTCTCTAGCTAAAGATGAAATAGAAATTAAAAATTTTTTAGGAGAAAAAGTCCCTAGAAAAGTAAAAATAAAACCCGGAGCGGAAGTAAAACTTGAAGGAGACCTTATCTCTATTGAAAGTGTTGATAAAAATTTAGCAGGGCAGATAGCTGCGGATATTGAACAGTTAACTAGAATTAGGAATAAAGACAATAGAATATTCCAGGATGGTATTTACATCATAGAAAAGGCAGGTAAACCAATAAAATGAAAGAATTATTAGCGTTAAGGAAAAGTAAAAAATCAATTAAACCTACTTTTCTTAGACAGAAGTTTAATCAAAAGAAAAAACTTGCAAGTTCATGGAGAAGACCTAAAGGTTTACATTCAAAATTACGTTTAGGGAAAAAAGGACATTCCAAAAAAGTATCCTCTGGATATAGATCTCCTCAAGCAGTAAAACACATGACTCAAGATGGGAAAAATATTATTATGATAAGATCTGTTCAGGATCTTAATGCTATTAAAGAAGAAGCAATTATCATTTCCTCAAATTTTGGGATGAAAAAACGTATAGAAATTATCAAAAAGGCAATTGAAAAAAATATAACAATCCTTAATATTAAAGATCCTCAAGCATTTATTAAAAATAATGATGAGTTAAGAGCTAAGAAAAAGGAAGAAAAAGCTAAAAAAACTAAAGAAAAAGAAGAAAAGAAAAAAGATCTCGAGAAAAAATCAAAAGATAAAGATAAAGAAAAAGATAGTTTAGCTGAAAAAGTTGAGGATGAAGAACGTGCTGCTCTTCAAAAAAAGGAAAAAGATAAACTGTTAACAAAGAAAGGTATGTAAAATGAATTTACAAAAACGTTTGGCATCAAGAATATTGAAGGTTTCCCCTAAAAAGATAAAGTTTAATCTTGATAGTGAGGAAGATGTTAAAGAATCAATCACTAAATTAGATGTTCGTGGATTAATTAGTAGAAAAACTATTATCAAAATAAAGAAACCAGGACCTTCTAAAGCTCGTGCTAGAAAAAGACAACAACAGCAAGGAAAAGGAAGAAGAAGAGGTCATGGTTCAAGAAAAGGAACAAAAAATGCAAGGTTAAACACTAAAACTATTTGGATTAACAAAATTAGAAAGCAAAGAGCTTTATTAAAAATTTTAAAGGAAAGAAAGAAGATAACTCCTAATACGTATTCAGATTTATATAAAAAATCCAAAGGAGGATTTTTTAGATCAGTAAGGCACATTAAATTATATATTCATGAGAAAGGATTACTAAAATGAAAAGAAAAAACCCGCAAGTAATTGCATTTAAAAGAAGGAGAACAGGTAGAACAAACTATCGTAAGAGGTTAAAACTTCTTATCTCTAAAAAAACCAGGATTGTAATCAGAACCTCAAATAAAAACATTTATGTGCAAATCGTAAATTTTAACCCTAAAGGAGACAAGATCGTTACAGCTACCTCTTCATTTGCATTAAAAAAATTAGGATGGGAATACTCTCCTTCAAATATTTGTGCAGCATACTTAACAGGATTATTAGCAGGAAAAAAAGCTAAAGAAAAAGAACTCACTGAATGTATAGCAGACTTAGGTTTAAAGAGAGTTTCAAAAGGAAATAAGATGTTTGCAGTTATGAAAGGATTAAAAGATTCCGGAATCAATATTTTGGTTGATGAAAAAATGCTTCCAAATAATGATAGGGTTTTAGGAAAACACATTATTACATATGCTGAAAAATTAAAAACTAATCAATTATACGAAAAAAAATTTTCAGAATATGCCAAAAATAATATTGCTATTGATCAAATCGCAAAAAAAGTTGAGGAGTTAAAAATAAAAATAATTGGAAAATGAGCGAAAAAACTGAAGAAATTAAAACAGAGAAAGATGTTATAAAAAACATCCCTCAAAATGAGGAAACTGCAAAAAGAATCAATATATCTAAAGATAGTTTCAATATTGAGGAATGGAAACCAAAAACCAAACTAGGTCTCATGGTTAAAAACAAAGAAATCAAAGATATTGATGAAATTTTAGATAAAGGTATGAAGATCCAAGAAGGAGAGATTATTGATATACTATTGCCTAATATAGAAACTGAGTTACTTTTAGTGGGTCAAGCTAAGGGAAAATTTGGTGGCGGTCAAAGACGTGTATTTAAACAAACACAAAAGAAAACTCGTGAAGGAAATAAGCCTCAATTTGGAACATATGCAGTTGTAGGTAATAAAAACGGCTATATTGGAATAGGATATGGTAAAGGTAAAGAAACAGTTCCTGCTCGTGAAAAAGCAATAAGAAATGCAAAGATGAATATTTTTAAAATTTTAAGAGGATCTGGAAGTTGGGAATCTAACTCTAATGAACCTCATTCAATTCCTTTTGCAGTTTCAGGTAAATCTGGATCTGTAAAAATAATGATCATGCCTGCTCCAAAAGGAAAAGGAATAGTTGCTGAGAAAGAAATTAGAAAAATTTTAGGATTAGCAGGAATTAAAGATTGTTGGACAAAATCACATGGTCAAACAGGAACAAAACAAAATTTTATTAAAGCAACTATCATGGCTTTGCAAAAATTAACAAAAACTAAATTATCAGATGATAAAGTCAAGGATCTAGGAATAGTCTCTGGCTCTTTAGCGGAGGAAAAAGATGAGTAAACTCGCTATTATTCAGATTAGAGGAACTATTGGAGTACGAAAAGAAGTAGTTGATACTCTAAACATGCTCCACCTTAAGAAAAAACACGCTTGTGTTATTGTCCCTAAAACTCCAACTTTTATGGGAATGGTAAAAAAAGTTGAACATTTTGTTACTTTTGGAGATATTGATGAAGAAACAGAAAAGCTACTTAAAGAAAAAAGAGAAAAAACAGCAACTAATAAAGAAGGTAAAAAAGTTGCAAAGAAATTTTTTAGTTTACATCCTCCTATTGGTGGTTTTGAAAGAAAAGGAATAAAGAAATCCTTTAATGTAGGTGGAGTCTTAGGAAATAGAGGAGTAAAAATTAATGATTTAATTAAAAGGATGGTTTAAATGGTTGTTTTAAAAAGAAAAAAACTAACACGTTATCGAGGTTCTAAAACCCATGGCTGCGGCTCTATGAAAAAACGTAGAGGAAAAGGAAATAAAGGCGGCTCAGGAAACGCAGGAACTGGTAAACATGGAGATCAAAAAAAACCAAGTATTTGGAATAAAAATTATTTTGGGAAAAAAGGTTTTGCTACTCCCTCTAAACCAGCAAATACTATTAATCTTGTAGATATTGAACTAAGATTATTAAAGGCAGGAAATACTGAGATTGATCTTACTAAATTAGGATATGATAAACTACTCTCACGTGGAAAAGTTACTAAAAAATATAAGATTATTATCAATAGTGCTTCAAAAAAGGCTTTAGAAAAAGTAAAAGCAGCTGGAGGAGAAATTATTCTTCCAAAGTCTAAAGAGCCTGAAAAACCTACAAAACCTGCAGAACCTAAAGCATCTATTGAAAAACAAGAATAACAATGTCAATTTGGAATTCAATTTTGATGAATCTGCCTGAAGTGGCAGGACCAACCCAAAAGAGGCTTTCTTTTAAAGAAAAGCTGAAATGGACATCCATTATTTTAGTTCTTTTCTTTATTATGGGAATGGTTCCTTTGTTTGGAATTGGAAGAAATACTCTTCAACAATTTGAATTATTATCAGTTATCTTAGGAGCACAATTTGGTTCATTAATATCATTAGGAATTGGACCTATTGTAACAGGATCTATTGTATTACAGTTACTTAACGGTTCAGGAATTGTAAAATTTGATCTTACTACACATGACGGTAAAAGAAAGTTTCAAGGTGTCCAAAAATGTATGGCCATTTTCTTTACTGTCTTTGAAGCTTTTATTTATGTATTTATGGGTGGTCTAGCACCTCCTCCAGCTTTTGAAGGAACTGCTTTATTTTTCCAACTACAATTAATATTAGTTTTCCAATTATGTCTGGGAGGTATGATTATTTTATTTATGGATGAAGTTGTTTCAAAATGGGGTTTTGGATCAGGAGTTTCATTATTTATCGCAGCAGGAGTTTCACAACAGGTATTTATAAGAGCTTTAAGCCCATTACCCTCTCCTACAAATCCGGGAATAGCAACAGGAGCAATTCCTGCATTATTTCAAAGTTTATCTGTAGGAGACCCAATTACAGCAGGTTTAATGCTTGCAGGAGTATTATCTACTATTTTTGTATTTGTTATAGCAGTTTATGGTCAAGCTATGAAAGTAGAAATTCCATTAAGCTTTGGAAGAATTAGAGGTCATGGTATTCGATGGCCTTTAAGTTTTATTTACACATCTAATATTCCAGTTATTTTGGTTGCAGCTTTATTAGCAAACGTTCAACTTTGGGCAAGATTACTTCAAAATTGGGGACATCCTTGGCTAGGAACCTTTGTAGGAAATTCTCCTGTTTCAGGTTTTGTTTCATGGATCACCCCTCCTAATATTGTTGGCCAAATCATTAGATCTTCATTAACATCAGCTGATATTGGCCGTGCTTTTGTATATATGTTTTTTATGATGGCAGGTGCAGTAGTATTTTCTATTTTTTGGGTGCAAACCTCTGGTATGGATGCTAAGAGTCAAGCTAAACAAATGATGTCTTCTGGTTTACAAATTCCTGGTTTTAGAAGGGATGAGCGTGTTTTGGAACGTTTACTCCAAAGATATATTGGTCCATTAACAATTATGGGAGCTTTAGCAGTAGGATTTATGGCAGCTATAGCAGATTTAACTGGAGCATTAACAGGCGGAACCGGTTTATTATTAACAGTGATGATTATATACAAATTGTATGAAGATATTAGTAAACAACATATGATGGATATGAATCCTATGTTAAGGAAGATGATGGAATAAGATGGTATTTGATAAACTTTTAGACCCAATTTTTAATCCTTTACTTAATTTTGGACCTCTTTGGGCTTTGGTTATTATGTCTTTTATTATTTCTCTTTTAATTATTATTATTTACAAATATACAACAAATCAAGATTTGATGAAGCAATTGAAAGATGAATTAAAAGAAATTCAAAAGGAGATGAAAGATCTAAGAGATCAACCTGAAAAAGCAATGGCAGTACAAAAGCGTGCTATGCAAACAAATATGAAATATATGATGCAAAGTATGAAAGCAACAATTTTCACATTTATCCCTATTATTATTTTATTTGGATGGCTTAATGCTCATCTTGCGTTTGCTCCTATTTTACCTATGGAAGAATTCACTGTAACTGCAAATTTTGATAAGGAAGCAGAGGGTATTGCAAAAATAATTATTCCTGATCAAGTAGAAGTCATTGGAGACTTTGAAAAAGAAATTACTAATAGAAAAACTGATTGGACGCTTAAAGGTGATGCAGGAAAGTATACAATTGGTGTCGAATACAATTCACGCCCCTATATGAAAAAGTTATTAATTGATGCTAAAAATTATGAAACTCCTACCCAAAAATATAGTGGTGAACTTAAAACAATTAAAATTAATAATGAATCTTTAAAAGTGTTAAATATCTTTGGTTGGCGCCTAGGATGGTTAGGAACTTATATTATTTTATCAATTATCTTCTCATTGGCATTAAGAAAGATTATGAAAGTGTATTGATTAAACTTCCCTATACCGAAAACAACTAACCTCATGGTCATTAACCATTCCAACTGCTTGCATAAATGCATAGCATATAGTTGATCCAACAAACTTAAACCCTCTTTCTTTCAAATCTTTACTCATAGCATCTGATTCGGCAGTCATAGCAGGAATTTCTTTAATAGATTTAAATGTATTTACTTTAGTTTTCCCACCCACAAAATTCCATATATACTTGTCAAAACTTCCAAACTCCTCTACCACATCCAGAAATTTCTGAGCATTAATAATTGCAGCCTCAATTTTTAATTTATTCCTAATAATTCCTTCATCATTCATTAATCTTTTTTTATCAGATGAAGTATATTTTACAATTTTCTTAGCATCAAAGTTATCAAACGCTTTTTTGTAAGTCTCCCTACGTTTTAATATAGTTGACCAACTCAAACCAGCTTGAGCCCCTTCCAATATTAAATATTCAAATAATAATCTATCATCATGAACCTTTACCCCCCAATCATTATCATGATAGCTTTGCATGTTTTCATGCTCAGCCCAAGTACATCTTTTCATAATTATTCGATATTCATTTATTATTTAAACCTATTTAAACCAAATATTTATAAAATAAAATACATTCTCCTTCCTAATGTCAGAATATAAACCTTCATTACCAAGATTAGCATATGAAACATTAAAGGATTTAGGGAGAGATATTAGGAATATCTTTCACGCTGCAAACCAACCAATTAAATTTAGGCAATCTAAACCAGATTTACCTTTAGAAAGACCTCGAAGAAGACAAAGACCTCCTGGTTTTTATTTAGAAATGGAACTTCATAATCTTAAAGAATCTGTAGATAATGTTATTGATTATAGCATAGATTTTATAAAAGGAGCTATTAAAGATGTTGGAAAAGTTGCAATCTTTCCTTATATTATTCCTTCTCTTCATAGATTTGATAGAGTGGATGCTTTTAATACTTGGAGAGATGAAAAATTTGTGCAAAGAGGGTCAACAACTTCTGGTTGGCATACTGTTTTTCCTTATCATGTAGCTGTAAAACGTCCAGATGCAAGACAACAAGGTAGTTTAGCAGGAACAGTAGCAGGATTAGGATTAATTGCTGCTCAAGTTTCTGCATATACTGCTTTATGGGCAACAGGTTTACCAGCAGCTCTCGTTGTAGCTACTCCAATTGTTACTAATGTTTTATCTGGTTTGTATGAAAAATCACAAACAGTTAAAGCTAATCTCATACAAACTCACACCCCTCAACCCTGTTAATTTTTTCTTAGTTTTTCAAACCAAAACCTTTTAATATAATTATTATTAAATTACCTCTATGGTATTAGATATAATAGTAGACAATCTACGTCATGCTAAAGATTATGTAAGTGATATAGGAGCAAGTATTAACATGACTAAAGATCAAATGCATTTAACTGCAAATATGTTTCTTTATCTTGGAGGAAGAGCTATTACTGAAGGCGCAGGTCATTTCTCTAGATTTATTAGGAAATATAAAAGAGAAGCAGCTTTAGCAGGTGTTGTTGCTGTCGAATGTATTTTTGATTATGTAGACCTTAATTTTAATGCCAGAAATCATATTCATGATTTTGGTGGAAGTCCTAGTTTACTTTTTAATATGATGCCCACATTAGGGCTATATGGTTTAGAAAAAATGTGTCAGTTA
>CALCXY010000102.1 GCA_937906345.1 Candidatus Woesearchaeota archaeon | reverse complement strand
AAGAGAATAAGTTGATAGAATCAGATTGTGAAGGTCTTCTAGGACAAGGTGCATTATGTTTAGATGTGAGAAAAAATGGAGATCCACAAAATGCAGTTTGTAAGTTTAGAGATAGTTGTAAAGATATTGGAGTTGCTTTTAATGATAATGTGGCTTTTCCTAATATCTTAGGAATGTTTTATTCTTTTAAACCTGATATAAAAACTAATTTATGTTTAGGTTCTGAAAGTAATAAGAAGTATTGTTATTTTGATAGTTTTGATGGGTTGGGAATTGATTCAGATATAACTCAAGGAGATTTTACCAATCCTTTAGCTACAACAGTAGATAGATGTGTTAGTTGTGATCCAGGATTGACTTGTTTTGATTATAAATCAAAATTGGCGTGTGAACAAGATAATTGTATTGTGAGTGGTAGTGGGGATTGTCAATGGGAACAATCCATAGAAAATCAAGGTGAATTAGGAAATGGAATTTGTTTTGATATAAATGATAAAGGAACAAAAAATTGTGATGTATGTCAAGGAGAAGGATTATGTACTGATGCTGTTTGTACAAAATTAGGGGGATGTATTTCGAATGATGATACAAGTGGTTGTAATGCATGTGCATTACCTTCAAAAACAGAATTAAATCCAACTACCTGCGAGGATTATCAAACAGAAAAAACATGTATAGGGAACCAAGCATTTTCAATTGACGGAGTTGAGATTAGTAATAGTATTGATAAATTTAAAGATAGTCAAGACCATTGTGGATTAAAAGTATGTAAGTGGGATGGCAATAAGTGTTTTAAAGATGGAGATGATAATTCTAATAAAGATTGTATTAATAATAAATTATGTGAAAGTGATACAGCAAGACCAGTTACTACTATAAGTGCACCTGTATTTTTATCAACAACAACAGATAATACTGTAACATTCTTAATTAATGATATTACTTATGGGAATATAGAACAAGTTCGTTTATTCTTTTGTGCAGGACTTGATGATAATTGTAGGCCAGAGGTTCAAAGAATAGCACAAAAGGTTGAAGATGGCAAGTTTAGTTTTACTACTGCTCTTCCTTTGATTGATGAAACTGATAAAAAACCTTATTTTGTAAGGTTTTTTAGTATTGATGGGTATGATAATATTGAACCTATTCAAACAAAAACTCTTGAGATCGATACGGTTTTACCCATAATTACTATAAAAAATGTTGTAGATACTCCAAACTTTCAAGATTCTACAAAAACAGACATTAGTCTTGATATTGAGGTAAATGAATTTAGTATATGTGATATAGATTTGGTTGCATTAGGATTAACTGATACCTCATTAAGTGGATTTCCTCAAAATGGAATTGTTATTGATGAAGATAATCCATTTACACTGAATAAAGAAGAATTAGAAGATGGAATATATCAGGTTAATGTTGAGTGTAAAGATAATTTTTTAAATCTAGCACAAGGAGAAAGTTCATTTATCTTAGATACTAATAAACAAATTACATCTGTGAGTCCTTTTGATGAAATTTTAAGTGAAAATACAATTAATTTGGAGATAGAAACTCTTAATGATCAGTTTGGAAAAGGGTTTTATGATTGTAGTTTTGAAGTTGATGAGGGTATAACTCAAAAATTTGGAGTTCCCTCTAATCCTAATGCACCTATTGGGACTGATTTTAAGTATTCTGCTGATTTGAATTTACAAGATGGATTTCATACAGTATCAATAGAATGTGAAGATACTACTGTAGCTCCTCCAGAACTTATTGATAAAACAACAACTATTTTTTCAATAGATACAAGTGTCCCAGATGTTTCAATTATTTATGAAACATTAGATGGGTTTGCAGATTTTACACCAAATGATTTGTATGTAGGAGATACTATCTTACGATTTGATTGTGATGATAATCTAGCAGATTTTAAAAATTTAGGTCCATTAGGATGTGTTCCAAATGATGTGAGATTTTGTTTTGGAACAGAGGAAAGAAAATGTGATATTGATCCTGCAGATGTGAATCAACAATTTGATCCTAATGATATCAATAGTTTGCCTCGTCTTACTCAAACAGGATTCTTATGTTATGCTGTAACTGATTCAGTAAATAATAATTTTGATAGCCCTATATGTAATTTTATTAATGTTGATAATGATATTCCTCAATTAACTAATATTAGGGTTAATAATGAATTATATGATTTAGGAGATATTAATGAACTTATTGTTGTAAAAGATCAAAATATAAAGGTAACTGGAAATTGGAAAGATAGGTTTGGTGAAGTTGATATTACTCTCAATGAGAAGACTTTATCAGAGACTGATCCATTTGGAGAAGGTAAATTTATTTTTTCACCAGTTGAATTAGATACTAAAGCAAATATTCCTCAACTATTTTCATTAAGTGCTAAAGATACAGCTGCTATAAATGGGCATAATGTAATAAGTCCTCCTTTTAGCTTGAGAATAGCGTATGATAAATTTAGTCCAGTGCTTTCAAGTGTGAAGATTCTAAATGAAGATGATATAGCAATTCAAAGTGCAACTAAAGAGGGTTTAGTTAGTAAAGGAGTTAATGAATATCTGACAAATTTATCATGGAACCTTAGGATTACTGATCCAAAATTTACTGAGTCCATTGTCAAGGAATCTGCAAGAATTGAAATAGCATTAGTAGATGGGGGATTAGGTCAAACAGGTTGTTTAACTAAATTTAAATCAACATTAGAATCTAAACCTGAAAACGTTTTTACAGGAAATTTAAATGGTTGTTTAGAAATGGGCGATTATTCAGCAAAATTCACAGCACAAGATGTCTTAGGAAATGTTGGTACTAGGGAAGTTTTTTTTAAGGTAAGGGATACTACTCCTAATGAGGTCAATATTACTGTTTTTGAAAAAGATTCTACGAATAATGTTTCTATTGTTAGTGCAGGGCAGGATAATATCAATAGATATGATGTGGTTTTAAATTCTCCTGATCCTTTAGATTTTATAAGTTCCTTAAATCTTACCTTTACTGATATAACTCAAGAATTTCGTCGTAAGCAAATTGCGATGTTTCCAGAAGATTCTACTGGTAAGAGATTTAAGGGAGAATTGATTGTTGTAAGAGGTGGAATCTTTACAAGATTAGATGGAGTTGAAGGGCAATTTGCAATAAGTGTATTTGATAAAAATGGAGTTGAATCTACTGCAGATCAAATTGATAGGGGTAAATCACTATTTATAGATACTTTTGGACCAAAAGATGCTCCACAATTTTTTACTTTAGATGATGAAGGGGTTGTGTTTACTAATGATAAAAGTTTCTTAGTTTCAGGTCATGAATTTAAAGATAATCCTAAAGTTGGTATTCAATTAAAATTCACAAATGATGATAGTGTGCAATCGATTGCTACTGCAACAGTTATTGAACTTATAACTGAAGATAGCCCTGTTTTTATAAAGCCCTTTATGACAAAATTAGGAATTGATGAGTTAGATGAACAAATTATTAGTTTTACAGAAAACAGTTTAACTGTTTTTGATCCTTTGAATAGATTTGATGAAGTAGGACATTATTTTAATTTTACTGAACCTCAAAGGAGAAGTGGGAAAAATTATCTTATAAAAGGAATAGATAAGTTTTCCTCTGATCTTAAAAAAGTAACATATACTCCTAACATAGAAGGGAATATTAATTCATTTAAAGGACCTATCTATATTCAAGATAAAGAAGAACCAGGAGGATGGTTTGGAACAAATATTAATTTAGAATTAGGAGATAACTTCTTTTTAGCAGCTGCAAGAGATGGACTTGGGAATTTAGGTAAATTCTCAATTGTACATAGATTAGTTTTTGAAGATAGAAAACCTGTTTTTAGTGATGAAAATCCTAGGGATGGAGCGGTTATCTCTGAAAATAAAACCCTTATTAGTATTGAGGTTGAAAATAAGACACAACTAAAAGAATTTTTTATGAAGATAGATGATAATGATGCTTTTGTTCCTGTTCTTTTAGAGGAGGATGAAAAAACCAAATTTGTTCATCAAATTAATGAGGTCAATGGATTAAGTGAAGGTGTTTACACTATTAGTGTTAACGCTACAGATGTAGCAGGAAACACAGAGAAATTTAGTTGGGTTTTCCAAATAGATGTTGATGTGCCAAATGCACCTATTATTATACCTACTGGTTTTACTGATGATAACACTCCTGAGTTAATAGTTGAGTTTGCAAATAATGATGATATTAATTTATTGAATGCTACGTTATTTGATGAAGTTGCACAAACAGACTTAACTACTCTTTTACGAGGGGCAAAAGTAGCACCTCACAAGTTTGTTCAAGAGTTAGCTGGTCCTTTACAGGATGGAAAATATGAAGTATTTCTTAAAGCTGATAAAGTGAAAAGTCTTGTTGGGGGGGTGTTTGCATTTTCTAATACAGGAATTTTCCCTAAAAATGAATTTATAGTTGATACCTTAGATCCAAAAATTAACGTATCAACATTAGCTTCGACAAATCAAAGACATGTCTTTATTGAAGTTAATGTTTCAGAGATTAATTTCTTACGTGCAAACATAACAGCTAATAGTTTAGATATTGAAAATGAAATATTTTCTGGAATACCTTTGAAGGAAGATGCAAAGTCAGGAACATTAAGGAATGGGAACTTTAGAATTAATTTTTCAAATACAAATGAAGAGATTAAAGAAATTATTATAACTGCGTTTGATAAAGCAGGAAATGAACAAGCAGCTAGAGCTGCGGTTAGATTTGATAATACTAGTCCAGAGGTTAATGTCATTATTACAAGTCCTGTTTTAATTAATAATGTGTTTACAAAGGAAACTATTATATCAGGAGGGTGTGCATGTGATGATTCAGGCTCAGGTTGTGATAGTTCTACAGAACAAGTGTTTATGAGTATTGATAAAGGGCCTTTTGTGGATCTTAAGGAGATTCCTGTTGCAAATAAGAATGTGTTAGTAACGTTACGTTGTAGTGTAAATGATTTTGCTGGAAATCAAGGAATTGGTTTAAGGAATATCACTATTGTTCGAGAAGGTCCATTAATTGAAGTAACTAAACCAAAGTTTGGAGGAACTGCTGTTAGGATAACTCCAATTGAGATTTTGACTGATACTCCATCAGATTGTACTATACATCAATTTATAGATAGTGCACCAAGTGGAAAATTCTTTCCGCTTAATGATGAGAAAACAAAATTATTGAGTTCATTAGATCTTGGAAGTGCTTTTGGAGATGTTCCTAAAACTGCTGAGTATTTTATTAAATGTAAAAATGCATTTGGTTTTGAAACTGTTGCAAAAGAGGAATTAGTTGTTGATACTAGGCCTTTAGAGATAATAGATGCATCATTAGGAAAAGGTAATTTTGTTACTGATAATTTACTTAATACCTTAAAAGTTGAAACTAACTTAGATTCAATATGCAAATTTGCAGTAAGACAGCAAAAAATTCCTCCAAGTATTCCAATAGAGGCTTTACCTTTTAGTTTTGGTGAAAATTTTGTTAAGAAAAATACATTTGAGCATAATTTTGGAAGGAATGGGAAATTTAATGTATATGTAGATTGTTTTGACAAAACTGAAAAAACTGTTTCTAAGGGGAAAGGGTATATTTTTGATGTTGAATTTGATGTAGATTTCCCAATAGAAATAGATCCAGATGGAGTTGGGATATTATCAGATGAACAAAAGAAAACACTAAAAAAAGGTAGAGAGTTTTTTACAATAGATACTACCCCAGTTTTATTTGTTACAACTAATAAAATTTCTCTTATTGGAGGAGAAGAAGGATGTACCTTCAAAGAAGGAATTTTCCCTGCTAAATTATCAACAGAAAAAGAAGAAAGATTTGATGATGAAGAGAGGTTAGAATATGTATATAAATTACCAATCACTAGTCAGCTTAATGATAAGCTGCATGAGTTTGATATAACTTGTCAATCAGGGTTTGATGCTTCAACAACAACATTATCTTTTACAGTTGATACTACAAAACCAGATAAACCTGAATTAAATGATATTCAAAATGCTATACGAGTAAAAAAAGATACGTTTATTATCAATACTAATATATCTCTTATCGGTACTGTTAATGAAGATTCACAAGTTGATATTCTTGTTAATAATGATATCTTTGATATTGTGAACACAACAGAAAAATTCTTTGAAGGTTTTGTAGATATAAATGAATTTGAGCATAAAGATGTTTTACTCATTAAGGCAAGAGCTGTAGATAAATTAGGAAATGGTCCAAGTGAGGATAGTGATACAATAACAGTAACGCTTGATTTGGAAAGTGAAAAACCTCTCTTAAATGAGATTCCTGAGTTTACAAATACTGGAAAAATTAGGATAAATGGCTCATCTGAGAGTAATGCACTCATTAAAGTGTTTACTGGTGCAAAAGAAGATGAGACTTTCTTTTTAACAGATGGACAAGCTGATGAAAATGGAATATTTAATTTTGATATTAGTGGATTACCTCTTGGAACAAATTTTATTCAAGTGAGTGTAGTAGATACATTAGGTAATAAAGAGAGTGAAAAAAGTGAAGCTAGAAAGATTATTTTTGATGTTAAGAAACCACAAATGATTAAGAAGTTTCCTCAAGGAGGAGATATTTTACCAGATAAGATATTAACTATTCATTATGAGATTAGGGATAATTTTGGTATAGATAGTGAATCATTAAGTTTATCTTTGAATGATGAGCTGATTGCTAAAAACAAAATTGATGTTAAAGAAGATAAAGAAAAAGGATTAATCAATATATCTACTTCAATAACATTTACAACACGTGGACAACAAAAGTTGGAATTAACATTAACTGATTTAGCAGGGAATGGTGTAGATTCAAGTATAACCAGTTTTAGTGTAAATTTTGCACCAGCATGTATTGATGAGATAGATAATGATGGAGATGGAAAGATAGATCAAGGTGAAGATTTGGGATGTTGTGGTGTTGAAGATGATGATGAAACAGACTTTACAGGTACCAATACAGAATGTAGTGATTCTATTGATAATGAAGGAGATGGGAAAATAGATTATTGTTTTGATGGTGCTATCTGTGATAAAGATTGTTCTTGCAAAACAGATGATTTTGAAGGGATTACTCCAACAGAATGTAATGATGGAGTTGATAATGATAATGATGGATTTATAGATTTTTGTTTTGAAAATACTTGTGATAATGGATGTGATAGTGCAGATGATAATAATGAAACAGATTTTGTTTCAGCACCAAGTTTATTACGATTTACACTTAATGGAGAAGAAAAGACATTTAGTAATACTAAAAATCCAGAGATTGGAATTGAATTCAACAAAGGGGTTAAAATTGAGCAAATCGATCTTGATACTATTGCTCAAAGTGGTTTTCAAAATAAATTAGTTACTGAAGATAATATACAATTTGTGTTTACTCCTACATTAACTGATCAACAAGAACATACTATTACTGTTAGAGCTTCAACAACAGGAGGAGAAACTCAAAGAAGTTTTACGTTTACTGTTGATAGTATCAAACCAACTATAGATATTAATGATGGAATAGATACTACTATTAATAGAAGAGATGCAGTTGATGTTTTTGGAACATTTAATGAGAAGTTTTTATCATCTATTGTTCTTATTGAATTATTGTTACCTGATGAGATCAATGGAGATGTTAATCCTCAAACTTTTGCAAGTAAGGTAAATCTTCCTAAAGGAGAAAAAATTAACGTAAAAGCTGAGATTACTGATTTAGCAGGAAATGTTGGAGAGGATGAGATCTCTTTTATAATTGAGGAGGCACTTCCACGATTGGAATTAAATCCTTTACCTGAGAGAACAAATTCTCTACCATTACGAGTTTCAGGAATTACTGAACCTAATTTTGAGTTTGAGGTTAGTGTGAATGAAAATGTATTAAAAGTTAAATCTGATGGGCAAGGTGTTTTCTTTAAAGATATTGGAATTGCTGAAGGATTAGTAGATCAAGTCACAAATAAGATTAATGTAAGTGTTATTAATGGATTTGAGGCAAGAAATGAAGTTCTTAAAGATGTTATCGTGGATTTACAAAGTCCTATTATTTTAAATCAAAAACCAGGAGATACTGATAGAGGAAATTTTAATCTTTTTGAGGTCATTTTTGAAGATATTTCGAATATTAATTTCAAATCACTAAAAGTTTTTAATAATAATGAAGCATTTGATGTGAAAGTTGATTCAACTCAAAATAAAATTAGTGCTTCTCTAGAAGGGATCTTTAAAGGAATTCCTATTCCTCTCAATATCAAGATTATTTTAGAGGATGAATTAGGAAATGAATTAAATGAAGAATATTCATTTACATTAGATAATGGGCCTATTATTACTTTCTTAGATCCAACAGATGATGAGAAATTTGTAAATTCTACGGTGCCGTTTATTAAAGTTAAGTTTGATAATTTTGATGCAGGTAGTGTTCGCTCAAAATTATTTGATAGTGAAGGAATACCACTAGATTTAATAACTATTCCTTTAACCGCTAATCAGTTTTTATTTAACCCCTTATTTGCATTAAATGAAGGAGGGAGTTATTTTATTCAATTAAAAGCAACTCGAGATTTTTTAGGACAAACTATTGTAACAAAAGAAATTGTTGTAGATACAATAAGACCATTATTATTTATTAATAAGAAGGTTATAGCTAATCCAAGTAATAAAAGTTCACTATCTCTTCAAGGAAGATTTGAAGAATTACATCCAAAAGAAATTCGATACAGGGTTGAAAGTGAACAAGGAACTCTTATTGATTCTGGTGAGATTGGATTTGAGACATTCTCTAATAATCAAGGTAGATTATTAGCTAAGGAGATTTTCTTGGGTAATCAAGATAAGCCTGTAACTATAATAGTAATCTTAGAAGATTTAGCAGGAAATAAAGATGAAGATCGTATTACTTTAGATTTAGATAGAAAAGTGCCTTTAGTTACAATAATAGACCCTCAAGATGGTTTTATTTCAGCTAAGGATAATGTGTTTGTGAAAGCAAAATCAAATGAAAAAAGTGAATTAATTGTTGAGGTTAATAATGAAATAATTGATCAAGGAATATTAGTTGATATTCAAGAAGAAGTGGATTTAGCTGTTGGGCTGACTCAAAGTGGAATTAATCTTGTTAAAATAAAGGCAAGAGATGAAGCAGGTAATATTGGAGAAGATGAGATTATTATTAAATTGGATGATACTGCACCTGTTATAAGTAATGTTCAACCTAGTAATCCTATTGCAGTTATAAGGCCAAAAATAAGTGGTGAGGTAAGAGATGATAATGGAATTGCAAATATTAGTGTGTTGGTAGATAGTATAGAAGAGTTTTTTAGTCCTATTCCTAAGGGAACAACTTTTGAGGATTTTATCTTTACTATTACAAAAGATTTATCAGACAAAAAATTTCATACTTTATTGGTAAGAGCATTTGATAATTTAGGAAATATGGGAATTAGTGAACCTATACAGTTTTTAGTTGATACCTCTCTTCCTAATTTATTAAATATATTTCCTGGAGAAGAAGAGGTAATAGCTAAAGTAAGTGCATTAGAATTATTGTTTGAACAAAAGGTAACTTTAAGTAATGGAATTTTAAATGGCAAGGCTATTAGTTTTACAACTACTGATGATAATTTATTTGTACATACTATTTTAGCAGGAGAGACACAAGAAGAAAGAAATAAAATAAGTTTTGATGCAAAAAGAAATGATGGTATTGGAGGTGTTTTAACTCAAAAGAATACCTTTATTATTGATTCAAGAGTACCAAGAGTTTCTATTGAAGGTATAGTTGAGAGTAATGATGATAAGCCTGTTTTAACAACATTAGATGTTACTCTTATTGTTAATTTTGCAGATGAACATATGCAATCCTTAGTTATTGAAGGAGGGGTATCAAGAGAAGAAATTAATTTTGTTGATAAACCAGATGCACAAGAGAAAAATACTAATCTAAAAGTACCTTTAACATTATTACCTGGAAAAAATGAGATAGTTGCGACAGCAACAGATCGTGGAGGTAATATAAATAATTCAATATTTACTGTGTTTGTTGATAGGGAATTGCCTCCACTTGATTTAGATCCACTTCCTGGACAAACAAATGAGCTTCCTATTAAAATAAGTGGGGTAACATTAGCAGATCATGATGTTTTTATTATTGTAAATGGAAAGAAAAATACAATAGCTTCAGGAGGGAAAGGATTATTTACCTTTGAAGCTACAAAATCCAAAGGAATTATTGATGAATTTACTAATATTATTAATGTGAGTGTTGCAAAATCAGGTGATTTACAAACAGAGATAATAAAATCTGTTAAGGTTGATACTCAAGGTCCTGATATTATTCAAAAAAGTCCAGATCAATCAGATAGAGGAAATTTTAAGCAAATTGAGATATTTGTTGATGATTTTATTGGAGTTGATTTTAGTAGTGCAGCATTAACAAATAATAAGTTTCCATTAGATGTAAGTTTTGATCCTGATAAGAAAGTGATACGTAGTTCATTAGCAGGATTTTTTAAGGGAGTTCCTATTGAATTAAAACTGCTTTTAACTGTACAAGATATTTTAGGAAATGAGATAGAAGAAGATTGGGAAGTCATCTTAGATGATGGGCCATTAATAACTTTCTTAAATCCTGGAGAAGGTGTAAATCATGTTAATAGTACTATACCTTTCTTAAGTTTTAGAGTTGATCAATTTGATAAAGAAAGTGTTGTAGCTAGATTAATTGAAGATACAGGAGCACCAATTGAGATTATACCAATCATTAAAAATAATGTCTTTACGTTTTTCCCTAGGAATGATTTAATTCCAGGCAAGCAATATACTTTAGAGGTATCTGCTAATAGAAGTACAATCAGTCAAACAAAGGCTTCAAAAGAATTTGTGGTTGATACTACTAAACCTAGTGTTTTCATTAATAAAAATAATTTAGTACAAACCAATGCGTTCTTTGTGGATATCACAGGTAGTTTTACCGAAGAAAATGCAGAATTATTAAGATTTATTGTTAAAGGAAGTGATAATCAGATTATTGATTCAGGTGAGCTCACTTTTGAAAAAATAAATGTTAATGAAGGAATATTTTTGGGAGAAGATGTTAAAACAGGAACTAAAGAACAAGAGATTACTATAGAAGTGATCATAGAAGATAAAGCAGGGAACATAGATAAAGATTCAGCAAGCTTTGTTATTGATCGAACAGTTCCTATTGTAACACTTAATGAACCTGCAAATGATTTACGAACAGCAAATCCTACGTTGTTTTTACAAGGACTTGTAGATGAAGATTCCATTGTTGAAATTTTGGTAAATAATAAATTGATTAGTAATGAAAATCGGAAAAAAGGTGATACTTTCACAGAAAAGATTACTCTTGTTAATCAAGGAGATACTATTATTACTGTAAATGCAACAGATGTAGCAGGCAATACAGGTACTGCACAATTGACTATTTTCTTTGATAAAATAGGTCCTTTAGTAGAAAATTTAAAGCCAAATAATCCAGTTAATACACAAACTCCTAAAATAACTTTTACACTTTTAGATTCTGAAGGTGTTAAAAACTTTACAGTGTTATTAGATGATAAGGAGATATTTACTTCAGATGTTCCAGGATCTGCTAAGGAATTCAGTTTTAGTCAAGAAGTTCCTTCTGTGTTAAAAGATAATGAGTTCCATTTTTTAAGGGTAATAGCAAGTGATGTGCATGGGAATACAGGATTAAGCAAAACTGAACAGTTTTTAGTTGATACAAGCATTCCAGGGTTTGCTTCAAGTGTTCCAAAGGATAATGAGCAAATTAAAGAAAATAAACCTACCTTAATTGTAACTTTTGAAGAAGATATAGATATGATAACTGCGTTGCTTAATAATAAAGCTGTTGCATTTACTCGGGTTAATAGTAAAAGTTTTTCACATAGTGTTCAAGATGCTTTAGATGATAAAGAAAATATACTTCTTGTTACTGTTAAAAGGAGTAATGGAGTAGGAAATGAACATGAGAGAAGTGTTTCTTTTATTGTAGATACTAAAAAACCAAAGTTGAATATTAAAGGATTGGAGAATATTAATGAAAATTTAATTAATACTAAAGAAAATACATTAGTTTTTAGTTTTGCTGATGAACATATGAGTTCATTGAATCTTATAGGGACACAAAATAGTTTTACAGAGAGTATATTAGATGGTCCAGGAATTGAAAGTAATCCAAATAAAAAGATTAAAGCAGTGTTATTAGAAGGGATTAATAAAATTGGAATAGATGCTCAAGATCAAGCAGGAAATATAAATACCTCCAGCATTATTGTGGAATTAGATACAATAGGATCTGTGATAACTAGTGTCAATGTTTTAAATTCAATAGTTGTTCAGCCTAATACTATTTTTAAGAGTGGAACAAGTTTGATTAGTTTAACGGGGACGTATTCTGAAAATCCTGTTAAGAAAATTTCAATTGGGCAAAGTAAAGCAATACTTAATGAGCAATCTAAGAGCTTTATTATTACTGATATTTTATTAGAAGGTGTTGTTAATCAAGAAATAGAAAATGAGATAGTAATTGTTATAGAGGATAAAGCAGGAAATGTTGAAGAAAAGAAAATAACTGTTTTTAATGATCAATTAGGTCCATTTGTGACTTTATTGGATCCTAAAACTAATGGTTCACTTAATAGAAGACCTACTTTTACTATAACTACGAGCGAACCTGGATTAGGATGTATTTTCAGATATACTCCTGGTTCTCTTCAACGTGAAGAATTCTTTAAATCAAGAGGGGATGGTAGTTTTGAATTAACTCCTAGTTTCCAATTGGATATAGGAGAAAATCCAATAGTTATACAGTGCAGTGATACATTAGGAAATAAAGGGTCTCCACTATTGTTGAATATGTTTATTGAAAAACCTTTACCAGAAGGAAAACCAACGATTATTGAAATTAATCCAGTAGATAGTGTTCCATTGGAAGAAGAAAATAGATATCTCTTATTTAGATTAAATGCAAATAATCAAGCAGAAACAGCCTTATCCATACAAGCAGAGGATAATTCAGGAGGGGTAAGGTGTACCTATGGCACTTTTGAGAATAATTTGTTTTTGAAAACAGCTGGGTTTGATGATTTTAACTTCTCATTAAATCCTGTCTCAAACATGTTTACTGTTCCATTAGGGAATACTGATTATTTTGTACAATGTGAAGATCGAGCAGGAAAACAATCAGATATCTTCAAAATAGGATTAACAGTAGATCCAAATTTCCCTGTTGTTATAAAACAAGTAACTCCAAGTAAGGGTTTTGTAAATAATATAGATGGGGATTTTAATGAAATAATTGAAATTTCTACTTTACAAATGGATACTGAGTGTAGTATAGATTTTATAGGAAAAGGAATTGGAGATCAAAAAATGATTCCAATACAAGTAAATGGTGAAAATCATCATAGAATAGATAGTAAGGATACTGATTCAGGATTATTAGAAGATAATACAACCTATACTTATGAAATAGAATGTGATGATTTAGGAGCTAACCTTCAATCAAGTAAAAAGAATATTATTTTTACAACAGATTATAGTATGGAAGCTCCACTTATTACAAAACCTACTAATGAATCCTCTATAATTGATGAGATTATTGTTGAAGGGACTGTTGAATCAGATTCAACAGTGCAATTATTAGTGAATGATATTTTAATTAAAGAGCAAAGTTTACCAAACTCAAGAGATTTTAGCTTTGCAAATGTATTATTGCGTTCAGGAGATAATACTATTTTGATAAAAGCTACAGATAAAGCAGGAAATACTGCTAGTGTTTCTAAAGATGTTTTCTTTTCTTCATTAGGACCTGGAGTTAAGATTATTATTCCAAGAAATGGGCAATTAATTGGTGCATTAGGGGAGGTTATAGGAAAAGTAAACTCAGATATTAGTGTTGATTTATCCTCTTCTACAATAACTGTAACTGGACCAAATGGTTTAGAAAAAGGTGGAATAAAAAGTATAAGGGGAGAATCAGGAGAGATTAAATTAAGATTTGAGCCTCAAATTGAAGAAAATGGAGAATATATTATTGAGATAAATGGTGTGGATTCACAAGGTAGAACAAGTAGGAATACTAGTAAGGTTACTGTTAATAGAAATTTACCTTTAGTTGAGATTTTACAACCAAATCCAGCGAAAGGAACAGTAACTACACAACAGCAAATTAGGGTAAGTGGAAAGATTAAGAGTAGAGTTGATATTGATCCTAAAGTTCTCTTAACAAATAGTCAATCAGCAGATGCAGTACCTTTACCACCTCTTGGAGAGTTTAAACTATTTGGATTTAATTTTAGTGGTTTTAGATTAACAGAAGGTGTAAATGCGTTTAATGTATCTGTAAAGAATACTTTTGGTATAACTGGTGTAGGAGAAGGAGATGTCACGCTTGATACAACTGGGCCAGAGGCACTTATTACCATAGAATAAAATGAGAAAACATATGATTTTGGGAATAGCAGCGATGTTAGTAGTTCTAAGTATAATAAGCGCTCAAGAGAATATTGTTACTAGTGTAAGTTTGCCTGTATTAAGAGTAACTTTTGATGAACCTGTTGATCCGACAAGTGTAAGTGTTTCCTTAATTGATTCTTTGGTTACTCCAAATGAATTTGAAGTAGTGTTATTAAATAAATCAGCAGATAATAGTATTTTTAGATATCAACCTAAAAATAAATTACCTCAAGGATCCTACATTTTTATTGTTAATGGAACAGATACTTTGGGAAATATTAAAAACAATCAAAATTTAATATTCACTTTGTTTATTACGAGACTTAATTTTACACTTATTGAACCTAGTTTTAGAGTTTCACCATTGAGAACATTTAATATCACTATGACAACAGATAGGTCTGCCTTTTGTAAATATTCAAAGAATAATGTTCAATTTTCAAATATGTTATCATTAAAATCAATAAATGGTAAAACTCATATTATTGAAAATTTTATTGAGGATACTCAAGCCAGAGTATTTTTCAAATGTAATGATTCAGAATCAAATTTGATTGAGACTGAGTTTTTTGATATAGCAGTAGATTTAACTGTTCCTCATATTTTAAATCTAGATGCGGATCCAAATCCAGTATTAGAGCCTCCTGAGACTACTTTATTGACAGTTGAAACAGATGATGATAGTATTTGTAAATATGATGAAAGTTTTTCAGCGTATGAAAATATGAGGCATTTTTTTGA
>CALCXY010000101.1 GCA_937906345.1 Candidatus Woesearchaeota archaeon | reverse complement strand
AGTAAATAGGGCTTGAACGAGCTATTCTTTTTACCAACACCTCATACACCCCTTATCAAAATCCTCCTTCTTATAACAACACACACCCAAATTATGAAAAATCAAACGCCTCTTATCCAAATCAAACCTACCACTATACCACTCACATTTCTTAAACAAATCCAAAGCCTCATCAATCTCATTCAACTTCAAAAAACGACAACCATATACAAAAGAATCCTCAAGCTCCTTATCACTCATACCCATAAATCAACTAAAAACCACTAATCATTAATAAACATAACCCAAAAAAAACTGAAAATAATTCGAAACTAACTAAATAAAAAAACCGCCTGTTTTAAAGGCGGAGAAATTTCAGGGAGGGCTAGGCGGGATAATAAGATATATAGATATGGTTATTATAGGGGAAAATAAAACTGAAGAAAACGCTTAGAATTGTAAAAGAAGGCTAAATTAAGCTCCAAGTGGGAAAAATACCACTTGAATGATTGTTGTTATGATATTTTTAAAAGTATCAAATCTCTATTACTTTTTTTCTTTGGCTCGAATTATTTCTTCTGCTAACTCAACTTTATCTGTATCCTTTACTTTCAAATCATCTTCTTTGACTATCTCTCTCAATTTTTTAATAGGTAATTTCATATAATTTTTGAACAAAGCCTTATTTCTTTCCCAAAAGTCTGGTTTATATATTATAGATATTAAAAATCCCTCAACTAATATGGTTATTGCTAGAGTTAAGAAGAAAAACTTCAAATTAGAAAAATCTTCTTTGTCTTTCATCTGGAATTTACTTGCTCCTAAGTGTATATTGACCTGTTCATAATTTGGATTAACAGATTTTCCTTCTTCAAATTTTCTAGATACTGAAAATCCAGATTTCTCTTCTAGAGCATAATCATATCGATCATATCGATCATAGTAACTACTTACACAATTACGCCAAGGATTACAACTATATTCCCCCCATAAAATTTTTAAGAATTTTCCCTTATCTGTCTGAGCTTTGCCTACTTCAAATTGTATATCAAAAGTAGCACTAGGTAATAATTCTCCTGTAAATTCTATAAGTACATTATGGTTCTTCAAGCTTTTTTTGAAACTATCTGCATCAACTACTGTGTAACCTTTTCTATTTTTTACTTGGACTATATAATCAGATCCATTCACCAGTTTGTTGTCAGATTCGTCAATAATTTCTAGATTGGAATATGTTAGTTCTTCTGGAACCCACATCATAAGAACTTGAGGTATGCCCTTGGAACTTATTTCGAAACTAATATTAGCAACTTTTCTTCCATAATCATAAGTCAATAAAACAGGCCATATATTGGTTTCTGCTTGGGGATCCATAATCAATCTGAATTGATAAATATCAAATTGTTCAGGATCTATTATTATTGCATCCTCTTTTTGGCCATAATGGAAAGAAATTATCATAAGAATTACTGCGATTAAAAAATGGTATAAAATAATCTTCATATTCATAAATATGTAAATTTATCCAAAATATATAAATCTACCCTAAATATTTTCTAATCTTTTCACAAACCTCTTTCCTTGTAGTTACTTTTCCATATTCCTTATATTTGTATGCGTATGATGCATCTGCACATAGGAAGAACCAGTCATGGTATTTTTTTAATAGTTTTATTTTATTTTGTAGTCTTTTTTTGTCTTTTTGTATTGTATTTCCTGATTCTACTTCTATTGCAATCTTTTTTTTCCCTACTTGGAATACAACATCTGCATCTTTTGTTTCGTAGAGCCATACTTTATTAGTAAATTGAAGAATATACTCCTCTAAAGCCTTAACTAAGAAGTAATGTACATTTGACTCTCTACTTGATACTTTGAGTAGATAATCTTGTCTTTGTCCTCCTCCTAATGGAACATGTGAGCTAAGTACATATCCTTTTCTTAGTAAGAATTTAATATCTTCATCTTTCAAATCCTTTTTTTTGAAATAACCTTTATTTTCATCAATCTTTATCTCAACTTTTTCTTTAGGATCTATTGAGACTTTTTCTTCTTTTATTTCATTAGGATTTGTTGTTATGAGTTTATGTTCTTCTTTTGAAGCGATTGATTTTAGTTCTGTATGCTCATTTCCTGTTATTAGTAATCCTTCACCTGGTTGTGCTGTTAGTAATTTTTCTTTCTCAGTTAATGAAAGCTGAAACGTATTGTTTACTTGTTTTATTACTGCTGGTTCTTGTCTTAACAATAATTTATAGGATGAATTTTGTAGTATTGCACTTGCAGCCTTACTCATTAGCAAATCTCCAACATCTTGCGTTATTAATAACAAACCCATATTATATTTCCTACAGGTTTTAACAATCTCGAAAATATACTCACTATCCTCAGCACGACCTAAAAGTGACCATGCTTCATCAATTACTAATAGTTTCTTTTCTTTGTCTTTTCTCATCTTCATGTAGACATAATCAAGAATTAAGAACATATTAACAGGTTTAGCTTGTCGAGGCATGTCACCAATAACAAAACCAGTTAGTGATTTGGTTACGTTTATTCTTGTTTGCCTGTTAAAGAAGCTAAAAACTCCTGTTACGTACATTTTTAGACGAGAAATTAAGCTTCTGTATGTTTCTTTTTCCATGCCTTTTGTAAATTTTTCGAGTTTTTCAAGTTCTTTTAGTAAATCTTCAAGAATTGGAGGCTGATTATTCCATGTTTTTGGATCTTCAGTAATACCTTTTCTTTCGTAAGCATTTGTTATTGTTTTGTCTAGAACTGCTTTCTGAGGCTCTGAAACATCTCCTAACATCACATTAAACAAATCAAGTAATGATAATCGTTTATCTGCATAGTCATGCCCTAAAAGGTCTAACGGATTGATTACAGTTTGAGATTTTTTCGAAAAATTTACGATTTGACCATTGTAAGCTTGGAGTAAATTAATATATTCGCTTTGTGGATCAATAACCATAACTTTTGTGTTGTTTAAAAGTTGTCTCATGATGAACATTTTAGTGAAATAGCTTTTTCCAGCTCCACTAGATGCTAAAATTAAACCATTATAATTCGGTAAAGAAAATATATCTTTAATCACAGGAACATCATTTTTGTTGTTTCCTAACCAAATACCATTTTCGTGCAAATCTAAGAATTGAGAAGTAAATGGGAAGAATGCTGATAAAGGTTTTGTACTAATCGTTCTCTTAATCTTTAACTGATTATCTGCTAAGGCAGTAGTAGATTTCAATCCTTGAGCCATACGAAACAAAGGAATCTTAGGAATAATAAGCATGGCATTAAGTTCTGCTTCCACTTTTTTACAAATCAAATCTAAATCTTCTTTAGAATTAGCCTTACAATTGATATAAAATGAAAAATTAAATAATTTCTCTTTACCTTGTTGTAACCTATCCAAAACAGTCCTTGTATCTTTGTATTTAATTTCTAGACTTGGGTTTATTGAATGATTCTTTTCTGCTCCATACAAATCTGCACGTTGCTTTTGCAATTCCTTATTTAATTGAATTAATGTTGTTTCAATACTGCTTGGTTCAATGAATATACTTATATCAAAATTTCCTGATAAAGTTATTATTCTATTAAGAAAACCTGGTTCTACGCTTCTTGGAAAACCATCTGTATATATTATTCTGCTGTAAAATTCTCCTACTTTTAGGTAATCTGGTTTGTTGATGATTAATGATGGAGCAATTAAATTATGCAAATAATTCTCTTCTTTAATCTCTTTATCTGAATCTTTGTTAATATCATTGAAATGACTGCATAATAATTGTGTTATTTCTTCATCAAAAATTTGGTAAGATTTTAGGTTTAACGCTTTTAATTGTTGTAATAGCACTCCTAGTTGAATATTTATGCTTGATATCTCTGGTATTATGATGTAGAAGTTTCTGTCTAAGCTCCCACAATCCTTGATTGTGTTTAATAGATGAGCTTTGTAGTCTTTAAATTGGTTTGAGTTAGTTTTTTGTTCAGCCTTATTTAAAAATTGGTCTAAATTAAGCTTATTTGTCGTTATTAGTATTTGTATAGGAAAATCTAACGAATTTAACAGTCTTTGAAAGCCTAGGATGATGTTTTCTCTTTGTAGTTTGGTTTTGATGCTAAAATTCGTTGGTTCAACCTTTACAATCGCTAGTTTACTTTTTTTAAACTTAGGTTTTAATCTTCCTAACAATGATAATGCCTTTCTCAATCTTTTTCACCCCCAAAAATAGTTTCATATTCGGACTAGAAATAGAAGCCTGTCTAAACTCTAACCAAAAATAAAAATTTATTAAATGTTTTTGAAAATCACAAAAAATGAATAAAAACGCTAAAATTAGTAGTGTTGTTGATAAAATTAGCTTTACATACAAATGCGAAGATCCCTTTACTATAAGTACGGTAGGTAGCAAAAAAACAGTAGCATACACTAACTGCTTCAAAGTCAAACCTACAACAATCTTCTCTTCATACTGTAACTTTTGTGGTATTTCATACGCCATGATACGACCTCATAGATTTTATACTTTGGGGATTACATAAACAAACAATAATACTACAATGAAAAAAATAATAGCTAACACAAAGCTTACAATCATTACAACAATTTTAATTTCTGCAAAAAAAGGTATGGATAAAAGTTTTGACCCTGCTAAAAAAATAATAGCTTGAAAAAAAGGAATACTCATCAATAATAATAACATGGAAAGGATCATTTTACCAAAGTTATGAAGAGGAGGAATCAAATACAAAAAAATACCAATCGGAACAAAAATCACACCAGCACTCACTAACAAATACCTCACACCCATTAAAATAACGTAAACAATTAAAACAAAGAGATATACTGCCCCTAAAAATAAATTAAGTGCAAAATTAAAATAATTATCACCAGTCAATTGAAAAAAGTTACTTGGAAGAAGTTCTAAAACACCTAAGCTTAATCCTGAAAAGATTTGCAACGTGAAATCATATAATAGGAATGAAGCTTGAACCGCTATAATCATAATTAAAGCATTCTTTAACCACTCCTTAGCCTGATAACGCTTTTCTACGCTAAACCCTGAGAAAATAAACTTAAAACCAGCAAACATAAGAAAAAGTCCATAGAACAAACTGATAATGTAAATCATGATAGCCCAAAGACTTTTGAATAAACCTAATTGAACAGGTTCAGTAAGAAAGATTTCTACAAGATTTTGTAAAGGTGAAAGAGCGAAGTTAATTAAATCTAAGATTTTTTGGTAGAATGCATCAATTAAATCATCACCAAAATCCCAAAAACTGAAATCAGATTCTGCGAAGGATATAGGTATGACTAGGAGGAAAAGGATGAATGATATAGTTAAAATTTTCATAATAATCCATCAAAATACGAATTTCACCTCTATTTTGGGACTAATCCACAAAATATATAAAGGGTAAAAACAACTCAATATTATTGGAAAAAATGGGGTGTGGAGACATGAAACATGTCTATGAGATATCTCAAGACTGTTTCTAAAGATTTCCATATCAGAGGATAAAATTATGAAATTTGAAAATGTTATTTTTTTATTATTTTTAGTAATAATACTAGTAGTGACATTAGGAATATCTATCGAAGGAATTATTTTTGGAAACACTATTATTATGCCACTAGCAGGATGGATAGGTTTTGCAGCTTATGGAGTGTTATTATTAATTCAAAGTCTTCGAACATAAATTAATAAAATATTGGAGGTGATTATTTTGAACAAATGCCCAAAATGTCAGGAGTTTTCTTTAATAGAAGTTCCAACATTAAGCTTAATTGAGATTGATTGTGAATGTGGATACAATATACAAATTTTAAAATAGTACTCAACCTTCGTTACGGTTTTAGTACCATAAGAATAGTAGAACCTATCCTTACATGATTAGATTTACTGCGGGTTGAGCTCCTAAAATTATGATTAGTCCGAATAGTATGCATCCCATCCATACTTTGGCGTTTTGTCGCTTTGTTATGTCGTTTCCTGAGAGGATAACTACAAAACCACATATGATCAGACCTATAACAGCAGATATACTTGCTGCGTACATAATGAAATGATAAATTTTAATAATAGGTTCAAAGATTGTTTCGAATGCTGCTTTTTCTTCATCACTTACTGTTTCATCTATTTCAACTGCTTGAACGTTTTGTACGCTAAAAATTAAGATGATGAATAAGAATTTCATAAAGTGTTGTAGTATTTGGTTCATTTTTGTTGCCTCAAATTATATAATTGAATTTCTAATTGTCTTACTTGATATTTTCTTAGTCTCACTTCTTTTTCTCTATCTTCAAATGGAGATAATGCTGTGTTTCCAATACCTATAGGAATCATAAGCACCCCTCTTACTGTACAATTTAAGAAATGAGATATTCTGTACAATCCTCTTGGTTTAGGCTCATCATACGTATCTACTGCTCCAAATGTTAATCCAGAAGCTAAATCCTTAGCAGCATACCTAATGCTTCTTTTTAATCTTGGAGCATCATCTTCAACTTGCTCTAACCTTAATTCAGCTTGTTGAAGTTGTTGTAACGCATTTGCATATGCTTTCTCAGCTTTGAGAATTTTAGGATCATACTTTGGCTTTACAGGTTCAGGTTTTGGCTTGTAAACTGGAATAGGAACAGGTTTTGGCTCGACAAATTTAACTACAGGTTTAATTTCAGGTTTAGGAAGTTCAGGAATTTCAAAAGTAACAATTTCTCTATGTTCTTCTTTCATTTTTTCCATTTCATTAAGAAAAGCCACATGACTAGCTACTCTATTTTCAATATTCAAATTATGAATTTGTTTACCTAAACTAGCCGTATAAATAAATAAGCCAAGAATGGCAGCGTAGCTTCCTGCAAGTGCAAAATCTCTAAACTTATCCCATTTAGATGAAGGAGTTACCATATCATCAAGTCTTAAATCCGTTTTGTTTACGTTAGATTTTCTTGCAGCATTTACCAAATCCTCTGCATTTTCTCTTTGTACTTCTGGCTCTTCAATGGCTCTATTAAGCCTAATACCAATATCGACATACTCTTTTTTCATATCTCTTAATTGTTCTACGCTTGGATCATTTGTTTTGAAAAAAGTTTGGTAGTGCATGGCTCGATCTCTAAAAAAATTAACAATGCCTAATGCTTTTTTAGAGTTCATTTTTACATCTTGGACAAAGCTCTTCCCAATCACCAAGTTCTCCACACAAATTACAAAAATGCTTAGTCATGATCGAACCTCAACTTTTCATTACGCAGACAATCAACACACATACCAGGCTCGTTAGTTTTTTCACCACAACACTCACAATGAAATCTAGAGCAGACTTCAATCATTCGAACCACCATTGTTTAAGTACTGTTTCTTAGCACCATCTAACATTTGCAAAGCAGTATCACTTAATTCAGCTCTATACCCTTCTAGGTCTCTGTTTTTTGCTGCTTGAACTTTAGTTGCAAGTCCAACTGCTTGACATGCTTGTCCTACAAGTCCTGACATGCCTCTAATGTACTGTTGCATGTTTTCTGCTTGGATAGCATCACCAGTAGCCATAGTCTCATTCACAATTTGACCATTCACTTGACCTAAAGTTACTAAATTATCTTCTGCAATAGAATCCATATAACCACCAACTAACTGATCTAAAAAAGTCTTAACACTCAAAATTTCAGAAAACTTCAAATCAGCCCTACCTTCACCTTGTTCAACATCCTCATGCCTTCCAAGAGCATACTCAACAAACTGTTTTACTTTTTCTGGATCAGCCTCCAGTAACGGCTTTTGCAATGCAGTTTCTTCACTCATACTTATCAATCCCCCAGATCAAAAATCTAAAAATAAGGATATTGAAAATTCTATATAAAAAGTGCATTATGCTAAAATTATAAAAAAATAATTACCTAAGACCAGATTTGAGTTCCTTTCCTGCAATCTGAACAACTAATCCCCTCAAATGTGAAATCTGATTTTTAAGATTTATCATCTCTTCATGCTGCCTACTTTCCCGATCAAGAATTTTTTTCCGATCCAAAGGTCTCTGACAATTACCACACGCAACCGCACTAAAAGGGTTATGTTTTTTGCAAAAAGTACACATACGAACCTCTGGAAGCTTCGAAGAATTGTTTTCAATATCTTTAACAATACCCTTCCTAACAAGATCCTTGTTAAAAGTATCCTCTGCATCAGATAAATCATACGTTTGTAACTGCTTTGTACTAGTCCATCTTGCAATGTGTTGAATCTCCAAATCAGTATAACCAGCCAAACGCTTCGCTGTCACACCATTCCTTTTTAAACTATAAGGAGTAATTCTTTTCCTAAGTTTCAAATTATGACATGCAAAATGAAGCGAATTTCTAAAATTTCTCGGTTTCTGCTGACCACCTTTATTACGACCATGCATAACAATCAAAAGATACTTATTTGGATCATCCCTAAATGGATGCTGGTCTAACCACTTCATAAGATAAGGATAAGAATCAATACACCTCAGAAAACCATTTATTCCCTCCTTACCATGAGAACTCAGATAAATCTTAGCATAATTATCATGCAATTCTACATCCTGAATTTTTATATAACATGCTTCTTGAGGTCGAATAAGACTCTCATAACAAAAAGTAATATAGAATTGCATCAATGCATTACCAGCAAAATACTGCACGAGACTCTCAAATTCTTTAGAACTAAGCTTCTCAGATCTCCGAACTTCTTTACTACGATCAATTTTCCTACTCAGATGTCTCACACAATAAGGAGTAGTCCTCTCATCTACTCTACCAGACCTATCCTTCTCAGGAAAAAGAATCTTCCAAATAACCTTAATATTCTTAATGAACTCCATCTTACTATGAGATCTAATATAAACAGTATGCATAAAACCAATAATCTTATCAATCTCACCCCTATCATCCCTAGAATTAATATTAGAAAGATCCTTATCAGCCACGTGTAATGTAAGCCTCATATCTCCTAATAATCTTAATCTCCGAATATAACTTAAATCCTTCATATCAAAATACAAAAACACCTTCTCAAAATATTTCATATTTTTAAGATTCTTACATACATACTTTGCCCTAAAATTCTTCTCACGCTTCTCAGGTTTAACCCCAAATTGTTTATAATTTTTTACAAACGCCTCATATTTTTTCTTACTATTGTAGATGTCTTCACTTGCCATTTTTTTTTATACTTTAGAAAAAGCTCACTCTTATATAAAATGTGCATTATAAGGGGGGTGGGCATCTGCCTACCCCCTGTAATGCCCCTGCCGGGATTCGAACCCAGGTCCTCGCCTCGAAAGGGCGAGATGATTGGCCGGACTACACCACAGGGGCATGAGTATGATTTATTATTGTTGAATTGTTTTTAATACTTTTGTTCGACCAGCAGGACTGAGCGAAGCGAATGTCCTACAGTGCTCCATCTTTGCTCATTTCTAGGATAGAAATGGATCGGTTAAGGCTGGACTACACCACAGGGGCATAACAATTTGATTTTTACCAGGTTTTATAAAGCTTTCTTCTTAATCACAAAGAATTTATCATTAATTCTTACTTTTTCATTTACTTTAATACCAATACTTTGGCCTTGTTTAGCTTTATCAATAGGTTTATGATTAATTTGAATCTCATTTAATTTCTGTTTAAAAAATCCAGTAGTAGGTCCTGTAAATGCAATTTCATCTCCTTTTTTAATATCTTCTGCTTCTAGTTTAATTTCTGCTACTTGTACCTTAGGATAATAATGTAAAACTTTACCAACATAGACTTTTTTCTCAGTTGATTTACTTCCATACTGTTCTGACCATTTTCCAATAGGCATACCCATAAAAAAACCAGTAGAAAAGCCTCTATTGTAAACTGTTTTTAGTTTTTCTAATAATTCTTTTTTTAATTTCTCTGTGAATTTTTTTGCTTTAATAGCTTTTAAAGCTTCATTATACACTTGGGTAACTGTAAAAACATACTCAACTGATCTTCCACGACCTTCAATTTTTAAAATATTTATTCCTGCATCAACAATTTTATCTAAAATCTCAATAGTGCAAAGATCATTAGGGCTCATAACATAATTATTTTCTATTTTAAGTTCTTTATTTTCTTCAAGATCTGTTACTTTGTAAGCTCTTCTACAACTTTGTAAGCATTCGCCTCTATTTGCAGATTTATTATGTTCATATAAAGACATAAAGCATCTTCCAGAAACAGAGATACACATAGCACCATGAACAAAACACTCAATTTTCATAAGTTCTCCATTAGCACCTTTAAGTTTTTCTTTTTTTATTTGAGTAGTAATGCTTTTAATTTGTTCAAGTGTTAATTCTCTTGCTAACACAATATTATCTGCAAATTTTGCATAAAACTTTACAGCTTCAAAGTTACTAACAGAACATTGAGTAGAAATGTGAACACTTAATCCTATCTCATTTGCTTTTTGAATAACTGCAAAATCAGATGCAATAATAGCATCAATCTTTGCTTTTTTTGCTGCGCTTAAAATTGTATCAACTTTTTCAAATTCATTACCATAAATAATAGTATTAACTGTGAGGTAAGCTTTTATTTTGTTTTTGTGGCAGAGTTTTACAATTGCATCAAGTTCTTTTATATCAAAGTTTTTTGATCCTAAAGAACGCATATTTAATCCTTTAATACCAAAATACACTGCATCGGCTTTTGCTTTAATAGCTGCTGCTAAAGATTCATGATTTCCTGCAGGTGCTAATATCTCTACCATTTAAGCAAGAAGTTTAAAGATCTATTTAAAGGTTTAGGCAGTCATTTTTTTCATAATTTTTTCAAAATGAATGCCCCAAATAGCTAAGCTAACAGCAACAGGAAGAGATTTTCTTTTTGTAAGAAATGTTTTTGTCATGAGCTTCCAATATTGAAACCTAGAATTAGAGATAATGCCTATTTTCCAAATACTCTTAAAAAAAGCCATAACATCATCTTTAGTGAGTTTCATTTTTACTGTGGGGTTATATGTTTTTAATAAAGTGTTAATTCGTTTATAATATTGTTTACGATTGTAAATACTTTTTAATATTGTGTGATATCCTTCAATAAGTTTCTTTTTACTCATTTTTGGGACAAAATTTATAGTGCCATCTGTGTTTTCACCAGTAGCATCTTCAAGTAATCTTCCTTCATCTTTTAATCTATGCCATAATCGTGTTTTAGGCAAAGCACTTAATATACCTACCATTGCAGTTACCACACCTACTTCTTGAATAAAATCTATTTGATTTTGGAATATGTTTTCCGTATCAGAATCAAAACCTACAATAAATCCTGCTAATACCTGCATTCCATGAGATTGAATTTTTTTAACGTTTTCAATTAATGACCCTTTTAAGTTTTGTACTTTTGCGCATTCTTTTAAAGAATCTAGGTTTGGTGTTTCAATACCTAAAAATACTTGGTAAAAGTTAGCAGCGCTCATTAATTGCATCAGCTGTTCATCATCTGCAAGGTTTGTAGAAGCTTCTGTGATTAAAGGAAAAGGATACTTATTTTCTTTCTGCCATTGAATAAGTGTTGGAAGCATTTTTTTTACAGTGCCTCTGTTTCCTATAAAATTATCATCCACAACAAATACAGGACCATTCCACTTTGCATCTAATAATGATTGCATTTCACTTACTAGTTGTTCAGGTGTTTTTGTTCGTGGGACACGACCGTTCATTACAATAATATCACAAAACTCACAATTGAATGGGCATCCTCGAGAATATTGAATAGCCATTGATGAATACTCTTTCATATTAATCAATGACCAATCAGGAATAGGTGTATTTGTAATATCTGGTTTTTCACCTGATGTGTATAATTTTTTTAAAGTTCCTTGTTCAACATCTTTAATAAATTGAGGTAAAGTTACTTCTCCCTCATTTAAGATAAAATGATCAACACCTTTAAAATCTTGGAATTTAGTTGTAAATACAGGGCCACCAGCAACTACTTTTGTTCCAAGATCATTACATCTTTTTATTACTTTGATAGCAGAGTCTTTTTGAACAATCATAGCACTAATCATTACCATATCTGCCCATGCAATTTGTTCATCTAATAATGGTTCTACATTCAAATCTATTAATCTTCTATTCCATTTCTCTGGAAGCATTGAAGACACGGTCATTAAACCTAAAGGAGGGAATGCTGCTTTCTTATTAATAAAACTTAAAGCGTATTTAAAACTCCAGAATGTGTTTGGATACTTAGGATACACTAAGAGTATGTTCATTAGCACCACCTATAGTTTATCCTTTAAATGGGTTTCGGTTACTTCTTTTTCAATTCTCTTACAAAATACACTCTTCCTATTTTAGCATGTTCTAATACTGCTTCATCAATACCTATTTTTAGGGCATCAACTATGTCATATTGGACACTTGCTGCGTAGAGTGCATAGAAAGCTACAACTAAAACTGGAGAAAGTAAGGGTATTGCAATTGTTGCAGCGCTAAAGACAGCTGCAAGCGAAACTGCAAATGCACAAAAAAGATAAGCTGTTATTTGAACAGCAAAATCAGAAAATCTTGTTGGAATTGCTCCAAAGGTAATTGCATACCAAGCTGTTCCAGAGACAAATAAAACTCCTAAGAGTGAACTTAAGACTATACTTATCTCATTTGGATATTCTTTTGGGATGATATAATAACAATAAGCCATTGCAATTATCATGAGAAATAGTATTTTCACATGTTTTTTTATGTTTAAAATAGTCATTTCTTTTTGTTCTTTACCTAATTTTTCAATCTTAATTTTTCTTAGAAAAATATAATGGAATAGTGTATCTAATATTGATAGCTTCATAAGATGTATTTAGATTAGATCTTATTTAAATGTTGTTGTAAGTGGGAAAAAAAATAAAAAAAGTGGCCCTGAGGAGATTTAGAACCGAGGGTTCCCTTCCTCGACCCGGGAGTAGTAGAGGAGTATCGCTACGCTCAACTCCTCAAGCTAAAAATAAAAGAAAATAAGTGGCCCTGAGGAGATTTGAACTCCCGACCTCCGGCTGTCGTAGCTGCTGAGGTTGTTAAAATTGGAACCTCAGTGGTCATATAAGACCGGCGCTCTAACCAGGCTAAGCAACAGGGCCATATGTAAATAGATTAACTAAACTTTTTATAAATGTTTCTTATATAATTGAATATAATAAAATTTATATACTTACAAAGGAATGATTATTTATGCATAAATTACCTCAATTAATTCGTAGTATTAGAGTAGATTGTTATGATGGAATTAAACGTCGTCAAGATTATGAATTACATTTAGGTTCAAAAGCTTCAAGTCTTGCTTTAGTTGAAGCTGCAATTGCTGATGGTATTGAGGGAGTATTTTCAGGTTTTGTAAAATTACATATCCAATTATTATATTCTGATAAAACCTCTAGACAAGTTATTAAAGCAGATACCTTTCAAGAATTATTGCAATCTTGGGAAAAAGTAAAAAACTTAGCTACAGATCCATTTATTTCAATTTGGAGTGATTTGAAAGGGAGCGGATGTAATGCTGATGCTCTTTTACAATTAGGTTATAGAATGAGTACTTTAAATTTAAATTATTCTGCGAATGATTCACATGTTCAACCTGTTTTGTCTAATGGAGCTTATATTCATGGTATGTTATTTGAAAATGGGAGACGATTAAATATTCGAACAAATTCTTATAGAGTGAATACTAAGTGACTTATCCTAATTTGATATACAAAACCTTTTTAAACTGCCCATGTATTCTCAATTCATAATAACATTACATTGGGCCCGTAGTCTAGCGGCTATGACGTTGCCCTTACAAGGCGAAGGTCACCGGTTCGATTCCGGTCGGGCCCATCATAATTATCTAATATAGGTATTCTATCTCAATAATTAATATAAATCTCTTTTTATTTAATTTATCAATGTTAATCCAAGATGTAATAATATTATATATTCTGGTTATTTCTTTATTTATTCTAATTTGTATAATTCTACATCTCAGATGGTTTATAGATACAATAAGAGATATAGCATCTTACAAAAATCCAGGTGGTTATTTTAAACTCATTCAAGTTTTTCTTATTTTTATCATATGTATGATGTTGATTATAGTTTTTGTTTATTATTTATTGGTGCCTGGAACAGTAGATAGAGTAGATCTATTTTTAACAGTAATTGTGGGTTGGATGGGAATGATTTTAGGAAGATTTTTTGGTGAAATCGCTATGGAAGATCTTATGAAAACTCAAAGTGTAAAACGCAGTCGAACAGAGGATAATTTTGTAACAGTTAAAAATATTATTCAGGAATTGAAAGAGGAGTTAAGAGATTAGTATAGTTGCTTCATATCTTCAATTGATTCTTCAGTTCTTCTCATAGCATCATCTAGTTCATCCAACAATTTAATGATTTTCTTTTTTTTCTCAGTCATGCTAGTTACCTCATAAATCTTATAGGATTTAATGTATTTAAGATTTACTGTTCATAGAGCGAAACCTTAATAAAAGAAATTCTAAACCTTTTTAGTATTGCGGTGGTGGTCTAGTGGCATGATTGGGCCTTGCCAAGGCTTAGACCCGGGTTCAAATCCCGGCCGCCGCATTTTATTCTTACTTTGTATGCGTGGCACAGTCTTTTATAAAGGAGAAGTATTCTGCGGTAACAACAAATGGCAGAATAAGATAATAGCATTGAAAAATTCTTACACATGTGGTATGACTATGATAACAGAATGGAATATTGCAGCGAAGAAGTAATACCAAGTTATTTTGAAGATGAGAAAAGGTTTGATCTTAAGGATTGGATTACTGGGTAAGGTTTTTCTTTATTCAAAAAACTCAAAAGATTTTTAATATATCTAATCATTCATTTATAGTATGAGAAAATACATCATGTCACTAAATTTACTCCCAAATATCTGCGAAATTGCAGCCAGATTAGCTACAAATCCTTTGCCAGATAGAGGTATGGCAATTCATCGGAAATTTGTAAGCTTAGAAAATGGAACTACAATTGAAATATATACTAGGCAGGGTTTTGGAGGAGATAAAGGATTTAAATATAGGAGAGAAACGAATTCAAGATTCTTATTTCTTATTCCAGTATTAGATGAAGCAGTTCAAATCGCAAAATACTCAGATGGAACATTTGAAGATTTGTTTGAAACTGCACCTAAATGTTGGGAATATATTAGTAGACTTTAATAGTGACTATATTTCTAATGCCCTCAAAATTTATCTTTTCCAGGAACCTTTCCGCCTATTTTTAAGTATTTTCTATTTTTTTCCGGTTTTACTTGGAAATGTAGATAATTACCGTTAATTTTATTAAACACCATATAAACTCAATATTTATGGAAAAGATAACTCATGCACATTATTGGAGTAAAAATCCTACCAAAACAGATGTTTTTGTAAGTGCATTTGTGCATCGTTTTTATCCTGTTCTGCAAAAAAATAAGAAAATCAAAAAGGTCTTAGATGTTGCTTGCGGGAATGGTCTTGGAGTTTCTCTTCCTTTGTTAAGAAGAGGATTAAAGGTTCATGCTTTTGATCATACAACAGCTGCAATAAAAGCTGCACAAAAAAACGCTGAAAAAGAAGGATTTACTCTTTTATTAAAAAAATCAAATATGCATAAACCTTTTCCTTATAGGACTGGTTTTTTTGACTCAACTTTTTGTTTTCAAGCAATTTACCATGGTAAACTTGCAAATATTATATTTACTTTAAGTGAGATTAAAAGAGTTACAAAAAAAGGAGGTTATTTTTTTGGAACCTTATTGTCTTATGATATGATTAAAAAGGAAAAAAATAAATTTTATATGAAAGTTAAACTTCTAGATGGGAAAATAATCAAGAGTTATCATAAGCAAGATAAGTCAGAACCTCATTTATTTTACTATCTAAATAAGAATTTTGAATATATGCAACCTCATTATTATTTTACAAAAGAAGAGTTGAAATCAACATTGAGTCAATTCTTTAAAGATGTAAAAATAAGAGTAGTAACAAGAAAAAATGATCTTTCTGTTTATTGGTTGGTTTCTGGAAGGGTTTAATTTTTTTCAAATCATACTATTTTATAAAGTAATCAACTTACCTTACTATAATGAGTTTTAAAGTATGGCTGAAAGCATTGAGAGTGCCGTTTATCACTGCTACTATTGTTCCTGTATTATTAGGAAGTGTAGTTGCGTGGCATCTTATTGATAGCTTTAATTGGCTTTATTTTTTTCTTGTCTTAATTGGTGTTTCTTTTCTTCACTTTGGGACAAACTTAGCTAATGATTATTATGATCATAAGTCAAACAATGATGAGGCAAATGAAACTCCAACTCAGTTTAGTGGAGGTAGTAGAGTTATCCAAGATGGTTTGCTAGCTCCTAAAAAAATATTATATGTTGCATTGGCTTTTTTTACTCTTGGTGCTGCAATTGGATTATATCTTAGTTGGGCATTACAAAGTGTTGAGATTTTATTATTAGGAGTTGTAGGTATTTTTTTTGGATATTTTTATACAGCAGGGCCTTTTAAGTTTGGATATAGGGGTTTTGGAGAATTTATAGTAGGTCTTTGCTTTGGTCCTTTAGTGGTTTTAGGATCTTATTATGTGCAAACAGGTTTTTTTTCATCAACTGCTTTGTTAGCATCTATTCCAGTAGGAATTCTTATCACACTTGTTTTGTATATTAATGAGTTTCCTGATTACAATGCAGATAAATCTGTCGGTAAGAAAACTTTAGTTGTTGCGTTTAACAAACAAAAAGCCATGCATCTTTATCATTTCTTTTTGTTATTGGTTTATCTTTCAATTTTATCATTTATACTCATAGGTTTTTTCCCTGTTTGGACTTTGATAACTTTTATTACTCTTCCTTTAGCTGTTAAGGTTTATCTTGTCTCTAAAAAACATTTTAATGAGATTCAAGAATTATTACCTGCTAATGCTATGACTATTGCTTTGCATCTCAGTATTGGTCTTTTATTAAGTGTGGGGTTTATAGTAGATAAGCTTCTTGGGTAAAATGAGTCTGCAAAATATTTATAGTCCTATTGAGAAAGATCTTTTGGATGTAGAGAGTATTATTAAAAAAGTTATTACTCAAGTTGAAGATCCTACTTTGTCAAAAATCTATAGTTCTCTTTTAGATTCTAAAGGAAAAAGAATTAGGCCTGCTTTAGTTATTTTATCTGCTAAAGCAATGAATAATAATTCAAAAACTAATGTAACAAAAGTAGCTGTTGCTATAGAATTAATTCATATGGCTTCTTTATTACATGATGATGTAATGGATAATTCTTCAAAGAGGCATAATCAATCAACTATGAATATTAAATTTGGAAATGAGATTCCTATTGGCTTAGGAGATTATTTGTATTCATCTGCACTTGAATTAATTGCTCAGCATGATAATGCTGTTATGAAATGTGTTGTTTCTACTGTTAAGGATATGTCAGAAGGGCAGCTTTTACAAGTTTTACAAAGAGATAATTTAGATTTATCAAAAGAAGAGTATTTTCTTATTGTTAAAAAGAAAACTGGTTCTTTATTTTCTGCTTCTTGTGAGGTAGGATCTTTAATTGTTCATAAACAAAGCAAAGCACTTAGTGAATTTGGCCTTAATTTTGGAATTGCATTCCAACTTGTTGATGATTATCTGGATATTGTTGGAGAGGAAAAGAAATTAGGAAAATATGTGCAGCAGGATTTATTAGTTGGTGAAGTTACACTTCCTATTATCCATCTTTTTGAAATGTTATCTGATAAAGAAAAAAAAGAGTTGAAAACTTTACTTTCATCTAAAGATAAAAAAGCAATAGCAAGTATTAGATCAAAACTTTCTACTGATAAAAAAACAAAAGAAGTGATTAGTTTTTATTTAGACAAAGCTAGGGAGAATATTGATAGTTTATCTGATTCTGAGTATAAAGAAAGTTTTATTCAATTGATTGATTATTTGGGTGGAAGGGTTTAGGGTTTACTTTAAAACAACAATCCTTAAATACTACCTCGTTAATACTTAACGATAGTTAAGTAGGTGGTAAAAATAATTGAATCATTTTTAATAACTTCAAGGGAAACATTGGAAGCGTCATTGGTGATAGGCATTGTTATGTCCTATCTCAACAAAACTAATAATAAACAATTTAAGAAAACAGTTTATTATGGTATAATCTTTGGAATTCTTTTTAGTGTATTAGCAGCAATAGGTTTTAGTTTTATAGCTGGAGGGTTTACTGGAAAAAGTGAAGCATTATTTGAAGGTATAACTATGTTAATTGGTGCTGGATTATTAACTACCATGATTCTCTGGATGAGAAAACAAAGAAATATTAGTTTTGAGATTGAAGAAAAAGTTGGTCAAAGAATTATGCAAAATAATTTTTATGGTCATATTGGAATTTTTTTAATAATTTTTACAGCAATTATCAGAGAAGGTGTTGAAACTGTTATTTTTCTTAATGCTTTAAAGTATGCTTCAGGATTAAATATCATTAGTGGATTAGTAGGGATTGTTTCTGCTATTATCGTTGGTTATCTTTTTTTTATTGGTTCTAAAAAAATGAAGTTAAAATATGTTTTTAGTATTAGTAGTATTTTACTCATATTTTTTGCAGCAGGTTTAACAGCTCATGGTGTGCATGAATTAGAAGAGGCAAGTGTTATTCCAGTTGGTAAAGTATTATTTGATATTAATCATGTTGTTAATGAGAAAGGCGTTTTTGGAAGTTTTCTCAAGGGATTGTTTGGTTATAATGGGAATCCAAGTTTATTAGAATTTAGTGTTTGGTTATTGTATTTAGGCATTATATTCTTTTTTTATTTTAGTGCATCGCATACAAGGCTTCGCCGAACATCATAACACCTAATAAAATAGGGATGATGTTGTTTTCTATAATGGGATAATATAGATTAATAATATAGAGGGCTCCTGGGAGCATAAATACAATAACTGTTATGATATTAATCATTCTAATGTCTTGATCATGCATTTTCATATTAATTAATACAAAAACTTGCAGTAAAACCATTAATATTGCTCCTAATAGAATTTTATCAAAAGGCAAAGCAATTTGATATACATTAAATGCTTCTAGGATTATTAATACACTAATTGGAATCATAACAATTGCTAATGCTTTTTCTATTAGGCCCATAAGGAAATTAGAAAATAGGTATTAATAAAGGTTTGTACAAACTTATGCTTGATAGGTCACTTAGACATTTAGCCGTAGCTAGCGGAATAGATGGGCCCCTTGTAGCCTCTCCAACCAATTCACCCTCACTAAGAGCAAATTTATCTTGCATAACGCTATTGTTCTCAACTAAGAATTTAACTCCACCCACAGCAACAATAACAGTAAAAACAATTAGTATAGCATTCATACTAGGAGGTAAATGATGATGTAAATGATGTCTACGAGAATTACTCTCCTTTTTAACCCTTTTTTTTGCCATATTGACCTATTTTCAAGTTTTTTTTATATATATACCTTTCGATTTTGCCTAAATCTATCACCAAATTTGATATGAAATTCTAATCAATAAACAACCACATTATTTTTCACCCTTATCAGAATCTTTCTTTATCTCTTTGTTATCATTCTCAGAAAAAGCACCTGAGATTTTATCCCTATATTCACCAATATCATCCTCAGACACATTTGATACAAGGTCATCAAACTCTGCTATAATGCTTTGTGCTTCTTTTAGCATTTCCTCAATGTTGTCTTCTTGATCTACTTTCATATAATATTGAGCATCAATTCTTTTGTCCTATATGTTGAGTTATGGTCTCAATTTTTTCATCACCAAGTAAAAATGCAATTACTAGCATAGAACATGCATGATTCTCACATTTAACTCCTATTTTTTGAAGAAAGGAGTAAAGGGCATAATACTCGGCATAATAGATTGCTATAGTAGTCCAAAGTCAATCCTTATCTTCAAAATCTTTCTGAGCTCGCAATAGAGAGGATTTGGCTTGTTCCAGATAAGATTTAGACAATCTCCCATTTGGCTCAACTATTTTCAGACCACCCTTTATCTTAGAGCACCACTGAAGTTTTTTATTTTGCATAAAAACCCCACATAGTATTGATATAAAACGAATGATTATTGAGAATAATGTGATTTTCTTCAATCTCTTTTAGTAAGTTTTCTTGCTCATGAAGTGCCTTGATGAATGACTTCTCTGCCATGATAACTTTGTGAGGTTTAAGAGATAGCAAATGAAATGGTAATTTTACATCTCTATTAGCAATAATAAGCAAGTCTAGGTCTGAATTCTTGTCAGCCTGTAACTTTGCAAAACTACCAAAGACTATCATGGGAACAGTTGTATTAATATCTTTCAAAAATAGTTTAATTTGAGGATACTTTTCAATGAATATATCTGTTTGATAAATTTCTGCTTGAAGTAACATAGACTTAGTCTTAATATTTTCAATATTCAAGGAAAAATACTTATTTTTGCCCTCTATTTTGGTCTGTAAGATATGAGCTTTCTCCAAGTCTATTAAAACATTCTGGCATGTCTTGAGTGGGATCTTTGTCAGCCTACCTATTTCTCGCAAATAAAATCTAGCCTTATAGTTACCTATAAACAAAGAGATGACCACAAGCTCATTGTTTCTTTTTTGATACATATGTATCATATTAGATACAATAACTATTTAAAACTTTCGTTTATAGTTCGCAAAACAATAAGAATGCTATCACAAAACACGAACTCACAATTTTCCCAAAAACTGAAATGCCAAAAATCAACCTCCAGAGAGCTTCTGTCTCAAAAATTCGCACTTTATATCAGTATATCCGACTGAAAAATAGCAAATAA
>CALCXY010000100.1 GCA_937906345.1 Candidatus Woesearchaeota archaeon | reverse complement strand
AAAATAAATGAGAAATAAATTGTGAATTATTAGTGCCCAGACTTCCTACTCTTCTTTTCTTCTGCCGCAATAGCCAATGTAGTCCTAACAACAGCATCCGGACTTAAACTAATAGAGTCAATACCTTCTCGAACTAGAAACTGAGCAAAATCAGGATAGGTGCTAGGTGAGTCGCCACAGATTCCAATCTTTTTATGCTTTTTCTTCGCAACTTTAATTACATGGCTTATTAGATCTTTAACTGCCTGATTTCTTTCGTCGAACAATGAAGCAACAATCTCTGAATCCCGATCCAACCCTAACGTCAACTGTGTCAAATCATTACTCCCAATAGAAAACCCATCAAACACCTTAGCAAACTCTTCAGCTAATACAACATTGGCAGGAATCTCACACATTACATAAATTTGCAGTCCATCCTTCCCCTTCACAAGACCATGTTTCTTCATCTCAGCCACAACCTTCTTCCCTTCATCAACTGTCCTACAAAAAGGAACCATCACCTTCAAGTTCTTGAGACCCATATCATGACGAACACGATGCATGGCCTTACACTCCAACCCAAAAGCTTCCTTATACCGATCATTATAATACCTAGAAGCTCCCCTCCAACCTATCATAGGATTATCTTCAGTAGGCTCAAACATCCTTCCACCAATCAAATTAGCATACTCATTACTCTTAAAATCCGACATACGAACTATAACATCATTTGGATAGAAACCAGCAGCAATCCGAGCAACTCCCTGAGCTAATTTATCGATAAAATATTCCTTTTTATCTTTATATCCTGCAGTCATCTCAGTAATCTTTGATTTCTCATGATGATCTCGCAACTTATCATACTGAATAAGTGCCAACGGATGAATCTTAATATACGAATTAATAATAAACTCTTCACGAGCCAAACCAACGCCAGAATTAGGCAAAAAACTCAGCTCAAAAGCTTGTTCAGGATTACCAAGATTCAACATAACCTTAGTCTTAGTCTTAGGAAAATTCTTAAGATTGTGCTTCTCAATATCATGTTTTAGCATCCCTCTATACACCCTACCAACATCACCTTCTGCACTACTCACAGTAACCTTCTGACCACTCTTCACCTTCTCTGTCCCATCTATCGTCCCCACAATGCAAGGAATACCTAACTCACGTGATATAATAGCAGCGTGACAGTTATTAACAATAATTGGCGTATACCTATCAGTAAAAACAAAATAATTGTGATTATCCTTAACAGTAATATTGTAAACATCTTGGACGCCCATATCTCTAGAAAGATGTGTTCTCCACATTCTTGTATTCGATTCCTTAATCAGTGAAAACGAATCTGGCAAATCTTCAGACGAAACTAACAAATTTTTATCCTTTCTAAGTTTTTCTTGTCCAACTACATTTCGATGCTCAAAAAGCTGTTTTGCCGAGAAAAATTTAGTCCCAATCCTTTTTCTAACCTGACCTTTCACCCTTTTTGTGAAAGTAAGTAATTCATCTAATTTTTCTACAATTTGAACATTGTAAATAGTTCTATTCCTTGTAACTTGGGGAACTATCCCTAACCGTAAACAAGCAACAACTACCTGCTGAAGCAAATCCTCTTTAGAAATATAGATTTGTATCCTATTGTTGTGAAAACTTCCATCTCCATCAATAACTCCTGCCAAAAAATTATAACACAAAGCCTGATCAGAAACTAATAATGTTTCAGTAAACTGTTCTTTCTCCAAGAGCATCTCTGTAGCCATCAGTTTACCATAACCCCTATACGCATTTGCACTCCCCATAACAGGTTTCCCCCTTATAAAACCAGAGCTCATACCTTTCGAGCTAACTGAGAATTCCTTCCTAAAGTTATCTTTCAAACAGGAATTCACATAAGAAATAAACTCTTGCTTTTCTTTGGTTGGTTTCTGAATCAATTGCACCTCACCATGAGTTCTAGATGTATGTATGTGGCCATCAGTAGCAATAGCGCCTAAAAGATAGGCCATAGTTTGGTGGTTTTCATTAGACTGAGATAATGGAGGGAGATAATCTCCAATTAGAACATGATCTTTATCCCGTAGCATATTTCCAATTCTTTTAGAAATCACATTCCCTCCAGAGTAAGTTACCATTTTGTGGTCTGGAGTCAACCGCAAACTATTATCTCGAACTCTACCAGTTTGTGAACTGGAAATTTCAATTGCGCCGGCCTGTCTTTTCATACTTGCAATGACTGGTTTCCATTCTACCTTCAAAGTCTTTTTATTGAGTGACGGAACTTTAATTCCTTCAAAGTTCTTACAAACTTGCTCCATATTCATAAATCCTTTATTTGTTAATATCTTCGTATCACCAGTAAAACACGTCCTACCCCCTCTATTTGTAACAATAGCCGCAGCAATCTTCATTATGGGCTCCCAATCAGGGTCAGTCATCTCAGTAATCAAAACTTCCCCTTCCTTAAACTTATGAATATCCTTAACATCTTTTATCACGTGCACCCTACCTGACCCAATCCTGTCACCAACTGCCCTTCCATCAAAAATTACCTCTCCCTTCTCCTTCATAACATGCGTCTCCAACACAGTAGCATCTTTCCGAGAAGCTACAGTCTCAGGTCGTGCCTGGACAATATACAAACTACCGTTTGGCCCATCCTTTGCCCACTCCATATCCATTGGTTTATGGTGGCCAGCCTTTTTAGAATAATGATCTTCAATAATACAAGCCCACTTCGCTAACGTCAAAACTTCTTTATCAGATACTGCATACAACTCTCGATCAGACTGAGGAACACTCACATTCTTAACAGGATGTTTCTCCCCCTCACCATAGATCATCTTAATCGCTTTCCGACCTACCTTCCGAGAGATAATGGAATTATACCCATCATGCAACGTAGGTTTAAACACATAGAACTCATCTGGATTTACCGCCCCTTGCACAATATTCTCTCCAAGTCCATAACAACTATTAATCAGCACAACATCCTTAAATCCACTCTCAGTATCCAAACTAAACATAATTCCACTTGACGATTGATCACTCCGAACCATTTTTTGGACACCAATACTCAAACTCACCTTAAAGTGGTCGAACCCTTGATCCTCACGATAAGAGATAGCACGGTTCGTAAACAACGAAGCAAAACACTTCTTACAAGAGTCCAATAAAGCATACTCTCCTGTAATATTCAAATAGGTCTCTTGTTGTCCTGCAAAACTCGCATCAGGAAGATCTTCTGCTGTAGCCGAACTACGAACAGCAACATCAGTATGTGGATTCCTATACTGCTTACAAAGCTGCCTATACGCCTTCACAATCTCTTCCTTAAGATCTTCAGGAAACTCAGCGTTTTTAATCGCTTCACGAACTTTCTTACCCCGAGAAGCTAGATTATGCATATCTTTGGTATTAATCCCCTTCATAATATTCTTAATCTCTTTCTTAATCCCTGCTGATTCAATCATATAGTCATAGGCATGCGCTGTTACAGCAAAACCATTCGGAATCCTAACACCTTTCTTAGTTAAATTCCTATACATCTCTCCTAAAGAAGCATTCTTCCCCCCTACGAGCGGCACATCCTCTATCCCTAACTCATCAAACCATAAAATAAGCTTATTCTGTTTACGTTGTAACACATTCCACCCCTTTCTAACCTATATATCCAAGTCGATGTTATATAAATGTTTCGCCCCTTTAATCGGCCACTTTACAAGCGTCGTAGATGCACTTCCCTAATTTTCTCATCTCCCTCTGCCTAAGCCTGGGGAGATGAGAAAATTAAGGCTTAACATCATAAATTTCCTAAACCTTCCCCCTACTCCCAAACAATCGCATCTTCCCACGAATTAACTTAGTAATCTCCTTACGAGCAGGCCCCAAAATATGCCGAGGATCAAATTCCTTAGGTTTTTTCTTAATAATCTCCCGAACAGACGCATCAAAACACAGCCTAAGGTCAGTATCAGTATTTA
>CALCXY010000099.1 GCA_937906345.1 Candidatus Woesearchaeota archaeon | reverse complement strand
AACATCTATTAATGTAAAAGTGATTAATTCTTTTACAAAAGACAAAGATTTTGGATCAACAGCAGCGCATTATAAAGCAACTCCAAAAGATAATTCAATAAGTTTCGCAGTATCTGATGAAGATAGTCCATTATTAGCTCAAATAAAGCTTAATGAAGGAGTATCTATATATTATGGAATCTTTGATAAAGAATCAGAGTTTAAAGCAACAGAAGATTATCCTATTTTTTGGTTTACTCTTCTTAATGATCTATTAAATACCGAGGATATTAATGATTTTAATTTTAGATTATATGATAAGCCTCAAATGAGAAACTCAGGAGTTATTGAATTAGAAGGGAAAAAAGTAGCGTTTAATCTATTAAGTGAAGCTGAATCAGATATTAGTAAACAATCAGAGATTATTGAAGAAGATACATTAGAGTTTTTAGAGAAGAAGTTTGATGCAAAAGCAAAATGGGAATTAGCTATGCCTTTACTCTTTTTAGGTGTTCTTTTATTATTTTTAGAGTTATTTTGGGTTAAATGGAGGGGTGACCTATAATGGCAGGATTACAATTCCCTAACTATGTTTTTTTGATTATTCCATTTGTTATTATCTTAGTATTTTTATTACGATTAAATTTAGTGAAGTTTCACCTAAAAAAAGAACAAGATAATTATGATAAACGAAAAACAAAAAGGAGAAGATATACGTTTATCTTTCATTTAATAATATTAATTTTATTAACTATAGCGTTGTCATCTCCATATACTATTGAACAAACTAAGGAAAAAGGAAATCCCTCTATGGTTATATTATCAGATGCTTCAAATTCGTTTGATTTATATCAACCAGGGTTAGCTGAAAATTTGAAAGCAAAGTTAGATCAAAATTTTCCAGTTTCCATAAAGGAGATAGCTTCATCAGATAAAAGTGCTTTAGGAGATGGTATTTTAGCAAATATGCAGGGAGATGATAATCTCTTATTAGTGACTGATGGAAGAAGCACACATGGCAGGAATATTGGAGATATTTTACAATTAGCATACCAATTAAACAGCACTATAAGTATGTTAAAAATAAATCCTATCAAAACTGATGTTTCAGTTAGTATATTAGGTCCTGATCAGCAAATAGAACAAGTTGAAACAGAATTTTTAGTTGATATTGATAAAGTGGGGGATATTAATTGTGGTGTTAAAGTTGAACTAAATGGTAATGTTATTGTAACTAAAAACAGTTTAGATGATTTTACATTTTCGAGAACATTTCCTAAAGGAACTCATAAATTAAAAGCTACAGCATTATGTAATGACCATTTTGCTCAAAATAATGAGTTTTACAAAACTATACGTATATTAGATAGGCCAAGAGTATTGTTTTTGGCTAAACAATCTTCACCATTAGACCATACTCTAACAAAATTTTATAGATTTGATAGACAAACTACTTTACCAAGTGTTTTAGATGATTATGATGCAATTGTTGTAAATGATTATCCAGCTGATGAATTAAGGAGTAGTGTGAGTCGATTAACAAATTATGTAGCAGAAGGAAATGGGTTAGTTGTTATAGGTGGTAAAAACTCATATGATTTTGGAGGATATAAAAATTCTCTGTTAGAAGCGATGCTTCCTGTTCAAGTTGGAGTTTCAGATAAAACTGAGGAGGGTAAGTTAAATATTGTAGTTGTGTTAGATATATCTGGTTCAACAGGCGCTTCTGTTAATGGTGAAAAAAAGGTTGATATTGAAAAATCTCTTGCTATAGATATTTTAAAAGATATTCGAGTAAACGATAAAGTAGGAGTTATTGCATTTAATACAAAATCCTATGTTGTAAGTCCTTTAGGGCCTTTATCAGACAAGAAAAATATAGTAGATGATATCTCAAAATTAAAAGATTCAGGGGGAACTGAGATCTTTAAAGGTATCAGAACAGCTCAACAAATGCTTAGTTTTGCTGAAGGTGGCAAGAATATTGTTATTATTAGTGATGGGTTAACATGGTTCCCTGAAACTGTTATTCAATTTGCACAAACAGTTGCGAGATCAGGAACATCTATACATACAGTAGGTGTAGGAGAAAATACAGATAGGGCATTTATGAGGGCTTTAGCAAAAGCAGGTGGAGGAATATTTTTAGAATCTAATAATCACGAAACTTTAAAAATTATTTTTGATAATGGAGAACCTGGAACAGAAGATAGGAATAAGTTAACTACTCTTAATAGAAATCATTTTGTAACGAGTAACGTAGAATTAACAGCAAAAGTTACTGGTTTTAATCAAGTAGCGCCAAAACAGAGTGCAAGAACATTAGTAACTACCTTAGATGGAATTCCTATTGTAGCTGAGCATAGATTTGGACTTGGAAGAATAGTAAGTGTTTCTACTGATGATGGTATTTTATGGGCAGGGCAACTCCATGATGCTAAAAATAGTATTTTATGGTCGAGAATTATTAATTATGCAATTGGTAATCCTATGCGTAAGAATGCATTTACAGTTCAAATGACTGATACTTTTTTAGGTGATCCTATTGAAATTAAAGTGAAAAGTGATAAATTCCCAACACATGATTTAGTTACATTTCATAAAATTAAAAATGAGGCATTTACAGGGACTTATTTACCAAAACAATCAGGATTCTATGATTTTTTTGGGACTAGTGTTGCTGTAAATTATCCAAAAGAATACCAAAAAATTGGTGTTGATCCTTCCTTACCTAGTTTAGTTAGTATTACTGGAGGAAAATCATTTACTTTAGATGAAGTTGATGAACTTTCTGAGTTTGTGAGATCAACTTCTATTAGATTTACTAGAAAATTACATTATTGGAGATGGCCTTTTATTGCAATAGCTGTCTTACTATTTTTAGGATTATTAGTTGTTAGGAGGCTAGATGGAAAGAATGGGTGATACACATGAGCTATATTAATAAAAACGTAAACATGAT
>CALCXY010000098.1 GCA_937906345.1 Candidatus Woesearchaeota archaeon | reverse complement strand
CACTTCATTTCCTTCTTTGTTTCCATCTCCACATTTTGTGCATAATTCTTCATTAAATAAACAATTTGTACCACATCGTAATTCTCCTGCTGTATGTCCTAAATCTGAACAGCTAAGATACTCACTAGCAACATTAGAACCTAAAGCAACTCCATCACACTCTTCAAATTGTTGATTAATGATATCATCTCCACAAGTTGGAGCTTTAGCACATATCCCTTCAGTATTTTCCTTTTCTTCATCTAAATCACAAAAGAATCCTGGATTACAATCACTATTCACAATACACCTTTGATCTTTCATACATGGAGGACAACTTCCTCCACAATTAGGTGCTGTTTCATCACCATTGAGCAAAGGGTCATCATGCTCATCAAGATCACTACAACTTGGATTATTTGTACATTGAGGAATAACTTTACATGCATTATCTCCTTCTGTTCCACATCGTAAAATTCCTTTATCAAATTCAAAATCAGCACATGTTTGTCCTCCTAATGCTAAACCATCACACTCTTCACTATCTTGATTAATTATGCCATCTCCACAAACTTCTCCAATAATAAAAGGATAACTAAAAACCATTGGATCACTATCATCTGGATCTCCATCTCCATATTTTAAGATATTCCCGTTATCATCCAATAACTCTGCTATGATTTTGTATTGTCCATAATCTACAAAATTCTTAGCATTCCATCCTGTAAAGTATTGATCTAATTTTAGTGGATCATCTCCTACTTCAATTTGGAATTTTTTAGTTTTCAATATTTCACTAAAGGTTCCAGTTGCATCATCAGCATATTCAATTCTAAATTGTAAATTTGCTTTGAAACTAGATTTAAAATCATTTAGAGTTATTTTACTTTGATCAGCATTTGCTATAGCAGCAAAACTAAAACCAACTAATCCTCGTAACCATTTAACAACTTTCTGCATAACTCCTATTTTCTCTGGAGGATCAGTTATTCTAACAGTATCTGTTATTCCAAACGCTTCTTGGGGTATACAAGAAAAATCAGTTACATCATCAGGATTTGTAAATAATTTACAAGTTTTCATTTGCATTTCTGCAAATAATTCTACTGTAAAATCACCACTTCTAACATCTTTTAAATTTTTACCATCAGTAGCAATAACTTGATAGGTGTAAGTCCCTGGAACAGATAGTTTAAAAGAAGGAATAACATAATCATCACTTCCTATTAAATGGAACATTTCTTGAGTTGGAATAACTATCGCACCATCTTTTACAATTTGAACCTCAACTTTATCTAAAGATTCAATTCCTATTTCTTGTTTATCTGTTACAGTTGCTTTTATTTTAATTGGCTTATTTACCCCAACAACTTTTGAGGCAGGATCAAAAATAATGGGTTGAATAATCGGAGGGGTATTAGGACATTCATCTATTGGGCAGTTCCCACAAGTTTCACCTTCATCATGGCAGGAATCATCCTCATCACTTGCATCATGACCCTCTTCTGCACAATTTCCGCAATTTTTATCTGCTATAACTTCAAATTCATCATATGCTTCAAGCTTTTTAGGAATTCCAAATTCATCATCTGCTTCTACTATTTGTCCATTACTATTAAGAACCTTAACTCCAACTCTATACTTTAATCTAATATCATCAATAACATCACTATAATCCTCAACCACATCTCCAATATTTCCTGTAACATCTCGTGTATTAAATCCATCTGTCAGATCTAAAGGATCATCCCATAATTCATCTAGTTTAATAACCTCTCCAGTGAGGATATTTCTTGGATCATCATCTTTAAATACTGTGTAAAGATGCACAAAATCAAGACCATTAAAAAACTCAACTGACATCATAATCTTGACATCATTAAGGCTAGGTCCTGTATTTACAATTTTACTTTGATCTTCAGGTAAAGATTTTGGCACTGTACATGCTCCTGCTTCATTACACACTTCTCCATCCTCACAAGGATCACATACAATATCTTTTCCACACATATTTTTAGCAACTCCACATGATCTACCTAATTCTGCACAAGTTGTTTCTCCTAAACAACAATCTTCAAAACAACTAGTTTCATCTTCATCTTCGTGACATTTATTATCTCCACAAATTGGAGGACTAGCAGGAGCAGGAATTGGTGGAGGATCGGTTAATTTAACTTGTTTCCCTAATATAAACTTTTTACTGCCTAAAACATTTATTTGTGCAATTGTTTTAAAATCTATTTTCACACAGTTTCCTTGGTTACAAACCTCATCAGACTCACAAGGAACTGGATTTTTAGGTGACTTACAATCATTATCCGTATTTGTTGTACAAGTTAAAACACTATTTCCCTCACATATTTTTTGTCCAATTGACCCACATCGCACATCATCATCACAAGTTATACAATTACTTTGATCTAATTCACTACAATCAGAATTACATACAACAGGACCTCCTCCTTTTGAACAAGTTGCTCCTCCAACATTAGTCCCATCACAAACCTCGCCACTATCAATATTTCCATCTCCACAAAATACACATCCAGTTGTTATAGCTTCACATGTTGAAGCAGAACATCCTAAAGTTCCTCCACTATATGCAGGAGTATGTGCAAAATCTTGACAGGTTAATCCTGGTTTAATTGTTGTTCCTTCACACTCTTCTTCAGGTCTATTAATTAATCCATCTCCACATTTTTTACAATTTGTTGCATCAATTTCACAATTATCTTGACAAAGTAGGTTCCCATCAGGAAACCCTCTGGCAGAACAACTATCTCCTTTAAAATCAGTAGGTATGCTGCTTTCCCATCCACTATTTTCATTTATTGCATCATTAAAATCAGGATCTAAAAAAGCTTTTAACCCTGATTGAGAGTTAGTATCAGTATAGGTAGCTACAGCATAAATGGCATATATTTTTCTACCACTAGTAGTGGGGTTAATAAATTCAATCTTTAAATCATTTATTTGATTTGCAGTAAGTCCTGCTCCAGGGATAGCATAATCTATATGATACCATGCTTTGCTGAGACCTCCAACAATTTGCATGCCTTGTGAAACTCCTCCTGCTATGGCATCAACTTCAATTGTTCCTCCTTCAAGATGTATCAATATTCTAATATTTTGCACACTTAACACATCAGCAACATCAGTCATTTGTAAAACAGCCCTTTGTCCAGATTCACCTGTTGGAGTAAAAGCATGATTACTATCAGGATTATTTGGTTCTCTTACTGCATCTCCTAAGAGATTAAACATCTTTGCAGTATCACACTGTTCATCTCCATTTGCAACTCCATCTCCACAATTGGAATCACTTACACATTGTGACCCTGATAATGTTTCAACACATACTTCATTAGGAGAGCAAAATAAGGATAAAAATACACAATCTCCTACATCATCCTCTCCTGATACTTGAACAGTTAATGTTAACATTAAGCTAGCTATTAAAATCGTTACTAAGATTCCTAACACTAGCTTATTTTTCATTTTTTCTTTGGCAACTCCTTGAGAACAACATTCCCTTCACTATCTAAGGTAACGTATAATCTTGTATTTTTGTTCCAGCCTTTAGCAAGAGCAATATCTTTAGGAATAGTAATTTTATACTGTCCATTATTCACTACTACTTTGACCATTCTTTATGTTCCTAATTCTTACATATTTAGTACTAATTTAGCTACTTATTATTACTTATTTATCCTATAATAGCTATTATTTAGTTCAAAATTAGTACTAATTGTATTTAAACCTTTTGGTTTGAGCAGAGAAATTCTTCTATGATAGTAAGAAAACACCCTCTTTTTTATATGCAAATTACTCAACCCCCAGTACAAAATCCAGTTTTCACATATTTAAACTTTTGTAACGCTCCTTTGGGAACAAATAAATTTTCTCTTTGCATCAAATCCTCTCTTGTTTTAAGTTAGGGTCATATACTTTTTTGAGGCATAGAATTTTGTCAGATTCTTTTTGTACTGGTTTCAATAAGAATAAAGAGAAAACCTTTTTTTCAGCTAATAAAACTAATAAAAGGAAAAACATACACTTCTACGAAAGCAGCTGCAAACACAATTAATAATGCCAAAATAAAGATATAAAATCCATCTAACATGAGTTCTTTAAACCTAAATGAACCAAAATGTTCCCGAACCGTTGCTTTCGAGATTACTCCCCCCGATATTACTGCCGCAAAATACGCCATCGCTTCTAGAATCATATGTGGAGCAACCGATATCATAAGTAAAATAAAAAAGATAATTGGAGATTCTTGTCCAACTGAGTCTCTTGCTATGGTCGCAAAAATAACTCCCCATGCAGATGCATTCCATACAATTAAAAATACTGATCCTGCTCCATAAAGAAGGGATAATATCAAACATACAATAACAATTTTGAGATTATGAAAAAAGATACTAGAAAAAGTAAATCCTGCATTAGCTGCATTTCCTGTTAACCCATAATATACTCCAACTTGATGTTTAAACGCATATTGGATAAACTTACTAGGTAATGCTAAACTAAAAAACGAAAATACAACCATTACTCCTAAAAAAATAAACAGGTAAATGAGAAAAACATCATAGTGATCTTTCCATAATCTTTTTAGTGTTAATTTTTCTTCTGAAGCAATTTCATTAGCTTCTAAAGCAAATAATTTATTCAAAGAAGGGATTAAAGCCATAGTAGTAAATGTTATAGCTGCAAAACTTGGTTCTTCTGGAAAAAGGAACAACGCAATTACCATTCCTAATATAGAATAGAAAACTCCAAGAAGAAACGCATACCACGGTTTTGATTCTAACCATTTTGTCTGGTAGATTTGTTCAAACACCATAAAGTTATTTAGAAATCTTAGGTTTATAAAGATTATGTTTGATTCATTCCTATATGAGGACAAAATATAAATAATATAAACCAGAATGTAAGATTTATTAAGAAGCACCATTCAACTTATATAATGAACATAGTTGAGAAAGCATTTACCCTCCTTTATCCTGAAAAACAACTTGATAAAGAAATGTCAATAAAATATTCTAGAAGATTTTCAGATTATAATGCCAATGTAAGATTAAAAAACAACCATCTTTTGTTTCATTTTAGTAAAAAATGGAAAGAAATAGACCAAGATATTAGAATGGGATTAATTCAAGAGCTTTTAGTAAAAGTGTATAAAGATAAAAGAAAAACATTCCAAATGAAATTATATAATACTTTTATTAAAAATGTGCATTTAGCTATCCCTAAAGATAATGTAGATCCTATTTTATTAGAATCTTTTAATAGAATGAATGAAAAATACTTCCAAGGTATGGTTGAAATGCCTAATCTTGTTTGGGGGACTAATTCAAAAAGCACTTTAGGAAACTATAATTTTCATACAGATACTATTAAATTATCATCTATTTTTAAGAATTATCCTACTTTTATTGATTTAGTGATACATCATGAAATGCTCCATAAACATTTAAAATTTTATAATACAAAAAGTAAATCCATGTTCCATTCTCCTCAATTTAGAAGATTAGAAAAGGAATTTGAAAATTTTGAGGAAGTAGAAAGAAAACTAAAGAGATTTTTAGCAAAAGAAAGAATTAAGAGTTTTTTTTGGAGTTAACCTAAATTTTATACTCACTCATAGTTTTAATCAAAAACTTTATAAAGCAACCACAACCTCTGAAAGTATAATGCAAATTAGGTGATAATATGGCTGAAGTTAAGCAAGTATCTATAGGCGATTTAAAAAAAGGATCATACGTAGTAATTGAAGGCATTGCATCCCAAGTGTTTGATACTCAAGTTTCAAGACCTGGAAAACACGGTCACGCTAAAGTAAGATTAACAGGTGTAGGCCTTATTGATGGTAAAAAACGTGTATTAGTGATGCCAGGCCATGATAATGTTGATGTTCCAATTATTGAAAAATTAACTGCACAAGTATTATCCATAACAGGCGATACTGCTAATGTTATGGACTCAGCATCATATGAAACCTTTGATCTGAAAATTCCTGATGATCTAAAAGGAACAGTAACAGAAGGTTCAACCATATTATATTGGGAGATCTTAAATGATCGAGTAATGAAACAAATAAAAGGATAAACTTTAAAACAACTAATAAACAATTAATTCAATAAAATGGCAAAATTCCCTGAAGCACAAGCAAGATTAATTCGAGGTAAATATGTTTGCAGAAAATGCAAAACAGTAACTAAAGCCTCTCCTATGTTAGTTGCTGCTGGAAAAATTAAGTGCAAAAAGTGTGGATATTCTTATATTAGACCATTAAGGAAGAAATAATAACTTTTATTCTTTTTTGTTAGTATTTACTATTCAATTTCGCTGCTAATTTTAGTTTAAATAATTTTCCCCCCTTATTTGTTGTGAACACATTCTCCTGATTTTCCCTATCCCCCCTTACTTGTTATGGGGGGATAGGGAAAATTAAACTATTAAGAATATCCAATAAAAAATCATTTCTCAATTTTTACTATACACATCAATCGGAAAGTTTAAAAACCCTCCTTGTAAAAATAGACCATGGTTGATATCCAAAGCATAGCCGCAGTTATATTCATTGTTCTTTTATCCCTTATCTTATACAAAGAAAGGAAAAGAATTATTGTTCAAAAATTAATTTTTCCAGTTCTGTATTTTGTAATGTATAAAACAAAAGTAGGCTTAAATCTTATGGATTCATGGTCTAAAAAATATAAAAAACTAATTCACATATTATCCATCATTGGAATATACATTGGTTTCTTAGGTATGATCCTTATCACCTTATTATTATTCAAAAATCTGTATGATGTATTCACTAAACCCCTTGCAATATCTGGAGTTGCATTAGTTTTACCTTTCAAAGTAAAAGGAGCAGTTTTCGTACCATTCTTTTATTGGATTATCTCAATTTTTGTTTTAGCAGTTGTCCACGAATTTTCACATGGTGTAGTTGCTAGATTATTTAAAATAAAAATCAAATCATCTGGTTTTGCAGCATTAGCAATTTTTCTTCCAATTTTACCTGCTGCATTTGTAGAGCCTGATGAAAAGCAAGTTGCAAAAATTCCTAAGAAGCAGCAATTAGCTATCTTCGCAGCTGGTCCATTTTCAAATATCTTAACTGCAATTATAATAATTATTTTATTTCTCACAGCATTACAACCTATAACAAACGCTATTATGATTGATGATGGTGTAAAGATCATTAGTGTAAATAATGAATCTTCTCCTGCATTTGATGCAGGTATAATTGACAATGAATTAATCATAAACATAGATAACTCTCAAATTAATAGTGTTGATGATTTTAAAGAAGCATTAGATGAAAAATCTCCAAATCAAGAAATCACTCTACAAACAAATGTTTCAACATATCCTGTAACATTAGGAACAAGCCCGCAAGATAATGAAAAAGCATATTTAGGAGTTTCTGTTGTTCAAAACTTTCAAAAAAATGAAGCATTCATTGCAAAATACGGTTCATTCACAACAGAATCAATTCTTTGGATTCTTGGTTTATTATATTGGTTATATGTTTTGAATTTAGGAATTGGTTTATTCAACTTAGTTCCTTTAGGACCAATTGATGGTGGAAGAATGCTACTAACTGGATTAGAATGCATAACAACTCCTGAACGTGCAAAGAATATTTGGAAAAACATTTCATGGCTTTTCCTCATCCTAATAATCCTTAATATTGGGATTGCTTTTATTTAGTTAAATAAGCTCTTATGTGCTGTTAATAGGTTATTACTCATTTTCGGCCGTGAATTTATCAATTTTTATCGTGAACATTTTTTCACTGGATTTTTCTTATCTCCCCTTACCTTAGGTTGGGGAGATAAGAAAAATCAGAAAGGATTATTTACAGAGTTCTTATTGAAAGAAAGTTTTAAATAGTGTAAATCCTAAAATTTATTCTATGTCAATATTTCATCCATTAGTAACATGGATTAGGCAACCTACAGTTGCAGCTGCTTTAAGCGATCCTCAAATAGGTATTAATGGTAAAATCCCTCCTCTTTGGGAAGATGTTCGAATTACTGTAAAGGATCCAGGATCTGGTAAGGAACTTGGCACGTATGCTATAAAAGGTTCAAAATTAAAGGAAACATTAGGTACAATTTTAGATAATAAAAAACTGGACGAGCTTCCAGTCACTAAAGTCTCCTTGGAAAAAGCACTATTTTTTTCGAGTAAACAAATTATTAGTTTAGAATTCGCAGAAAAAACAATATCAATTAGAAATTTTTAATTCCATTCTCCAACTATCTTTATAAACCCTAATTAAATCTTATAGTGTATGATTGAAATAATCTTAATGGAACCAGAAACATCAGGTAATGTAGGTGCAATCGCTAGAGTCCTAAAAAACTTTGGTTTCACAAACCTCACACTCATCAATCCAAAATGCAAATATCTAGACTTAGATGCTTTAAGCAGAGCTAAACATGCTAAGGATATTCTAAAAAAAGCTAAGATAAAACCTCATTCATATCTAAAAAACCTCCCATATCTAGCTGCAACAACTGCTATGTTAGGAAATGATTACAATCTTGCACGTTCTCCTGTTACTCCAAAAGAACTCATATCTTCCCTAAAAAATAAAAAAGGAAAATTAGCTATACTCTTTGGAAGAGAAGGAAACGGCTTAACAAATGAGGAAATTAATCAAGCAGATACTATTATTCACATTCCTACATCATTAAAATATCAAACATTAAATGTTTCTCAAGCAGTTTCAATTCTGTGTTATGAATTAAGCACATCTAAACCAAGCGAACCATTTTTTCCATTAGCTACAAAAAAAGATAAAGAAATAATTGAAAAATCATTATTTTCCATTTTAGACTCTTTAGAATTTGCAACAAAAGAAAAAAAACAAACGCAAAAAACCGTTTGGAAAAGAATTTTTGGCAAAGCCTTGCTAACACGCAGAGAAGCATTTGCAGTTCTTGGATTATTAAAAAAATTAGGAAAGAAATAAATTCTTATTTAAGAATCATCATCGTCTTCATCATCTCTATCATCTATTCCTGGATCATCATCTCCATCATCGTCATTAGATGAACTTGATGAGCTGCTAGAACTACTTGAGCTTGAAGAGCTACTTGAACTAGAGCCACTAGATTTTGAAGGAGGAGTTCTTTTTCTGCATTCTTCTCTTTTTTCTCTTTCAGTTTCACTTTCTCCTTGGCAATTACATCCGTCTTGACTGCATCCTGAACAAGAATTTTGATTATCAGCTGAGTTTTTTTCATATCTGCAAGATCCGTCTTTACAGACACACCTTCCATTATCTTCATAGCTTCCACATCCTCCTCCTCCTTCTTGTTGGCATCCAGAAAGATTTAAAACTGCAAATAATGAAAGAAGAACAAAAAATCCAACAAACATAATGGTTTTACGCATAAGGTAATGAGAGAATGTAACTATTTAAACTTTTTGTCTTTTACTAAGGTTCTCTTATTTCAATCGGCAAGGAAAAAGTCATATTTTCTTTAATATGCTCTAATGTCTCAACATCACATTTATTATTTTTTTGAATATGCTCAATTACCTCTTGCACTAAAACATCTGGAACAGAAGCTCCAGAGCTTAATCCAACATTTTTAACATTATGAAACCATTCATCTTGAATTGCATCTTTATCAGGTATTAAATATGCATTTACATTTAAATTCTTTGCAGTTTCAACTAATCTCACAGAGTTTGAAGAATTTTCAGCTCCAACAACTAAAATCAATTCAACTTTTTTACAAAGTTCTTTTACAGCAGCTTGTCTATTAGTAGTTGCATAACAAATATCTCCTACAGGAGGCATTATAATCTTTGGATATTTTTGTTTAAGTGCTTCTATAATATCTTTAGTTTCATCAACAGAAAGCGTTGTTTGTGTTAAATATACAACCTTCTCAGGATCCTTAACAGAAACATGTTCAACATCTGAAACAGTCTCAATAAGCTGCATATCAGCTTCCCCCATAGTTCCTATAACCTCTTGATGTCCTTTGTGTCCAATTAATAAGATATCATAGTCTTTCCTTGAATATTTTACAGCTTCTAAATGCACCTTAGTCACTAATGGACAAACAGCATCTATTAATTTAAACCGAGACAAAGCATTATCCTTAATCTTAGGATCAGTCCCATGAGCACTTAATATTAAAACACTTCCCTTTGGAACCTCATTTAACTCTTCAACAAATAAAGCACCTTTTCTTTTAAGCTCATCACATACATGTTTGTTATGCACAATTTCATGCCTTACATACACAGGTTTTCCATACATCTCTAAAGCTTTTTCAACTGTGATAATAGCTCGATCAACTCCAGCACAATAACCTCTAGGATTCGCTAAAATAATATTTTCTACCATATGAACAATGAACTCTCTAATTCTTTTAAATGTTTTGTAATTTTAATAATACTCCTTTTTTAATCTTAATTTCTTTTTTATTTTTGAAATCCTTAAGATCATCCATAATTTTATTAGCAATTATAGTAGCCAAATTGACAGGAACTGCATTTCCAATCATTTTATAACCATCAGCAATATTATCATAAAAGAAAATAAATTCATCTGGGAATGTTTGAATTTTTGCACATTCCCTAACAGATAATCTCCTATATAACTGTTCTTTTCCAGGGATAAAAATTCTTTTATCCTTTTCTATAAATTTCATTTTAGGAGCATTTGGATGGCAAGGGGCATGTCTTCCTCCAGCTTGAATAGTAAATGAAGTCTCATCCCAAGTTCTAACCCTATTTCTTGACATATAAATACTTGAAAATCCTCCATTCATAAATTCATGATTAGGGATCTTTAATTTTTTATTAGCTTTGTTTTTTTCTTTTGCAGGAAAAGGTTCTGGTAAATTATATATGGTATCTCTCAATGTTTTTTTAATTTTATTTGGCAATGGGAATTCAAAAATCTTACCAATCTTTTCATGGTAACCAATGATAAAAACTCTTTTTCTATCTTGAGGAATTCCAAAGTCCTTAGCATTAAGAATTTCAAATGAAACATTATAGCCAATTTTTTTAAAAGCATCAACAATTTTCATAAATTCTCCAATATGTCTATTTGAAAGAATTCCTGGAACATTTTCTGCTAAAAAGAAAAGTGGATTTTTTTCTTTTATAAGTCTCACATAATCATAAAATATCTTTCCTCTTGGATCTTTAATTCCTTTCATGGCTCCTGCTAAGCTCCAACTTTGACAAGGAGGTCCTCCCACAAAACCTATAACCTTAGGAATTTCGATTGATTTTATGTCAGATATCGATTTTTTATTAATAAGTATTTCATGGTTTTTCTCAAAAGTTTTCCAACATCCTTCCCAATTATCATTAGCAAATGCTAATTCAAAGCCTGCATTAGTAAATCCTAAGTCTAATCCTCCAGCTCCTGAAAAAAATGATGCGATCTTCATTTTTCAATATATTTGATTAATTTAGCCTCCAAAATTTTTGCAGGATTATTTGGATTTTTAATAGTAATATCAGTGATTATAATTTCAGGATTTTTTTCAAGTAACTCTCTATCATTAATAGGAAAAGAGAGATATTTTTCTTTCTTTAATATTGTAAATAAATGAAATTTTTCTTTTTTGATAAATTTGAGATATTGTGGATAAATATTTAATGGATTTTTAATAGACCACATTCCTCTGAGTCTAAGATCTGTTATTCCTAATGGATCAACCTTTTTCACTTTTCCTATTTCTACTGATTTTCCTTTTTCTAAATTTAATGAATCAAGTATTGAATCAACCTCCTTTTTTATTGGATCATGGATTCGTGCATAGATCTCATGATCAGCAGCATAGCATGTTCCTTGAATAAAGATTATATATTTTAAATTATTTTTTTGAGTAAATCCAATGGTATAAAAAATATCTTTTTCTTTCCAGGGTTTATCTTCACATTCTTTACAGTTAATAGTTATCCTATGATCATTGATTAATAATTTATCTTTTGGTGGAGAACTATTCAATTGCAAATTAGATTTATTTCCTTGAATTTTCTTAATTTCAAATGAATCTCCATAATTTATTATTAAGTCTGGTGGATTATTTTGATTTCCTGTCCATGAAAAAATTTTCTCATAATTTTTATTTTTCACTTTATTTCCTTCTAAACAATCTGCTATTGCATCTTTTACGAAAAGCTCTAATGCCTCTCCAGAAGCATTTATTCTTATATCATATGAAGAAGCATATTCTTTCAAGTTATAGTTATTAAAGGAAATAATATTTTTGATTGCGATAAGTATGTTAGATCCCATTTTCCTCTTGTATGTTTCTATAAGGGTATCTTCTATTTAAACATTGCTTTTATTTTGGTTTAACCAAAACCTTTATAAGTCATAACCCTATAATTAGACCTATTTATAGGGTTATTTAGGTTAGAAAAATAAAAAATGGTTAAAGTATTCTTTTCAAAAAACAAACAAGTCAAAATTACTATTCCTAAAGCCATAGCTGAAGCTATGCAATTGAAACACAAACAAAAAATGGAATTTGTTTTCAATGGAAAATATTGGGAGCTGAGAAAGAAAAATGAAAAGTAAAGCTCAAGTCTCAATTTTTATAGTCTTAGCATTAATTCTTTTATTATCTGCAAGTATTGTTGTATATTCTCAATTAAGAAAATCTGAATCTTTATCTGTAAAAGAAACAACAGTAGCTATTCCAAGAGCATTAGAATTATCAACTGTAAAAGCCTATGTAGAAACATGTATTAGTAAAGTAACTCTAGAACCTATTTTGGATATTGCTTCTTTAGGCGGATCTTTTTCTGCATCAAGAGATGAATTTAAACTTTATGAAAATGATTTATTTAGATATCTTTGTTTAGCTTCTCCAGGTTCTAAATCTTGTGTTAACACATTACTTTTAAGAGATGCTATAGAATTTGAATTAGCACAAGAAACCGCACCTTTAATTAAATCATGTATTAATGTCTCTGCTTTCCAAAATGAAGGTTTCTCTGTTCAAGAAGGTTCTTTTGATTTAAAAGTAGATATCCTTCCAAAAGATATTGTATTCTCCTTAAAATATCCTTTAACATTTTCCAAAGAGGATTTTACATTAACTGTTGTAGATTATAATAAAATCATGCCTCTTCCTCTAGGAGATATGTATGCCTTAGCAATGGAAATTATTAATGAAGAAATCCAGGAGTCTTTTTTCAATAAAGATGAGTGGATGGTAAAAAATAATGTAACTATTGAAATAGATAAACAAAGACCATATCCTGATGTTATTTACACATTAAAAAAATCCTTACCTATTAATCGAGATATCATCTTTAGATTTGGACTAAAATATCATGATCGAGTTTCTCAAATAGGTTCTTTTGCTCCAAGAAATTATGCATCTGGTTGTTGTAAAACTCAAGATGCATGTTTTAAAAATGCACCTGAGAATTTATGTTTAGACATTGGAGGAACCTATAATCCCAACCAAGCTTGCACGTGTAGATCTTTTCCCATCATCCCAGAGTCAAAACAAGTATCTAATTGTGCATCTACGTATGAATTTAGAACACAATCAGAAACAGGCCCCTCAAGAACTCACGGGGAATCTTGGTGCAGCTATGATTCAGTATTAAAAACACAAACAGGGCTTGGAGGATTAGCTTATGTAGGTTCAAGATCTTATAAACATTCTTGTATTGATGGAAAAGAGATTATTGAACCATGCACTGATTATCGTGATGAATTTTGCACTGAAAAAAATGAAAATAATCTCCTAAGTGCAACTTGCAGAAAAAACCGTTGGGAAGACTGCTTTAAATGCAACTCAGAACAATGTTGTAAAGATGAAAGTGTTAGGGATTGCTCATGGGATGAGAGTTTAGAAACAACTACAAAATGTTTTCCATTAGTGCCTCCTGGTTTTAAGTTTTGGGAAGGTAATGGTGCAGAAGTATGCAACGTAGGAACCACATTTAAAGCGTGTGAAGGCTTCTCTTGCCCAAGTAAATGGGTTGATGATTCTGCTGTTTATTGTTATACCTTAGGAGACTGCGGCAATTATAGAAACATAGCTGATGACTTAACAACACAAGGCTACATTAATACAGATCCTCTAGATAGGCCCTCTAAATTTATCTTTCAAGAACCAGGTTACAATATTAATCCAAGAGAAGAAATAGGACCTTCTGAAACATTACAATTAGATTTTGATACAAGAAATCAAAGAGAAATATTAGGAGATTATCCTCAACCCGCATCAACCATAGCTATTTTATTCTCAACAGGAATTCGTTATTTAGATTATTTAGGTCAAATTAACCCATTTGATTTTTTTAATCCATTTAAAGATCCTCCAAAAGTGAAAATATTGGATTATAGTTTTTGTCATAATTGGCAAGCTCCTTTAGGAGGAGATAAATGTCAATTGTGTCACCAAGAGGCTAAAAAGCCATGCAGCGAGTATCGTTGTAAAAGTTTAGGCCAACTATGTAATTATGAAACTACTTTTGAGGGTTTTGGAAACTGTTCAGCAATAAACTTTGATGACAATCAACCTCCAGATATAACTTTTGATGAAGATTTTCTAAATGCTCCTTTTACCGCACTAGATTCTCAAATAACCACATCAGATAAAATAATTAAAGGAATTATTGTCACTCCAAGAATTATTCCTTATCATCCTATAAAATTAGCAATTAATACATCTGAACCAACTCGCTGCAATCTCAACTATCTCCCTAATTTAGATCTTATTTTTATGTCTTCATTTTTCTTTGGAGATAATACCTTCTCAACAAGACATAATATGTCTTTACGCTTACCAGAAGGATTTAGTGCACCTTCTAAAATATTTGACAGCTTAAATATTTCATCGTTAGCAGAAATAGCAGATATTGTATTTAATCTAGAATTAACCTATAATAGATACTTACAAACCTATAGTAGTAAATTTGCAACTATTAAATTTTTCACAGGAATTGATGTTCCAGCTATTATGGAACCCATAAAAAATACAGCCCTTGCAATATTACAACCTTTTGTAAATCAATTTGATTTTCTACACAGTTTATCCTCAACATTATTAACAGAGATTGAAAACGATAATTATTATTTATTTGTTTCATGCACTGATCGAGCAGGTAACCGTAATAGTAAAGATTTCTTTATTGCTATTGGCATCAACACTACCTATAATGATACAGATCCTGTTGAATTTATTAACACCATCCCTGATAACACTTCTCAAATAAAATCAGGCCAAACAAATGTTTCCCTCTCATTATTTATCAATGAACCTGCTGAGTGTAAATGGTCTTTTGATAATATTCCATATACTCAAATGACTTCAAAATTAACCTGCCCCTCATCTCCCTACCAAATTGATCCATTTGATGGAGGATCCTACCGTTGTGATACAGTTTTACCATTTGTAAAAAATGATTCAAAATATTACTTTAAATGTGAAGATAATCCTCCTCAACTCAAAAATTATGGATTGAAATTTATTAAATCTAATAATTTTTCATTAATTGATGAGCCAGTTTCCCGTTACCTCAATGTTACAAATCTCAACACCATTGAAGCATCAGCTGACTTCATAGCGCATACTCCTGAATTTAATGTTAATATTGATCAAATAGACTTAAAATTATTTGTAGATGATCTCACAGTTTGTAGATATTCTAACAATTCTCAAAATTTTGCAGAGATGGGAAATAATATTGAATCTTGTACATTTTCAAATGATCTAGATAAAGGCTTATATGAATGCACTGAAACCCTATCAACTTTCGAGAATGTTACTTACAATATAGCTTGTAGATCTGGAATTCAAAAACCAAGAAATATGAATGTAAAACCATTTACACTAAATCTCACGAGATCAAAAAAACTGAAAAACATTATCATCTCACCAGAGCTTAACAGTATTCAAAACACCTTAAATCCTGAATTAGTTGTTACCTTAATTAAACCAATCTCTCAATCTGGAACTATTTGCGGTTATAACAACAAACTTGGACACGGCTTTATTCCTATGCAAAAAGAAGGCAATTTTATTTACAAAGCACAATTAACAAATCTCGACGAAAACACAATCCACAAATACCACATAAACTGCAAAGACAATGCAGATAATGAATTTACTGTTTCAACCACTTTTAGAGTTGAGTTAGGAAGTTTTTAAAAAACAAATTCCAAAAATCCACATTACTCAATCACCACATACTGTTACTGCAGCCACACATGCTCAGTTACTGATCTGGTTCAAACTGGGATTGTTCCTATCTCCCCTTACCTCTGGTTGGGGAGATAGGAACAATCTACATGCAAGGAGAGCCAAAAACCTTAAATAGCAATAAACCTAAAATCATTAAAAAAAGAGAAAATGAATAATAAATTGTTTTATTCAATGATAGGAATATTTATTCTTATGATAACTGCGTTTTTAGTAATTGCAGATGGAGCTACTCAGTCTCATCCTGCTAATGAGATAACAGGTTTAAATCTTAATGAGATTCAAGGTTCTTTAACTGTAAAGGGGAATGTAAATGTTGGTGGTTCGAGTAATACTCATCTTCGTGTGAGACATTTGGATGGTAAACTGCCAAATGATCCTGGTGTTGATGATCTATTTTTACAGCATGGTACCCAAAAAAATGTGTTTATTGGGGGTACTCAAAGGTCTGATTTATTTGTTATAGGAAATGTGGTTATAGGACATGGAACAAATGGTATTCTGACTGTAAGGCATATTAATGGTAAGAGTGGTTCCCCTAATAATAACAATGATCCAGATCATTTATATTTAAATTGGGAAAATAATAAAGATGTGTATATTGGTGGTGAGAAAAATTCTAATTTAATTGTTAAGGGCAATGTTCAAATAGCTAATTCAGATCTCTACTTCACTAAAACTGATCATACACATACAGGTACTGGTAACACAGCAGGTTATGCAGCTATTGAGAATACAGCCAGTCCATATAATGCTTTGATGATTTTGGGGAGGGCTACTGATGCAGATCCTAATACTGCTGGTGTTCAGTTAAGGCGTGTTGTTAAGCTTTGGGATTATTTGCAGGTGAATGGTAATCTTGATGTTACTGGAAATATAAAAGCACCTTCCATTGAAATTGAAAGTAGGTGGAAACTTGGGAGCGATCCTCATGCTGATGATTGGTTAAGGTTATATAATGTTAATGGGAATAATGCATATCGTGGTGGTTTTGCAGCTAACATGCTCTGGGCTGGAGCTCAAATATATGTTGGGAATATATGCTTTAAGCCTCGAGCCCTAATAAGATGTTATATTGGTGGAGATCATATGACTTGGGTAGATAATGCTGGTGAGTGTACTGGTGCTGGTTACAGTGTTGAAGGAACAATTAAAATATTAGCTGAAGCTCCTTGTTAACCCTTTTTCTCAAAGAATTCTTTAACTCTAAATCATCATTTTAACAAAAACCTTATATACCCATAAACCTAAAATCATTAAAATCTCAATTTTTCACCATTCTCTGAATGGTGGAGCAAAGTGGAAAATTGAGGGTCCAGAAAATCGACCCAAGCAACAAAAGGGAGTGAGCATACCATTACTCTCTGACCGGTGGTGGTCGATTTTCGCTTGACAAGAGAAAATGAATAATAAATTGTTTTATTCAATGATAGGAATATTTATTCTTAT
>CALCXY010000097.1 GCA_937906345.1 Candidatus Woesearchaeota archaeon | reverse complement strand
TTTACCTTGGAAATTTGAAGCAGGAACTCCTAATATAGCTGGAGGGGTTGTTTTTGGTGAAGCAATTAAATATTTACAAAAAGTTGGATTAGATAATATTGCTCAATGGGAAAAAACATTATTAACCTATACCTTAGAAAGATTAAAAGAAATAAAAGGAATCCAATTATTTAATCCAGGAATTGATCATTCTGCAGGAATAGTTTCTTTTAATATGGATGGAATTCATACGCATGATGTTACTTCATTATTAGATGATGATCATATCTGCTTAAGAGGAGGACATCATTGTGCTATGCCTTTGATGAATAAACTTGGAATAGCTGGAACTTCAAGAGCTTCGTTTTATTTCTACAATACAATCGGAGATATTGATAAATTCATAACATCCTTAAAAAAAATTAGAGGTGTATTCAAGTGATGCATCGAGATATGTATCAAGAGCATATTCTTGATCTTTACAAAGAACCTTTAAATTTTGGAGATTTAAAAGATAAAACTGAAGAAAAGCGAGGCTATAATCCTCTTTGTGGTGATGATTTTATAATGCAAGTTAAAATTAAAAATAATAAAATTGAAGATATTAAATTTAAAGGAACTGGTTGCGCAATTAGCATTGCTGCATCTTCCTTATTAACTGATCATGTTAAAGGAAAAACAGTTGACCAAGTAAAGAAAATAAAAGCAGAAGATCTTATTAAATTAATGGGAATTGAGATAGGTCCTGTAAGAATGAAATGTGCTTTATTGGGTTTAGAAACATTACATAAAATTGTGTTTAAAAAAGAAGGTGAAGCAACAACAGAGGAGGACGAGTAAATGCCATTTTTAGAGATTAAAGATTTACATGTTTCCATTGAAGGTAAAGAAATTTTAAAAGGTTTAAACTTATCTTTAGAATTAGGTAAAATTAATGCATTAATGGGTCCTAACGGTTCTGGAAAAAGCACATTAGCTCATGTATTGATGGGAAATCCTAAATTTGAAATCACTAAAGGAAAAATTATCTACAATGGTAAAGATATCACTAAATTAAGCCCTGATGAGCGTTCCAAAAAAGGTTTATTCTTAAGTTTTCAATATCCAAGTGAGATATCTGGTGTTACAATCTCTAATTTTATTAGAACTGCAGTAAATGCACGTAGAAAGAAAGATGATAAAGTTAAAGTAATGGATTTTAAAAAAATATTAGATGAGAAAATGGATTTGTTAAAAATGGACAAATCTTTTTCTAGAAGATATGTTAATGAAGGCTTTTCAGGTGGGGAAAAGAAACGTGCAGAGATTCTTCAAATGGCTGTTTTAGATCCTAAACTAGCTATCCTAGATGAAACAGACTCAGGATTAGATATTGATGCTCTAAAAGCAGTTGCAGAAGGTGTTAACGCTTTTAATTCTAAAGATAAATGTATTTTAATTATTACGCATTATAAAAGAATTCTAGAGTTTATCAAACCTGATAAATTGTTTATTTTAATAGAGGGTAAGATAGCTCTAGAAGGATCTGGTTCTTTAGTAGACAAACTAGAGGAAAAAGGTTATGGCTGGATAGAAGAGGATGGGTAACTATATGTTCTCCTTCAAATTATTGGCTCAACGCCTGAACACAACCTCAAAACCTGCATGATAAGTTCCTTCCTTTACATCAGCAACGAAATTTTCAAATTCATCTCTGTGTTTTACAAATCCCTCTGCTTTTCCCACCCCACCATATAATCTTACAGTAGCTTCTGTTTTTTTACCAAGGTTAAATCTTTTGGCTAGCTCAAGGGAAAAATTATTTGTCTTATAAAGAATCCAGTGTGAATTTTTTACCTCGCCAATCGGTTCTGAGAGTAATGCTTCATAAAATCTGTAACTACTTTCACTTCTTTGCAATGCAAGGCTTAATTGCGTATTCCTTAACAATTCAATAGGAAACCTCTCTCCTGCAGTAAATACTATCCTAGTGTCTCCAGATTCGTAAATCTGTTCATGGAATATTGTTCGAAATGGAGCAGGAGGCTCAAATCCTGGAAAATAGATGCTAGTAAATTGCGAACTTACTAAAGAAGCTCTTGAATGCTGATTGGTTAAGGATAGTTTAAAATCGTATTCTCCACTCCCTATTTCAATTCCCAATCTCACCTTATTAGGTCCTAAACTAGCACTTCCTAATTCCAATAAAGTATCCCCATTATAAAACATTAATGAAAAGGAGCCTTGTAGCAATCTTTTATGTTGATCATATCCAAACTCTCCAGCTGCAATGGATCCACCAACTCCAAACATTTTTGCAGATTCGTCATATCCTCTCAAGCGAAAAGGTTCAAATATTCTATCAGCTGTAGGATAAGATTTTGAGCCCTGTTCAGTTATACTTCCAACTATAGGTCCTACACTAATTCCTGACTCGCCAATAGGAAATCGAACCATTCCAGTGATGTCAGTGAGTTCACTTGTTTCCAGCAGTCTTGCAAAAGGAAACATATCATTTTTGGTTAATTCACTTTTGCTTCCCTCAAAATGAAGATACAGTTCAGGATATAATCTCTTCAAAACCATATCAAGTTCAACTCCCAGGGTTGTAAGTGTTTGATCTGAGAAGCCTATATCTGTCTCAGCTAAGCCACTTGTTTTTGCTGTATCTCGTCCTGCATTAATATCAAAGGAAAACTCAACATAATCCAAAAGAAAATCTCCTCTTGGCCTATACCAACTATCTGGTGTATTACCTAAACTATAACTGAAAGCCATTGTTGAAAAAGTTGCATCTTGACTAGTAACTCTAAGCCCTGGAATAAGTCCATTAGAGTCATGTATGGGAGATAGAAACATCTTTCCACCTAAAGAACGGGAATATTCTCCAGAAAATTGTCCAAAAGGAGTACTTAATCCTCCACTAGTTCCAACACTTGTACTTTTTCTGTCAACCTCTTCTGCCTGTATAACAGACCCGCCTATGCTATATCCTAAACTATTTGCTCTATCTTCAAGCCCATTTTCGTCATTATCAACTTGTGCAGCTTTAACTTGTTCATCCTCAATGGTATTTTTTGATTCTCCAGAATTTAATTGTGGCATTGCTAAAGTAGCTATGAGTAATGCCTTTCCAATATAATCAGTAAATTTTTTAGTATATCTTTTTAAATCCATTTTAATTCATCTCACAGTATTCATTATCAAGTAAGAACAGATATCAAAATATATAACTATTCCTTATATAATATAAATAATATAACTATTTTAGAAAGTTTTAAAAACTCTAACACTATTCCATCTTGAATGGGAAGAAAAGTTATCCAACTCAACCCAACTACCCTAGCTATAACACTCCCTAAAAAGTGGACAAAAGACTATAATGTTACTAAGGGAAATGAAGTATCTGTAGAGGAAGATGAATCAGGAAACTTGATGTTAAGAACCTCAAAACCACTTTTCAACAAAACAGAGATAGCTCTCACCACAAAAGACATCGAACAGCCTAAAAAGATATCCCATAATGCTGTAAGAACCATACTTGTAAATGCATTAAGAAAGGGGTATCATGAAATTAATGTTACTTTTGACACTCCATCAATAATGAAATCAATTAATGAAGTGGTAAGTGAAGTGTTAGGCTATGAAATTGTTGAACAGACAAATACTAATTGCACAATAAAGAACATTGTAACAATAACTGACACAAATATCGATAAGTTTTTCATAAAGTTCCAGCATATGGCAAAACATCTTGGAAAATTAGTCTATAACGAGCTAAAAGAAAACACACCAAATAATGAAGAAATCTCCTCTTATTTTGTTATGATAGAAAGAAATTTCAATTCATTCTACAGATTGATAATGGAAGATACAAAGATGAAGATCAATGATAAAATTTGTTTTTTTGGAGCTGTAAACCAACTCTACCAAGCCCTGAGAAATATTAACATGGCGCATAAGCAGTATATTATCATGAATCATAAAGTAAACAAGAAAACACTACACTATGCCCAAGAAGTATTAAATTTCATGGATAATATTCTCCAATTCTCAAACACCAAACAATTGAACACCATAAGTAGCTTAATCAATACCATGAACACCCTAACCATAACAGAGATTAACAAATTAATCTCAGAAAATAGCAAAGACAATTCAATCCTAATGCATTGGTCATTTGCAGCAAGAAGGTTCTGGGATTTTATGTCTCCCTATATTGCTAGTATTGTCTAACCAGCAATCCTTTCCCTATTTGGTAAAATCCAATCGTTCAAGTATACTAACTTCTCTTTGGCACTTTCAGGAAGTGCTACGATATGAATTAAGTTTGCAGCAATACTACCTACTCCTCTCACTAATATAGCCCCTTTAACTTTCTCATACAGGTTATCAACATCTTTTTGTTCAAAATCTATCCCTTTCTCTTTTGCATAGAAATGTTGATACATGCCTACTAAATCTTTCTGCATCTCTTGAGGGATTATGAATTTTGGATCATTGAACAAAAAGCCAAGATCAATAGCCTCATCTCCTACTGAAAGATGCTCTAGATCTATCATATATCTTCCGAATATATTTTGGTCTTTAATATCAACCATAACAGTTCTTCTATTTCCATTTTCTAATGAGTGTTTACTTTGATCATATTCTTCTTTTTGTTCTCTAATCATCCTTGCGTTGATCTTCTTCCCTCTTGAATTATATTTAATCTCTTCATATAATTCCATAAAATCTGGGATCTCATAGGATGGTAGTTCAACATCTTCACCATTCATAATCTCATCACCATGAGCATGTAGCTTTGCCAATAGGCCAATTCTATAGGTTATATCTCTAATATGACCAGCTCTTGAACTAACGTCATCCTGAACTGTGAGGTACATGTCACCACATTGAAAAGGAGTTTTTTGCTCAGTTGGCGCAATAAAATCAAGATGTTTTGAAAGGTAGTAATTAGCAGCTTGTTCAATCTCTGCCTTTAATTTATTGTGCTGAGCTTTAAGGATAAGCTTTTTTCCATCTTTAGTTGTTACATGAAATACTTTGTGGCAATTTCCATTCTTTATCTCTCTAATCTGCTCTTCAAATGAAGTAGAACAAGAAAATCTATCTCTGTTCATATAACTACATATTCCCTCAACAAACTCATCTCTTAGATTTAGATCTTTAGAGAGGTAGTCATCTAAGCTTCTAGGATTAGTTATCTCAGGTTCTTCCTCTTCCAACATAGGGACATTTGTATTGAACACCGTATCAATACCTTTTTTTCTTAAGGATTCAATAATCTCAAGATTCTTTTGGTCTGTATAGTCAATATTTTTACAATAGCTTAAGTCAATTCGCTCGAGAATAGGATTTCCGTTTTCATCTGTATTTACAACAGAGGCAAACTCCAACAAACTAGAGATGTCTTTTATTTGTGATCCATCTAGACTTAGGGAATGTAATTTTGTATAGTCTTTAAAAATAGTTAAATCATTAATTGATGAACTATTTAAGGATACATTTTCCAAACATACTGCTAGTCCATCATCTCTAAACACCTCAAAATTATTTCTATCCTTAGCACCCATAAAACATACATAGGATAATTTTCCTTCTTTTACTGATTTATAATCTTTAATTATACTTACATCATCGATCTTGTCGCTATTAATCACAAAAGTATTTAGGTCACTATACTCTTCAAAAACAGAGAGATCATCAATAGGTCCATCTATCCTTACACAGTTTATCGAATCTTTAGATGCAGTCCTTCTTAATGGTTCATAATCAATGAGATTTTCTGACATAATTTCAACATGTTCCAACCTTGTACAATCCTCAGCCCAAATTACATCAGTTAAGGAATCTTCACTTAAAGTTATACTCTTTAATGACTTTTGAATATTCTCTTTTTTAAGAGCATCAATGTTTGCTTCATCCTTTGGCATAGAGTAAACAAATTTTTCCAGATTCTGATAGTGATTCAAAAAACCAAGATGTTTACAATCCTTTTCTACCTCCAGGTGAATAATACTTTCTATTAAATTATCCATTCCCAAATTGTTATACATTATAGGTCTTTCTTTATCTCCCAGAGGCAATTTTAGTGTCTTAAGATTTTTGTATCGATGTAAAATAATAGGAAACTTAAAAGAGGTTCCAACTAGGTCTAATGATTCAATAGAATCTGCAAAATTTTCATTATCTAATTCGTCCCAATGGAAAAATCCCCTCATCCCTGTAAATTTAAATTCTTTGAGCTTCTTCAATGCATGTAATGGTTTAAGAGTTTGTACAAATGTAGCACTAAGATCTAATGATTCTAATGTATCACTTATCAAACTCCAATCAAAGTAATGATATCCATAGTGAGTCATAATATCACTTCTAGCTAGATTAAGTTTTTTTATTCTCCTTGCTCTTTCTAATGGACGAAAATCCACAGGTAAGTCTCTATCACTAAAAGAATATGATTTAGCATCCAAGGGAAAATCTGGCATAGGTCCTCTTGGTAACCAGATCAATTCTTCAACTTCTTCTACAGGTACATCAAGAAATTCATCAATAGCTACTATTTCTGCAGTTGTGTATTCATCATCTGGCTGAATATACTCTCTCATATTATCAAGACCTGCTTCTTCAAGTCTTCTCCTTACAACAGCTGTATGATTTTCCAACCCATCCAGGGCCATTCTTATTTCACGAGTTCTGTCGTCCATTATAACTCAAGAACCTCTCCATCATCCTTAACAACAACAAAACCCTTGCCTAGTTTGGTTTTGACTTCAATAAATTTGACACTAGAACCATCATCTAATCCTAATTTCCTAACTAAGGATATAGGGACAGAAAGCTTATACTGGTGATTATTTCGTGTTAGTTTTCTTATCATTTACTACCCAAAAGTAATAATGATTACTTATTTATAAAACTAACATAACTTAACCTAAAATTTGATTATTTACCATATAGAAAATTAAAGTCAAAAAGAATTCTAGAGTTTATCAAACCACATCCAATTATTAATTTTAACGCCTCCATTACGTATTTTTACGAACTTTTGCCATTTTCACGAACCTCCACAAAACCAATTATCTGAAAACACCAAATTATCTAAGAACAAAGCTCCTAACCCAAAAATTCGCACTCTATAAATCTTTGTTAAATGACTACTAATTAGTAACTAAAAAGGGTATATTTAAAAAGTAAATGTTACCTCTCAATACTATGAATGATATAACTAGTATACCTGAATTTGAAGAAGCTGGAAGAAGAGTTATAACTGAATTATCTAAAATATTTGATTATAAATATCCCATTGAAATTAGAAATGTAGACATGGATCAAGAATATATTTCATTTGATATTGTAGATTTCTTACAATCTGAGAATCTAAATACCCTAATTTTACCTGTTCAGGAGAATGATATAGTAAGGGAAGTTGCTTTATATTTACATAATGAAATTAATCCAAACTATTTTACAGAAGAAAAAAGACTTTGGCATATGTTAATACATGATACTGATCCTTCTAAAGACAATCAAAATAATCAAATCCTATATCAAGGAATGCAATCTGCTAACATTATTCTCCATTCAATGGCTAATTTTGCTTATTTAGGCTCACAAGGAAGATTAGACCAAGAACTCCATGAAGATTATGCTAAATTAGCAGCAAAAGCATTTGCTAATGCTGCAATTGATCCTACTATGGATAACCAATTGCTCCTTTTTTTTACTGAAAACATGGGTTTTCTTGATATTACTGCTAGAAGATTGTATGCAGCAAAAGGACATGAATTTATAAAAACAATGGCAAGAATGCCCTATGAGCAAGTAAGAGAAACTATTATTGATTCTATAGGTACAGATATTCAACAAAAAATAGAAGAAGTTTAATCCCCCAACAAATCATCCATTGCATCTGCAATTTCATCAACAGGATCATTATAGGATTCTTTTTTAACAATTTTCTCACTAACAGGCTTATCAGTATAAATTACTTTTTTCTGCTTATCAAGATCAATAACCTCTATTTTCTTCTCTTCTTTTTGTCCTTCTTGCACTTCAAACATTTTTTCTTTTATTTGTTTAGCCACACCATCCAAATCAGGTTTATTCTCCATAGGCTCTCCTACAAAATCAAATCCATCACTAGAACTTCGAGGCAAGATATGCACTTTTAACACACTATCTAGATTATCATCTGCTTTTCCAGATTGTAAAATAATATTTGAACCCTCTGCTTTCAAACCTTCATACACAGCAGTTGCACCTAAGGATGCTAAAGAAAATAAGTGAAACCCTGTATCTTTATCCAAATCATCAATAGTTTTATTTTCTTGTAAATATACAACTAAATGACCAACTGCTTGTGGATTATTATGCAATAAACATAAAAATTTCTCATCTTCATAGATAACTGTTCCATTTTCTTTAATAGTTTTAAGATGGTCGCCTGTTTTGATTTTACCTGTATGCCAATTAACTGGATTCCTTCCAAAATGATTCTTCATCATAATAGGAAGGTTTTGTTGCAACATTCCTATTGCTTCTTTTTGCTTTGCTTCATCTACTGCTTGATCTTTATTAAATTCATATTTGTTAAAATTATCACCAGATTCACGAGGAAAAGCGTGCATTAAAAAATGAGGACTTTTTTGACCTGCAACTCCTCCATTTGCAATAACTAAATTTACTCCAGGAGAAAGCATTGCATTTTGTATAGCTCCTAAAAATCCAGGCATAATTGAAAATAAGTGTTTAAATAATTCAGGAGGAAGCATAGGAAGAATAGGATAATGTTCTTTAGGCACTATGAGTGTATGTCCCTTAATAACTGGATTAATATCAAGAATAGCTTGCACATGCTTATCATCAAATACTTTCTTAGATTCAATCTCACCTTTAATTATTTTACAAAAAGGACATTCTTTTTTCTGTTCTTCTAATTGTTTTTGCACTTCTGGTGGTAAATGTGACATACTAATAAGAAATAGTTTATCCTTTAAAAAGGTTTAGTTGAAAGGGATTCTATAAACATTGTCTTCCATAACCTTTAAAAAGTATAATAGTATTAATTAGAGCTATGTATAGAAGCATATCAAAAAAAAGTTTTAAGAGCCAACTCATTTTTACATTACTTATAGCATTCTCAGTTATTGCCTTCTGGAGAGGGGTGTGGGGGCTCTTAGACATCTACTTGCTTCCAAAGGAACCTATCAAGAGCTTTATTGTATCCTTAGTTATTGGAATTTTAATCCTCACATTAACAGGATATACTGCTAAGGAGTTGACATAATAATTAACATATTTGACTATGATAAAAGCAATATTCTTAGATTGGGGAAAAACTGTTTATGATAATGATACACAACAAGATGGAAAACTATACGAAGGAGCACTAGAAACAGTAGAGTATCTATCCAAAAAATACATAGTTGCAATGATGTCAAAAACAGCAGAGCCATTAGAAGTTAGAAAACAGAGAATAGAATCTTCCCCAATATTCAAATATCTTAAACTCTTATTAATCGATCCAGATGATAAAAACAAACTCTACGAACAAGCACTAAAACATTTTAATTTAAAACCAGAGGAAGTTGCAATTATTGATGATAGAACTAAACGAGGAATTCAATGGGGAACTAAAAGAGGCGCAACAACCATCTGGATTAGGCAAGGTAGATACAAAGATGAACTCCCAAATGAAGAAACTGGTAAACCTGATTATATTATTTATGATATTAAAGAGGCAATGAAAATTTTGTGACGCTTTCCAATTTCCTGTGAGTTTACTCAAATTCCTATAGACTTATATGATTAGTGGTGATTGATGTTTAGCTGGAAATTACATTTTGATTCCATTTTCTCCAAACATCCTCTGCTGGTTTGCCTCTTACACTCATATCAGGTACGAGTGGCATATCCCAATGCCAATAACCAAAGTTAAAAAATCCTATAACCCAAGGTCTATCTGCAATCGCTCCAAAAAGAGCATGAACCACTCGTGCTTGATCAGATCCTGAAAATGTATGCTTCACATCCCGTTCTGGAACCCAAGGATAGTTCATAACTTGAATATCAAAAATGTTTGATCCCTTCCAAGCAGTTTCTAGTGAGGGATAAGTAGTCAGCAAAATGATGGGTTTGTCAAAGGTTTCGTACAGTACTTTTGCTCCATCAATTTGTCTTCCCGCTGTTTGTAGAAGCTCTACATCTGATGGATTATCTAGAAGACTCAATGGCACATCCATTTGATAGGTAAATACATCAATATCATCACTCCAAAAAAAGTAATCAGGCTCTGGAATAACTGTAGCTTGGTTCGTTGAATCATCCCCTGGGAAAAAATTCCATACATGTGCTGCAATCTGTCCAGGGTACTCTTTTTTAACTGCAGCAAGTAAATCCCATACTCTATCCTCATAATCTTCAAATCCCGCTTCCTGCAAATCAAAGATATCAAAAAGAAAAGTATCTACATCCTCAGATGAGGCAATACCTGCATGATAGACTAAGAATCGTTTTATTTCCTGATAATATGATTCCCACCACTCTGCATCCTTCAGTTCCATGTCTAGTGAGCTACAACAAATCTGAGGTGCTAAATATACTTTGAGTCCTTGCTTTTTAAATGCTATTATATGCTCTGCCAACTTTCCTTCTGGATAATTTGGATGCCCTTCATCATTTTCCAAAAGCTTTGGCTTAGGCGTATCTATTTTCCAGTCCCAAGGAGGCGAAATATATACCCATGTATACCCTTGTTTTTTCATATGTTTAGCAGTAGAGTCAAAAAATTCATCAAATTCTGGAAGATAAAGATCTTGGAGAGCTTGTCCTGACCTGAATTTTGTATTATTTAGTCTTGGATCAAAAATTGCTAGAGGATCTAACGCTGAGGTTCTTTCTATTTTTCCAGTATCAGGAGGAAACCACCTCCATCTCTCAATCGTGTCTTTAATTGTTACTCCAGGTTCAACAAATGATTCTCTTTCGAGAATAGACCCTAAATGTTCAAATGAATCCGGAGGATAAAATTCGGAAGTAAGATAACCTGCATTATTCCTTGTATACCTATATTTAATTGAAGTTTTTCCAAAATCATTATACTGATATTCAAGCTCATCCAATGAAAATACAATTTCATGTTCGTACATTCCTATTTTTTTCATTCGAGTAGATACTATTCCCTCCGGCTGATATCTTTCGAAATAAATAATGTCTTCTGCTGCTGAATTATGAGGAACACTGACTCTAAATGTTATTACATCTTGTGCTTCCCCTGATCCTACAGTATCTAATTTTACTTGTTCGTTTACTTCTGCCTCACACGCAATTACTAAAAATAATATCACAATTAAGACAATTCTTTTCATCATTCATTTTTATAAACATAAGTATTTAATAGTTTCTTATTCATATATCTGAATATGAAAAAAGTAAACATCCATCGCATCTACAAAATCCTAGAAAAACAAGTCCTAAAATGGAAAGTCCCAGTTGCAGAGTTAATTGAAATACAAACTAAAGATCCTTTTAAAGTGTTAGTTGCTACAATCTTATCAGCAAGAACTAAAGATCAAACTACTGCAGCTGTTAGTAAAAAACTTTTCCAAAAAATAAAAAAACCAGAAGATTTCAATAAATTCTCAATCAAACAAATTGAAAAACTTATCTACCCAGTTGGGTTTTATAAAACAAAAGCTAAAAATCTTAAACTTCTCCCAAAAATATTAAAAGAAAAATTCAATAACATCATTCCACAAACTATTGATGAACTTATCCAATTACCTGGAGTTGGAAGAAAAACAGCTAACTTAGTTGTTGGAGTAGCATTTAAAACTCCAGCAGTATGTGTGGATACTCATGTTTTTAGAATTACTAACAGACTAGGCTACGTTAAAACCTCTTCACCATTCAAAACAGAGATGGCTTTAAGAAAAAAACTTCCTAAAAAGTATTGGATTCCATTAAATACAATGTTTGTGGCTTTTGGTCAAAACTTATGTAATCCAATCTCACCTAAGTGTTCTATCTGTCCTATTGAAAATTATTGTAATAAAATTAATGTAACTTCTTCAAGATAAAAAAATAAAATTAAAAAGCACCCAATACAGCACCCATAATTACAAAGCTAATCAAACTATGGACAGTATTGATGTAAAAAAGTGAAGTGCTTTTTCCTTCCCATAATACTGAACCAATTTGTGTGGTAGCAACAAATCCTAGCCAAGCCCAAAATCCAACTGCAACGCCTTGCCCAACAGTAACTGCACCTGCTAATCCCATAATTTTAGCGAGAACATAAGCTGCAATTAAAGTTGCTATAAAACCCCAAACCATAGATTTTTTATTGTCCTTATGCATCTCTTTGGCTTTACTCTCAGTCCATCCTTGAGCTTTGATCCATTTCTTTCCCATAACTCCAGGACTATAGTATACAGCCCCAATAGCCATAGCTGCAATCGCAGCAACAATTACATTTAATGCCATATCTAACACCCCAATATAACATTTATAGAAAGATAAGTATATAAATTTTACTGTATATTTTTATAATTAAACAAATTTATTTTCCTTTATACACTGCTAAATCTATTGTCTCGTCTAGGGGTTCCCAAAATTTTCTTTCCCATCTAAAAACCTTTTTTCTATTTTTAAGATATTTTTTAAAATCACCCTCTGGGGCGGAAATCTGAAGAGGATAAGCTCCTGAGAATTTAATTCCATCACCAATTATTCGATAAAGTCTACTAGTTTTATGCATCCCAAAATGGTCACAAATAAAATTAGCAACTTCCTTACTTCCAATACTCCTTTCAATTAGAAGAATATCAATAAATGGATTCCAATGGGAAGGTTTTGCAATGCCATTAGATCCAGGATTATCATTCATTGCCATTAATGCAGCAGCATCATGTTTGAAAATAATGGTTCCCCATATTGATTGATATTCAAATTTTATCATATATTGTTCAGCAGCCATTTGAATTTCTGGGTCTCCTGTTGGTCTTATTACTGCAACTAATTCACCTACATTCTGGTATAAAGGGGTATTTGGATCAATAGAAATAGGTAGTTTTTTCATTTTAATAATTCTTTAACTTCCTTAGCAGCTTCTTCTAACTCTTTCTGTGTTTCATCAGTAAGTTTTACTTGAACAATCTTTTCAATTCCTTTCCTGCCTAAAACAAGAGGAACTCCTAAAAAAACATCCTTAATTCCATACTCTCCATCTAATAATACACATGCACAAACCTGCTCTTTAGTATCTTTGAGAATAGCTTGAACCATAATTTTTATAGCTTCTGCTGTTGCACAATAAGCACTTTGTTGTAATAGATTAAAAACTTCATATCCTCCTTTCTTTGTTTTCTCAACAATCTCCTCAATTTCTTGCGGTGCTAATACCTCTGATATAGGGATTCCTTTAATTGTGCTAATCTCTGGCACTGGAATCATAATTTCTCCATGCATTCCAATTACTTTTGTGTCTATTTCTTTATACATTGCTTGAGAATACTCTCTGATAAAATATGCAAAACGTAAAGAATCTAATTCATTGCCCATTCCCATAACTCTTTCCTTTTCAAATCCAAGACAATCATACGCAACTCTAGCCATTAAGTCAAGAGGATTTGTTACTATAATAACAATTGACTCTGGAGCATATTTTTTGATGTTTTCACAAATACTTGTAACAATTTTTTTATTAACTACAAAGAGATCTTCTCTCTTACCCCCTATTTTTCTTGGAGTGCCTGCAGTTATAATTACAATATCTGAATTTTTAATTAAAGAAAAATCATCTCCTCCATGAATAGCAACATCATTCTTCAAACTAGGCATTGCATGTGCAATATCCAATGCCTTTCCTTGTGCTAGTTCTTTTTGAATGTCAATTAATACAATTTCACATAATCCAGTTCTTGCTAATACAAATGCAGCAGTTGATCCTACTAATCCAGCCCCTATAATTGATACTTTGTCCATTAAATTGTTGAGTTTTTATAACTTTAAAAGGTTTTGGATAGTAAAGTTTATATATTCAATTTTGGAAGGTATACTAGAAAGGTGAAAATATTAGGTTAGATATTAAAAATAAAGTGGTGTATTCTTTGGTTGGTTTAGTTATATTGCTAGTTGCTAGTTTTTTTGTAATCGCAACTTCAACACAGTCTCATGATTTAGATGAATTAACAGTTGGAACAGGTTTACCTATTTTAAAATTAAAAGATGCTGCTAATAATGGTCAATATTGGCAGATTGAAGAAGATGGAATTAATCAATTACTTATTCGTTATAAGTCTGATTCAGCTATTACTTCTAATGTTATAATTACTCCAATGGGAAGTATGGTCTTACCAGGAAAAATAAATGCAGGCAAAACTTCAGAAGCATGGTCTGTGAGAAACACTAATTACTTAATTGGCACTCATAATGATAACTCAAGAAATGGAAATAATTGGCATGATATTCCAGGACTTGAGAAAGAATTTATATTAGAAAGAAGTGCATTAGTTCATATTACTGCTGGAGGAGTCCAAAGATTTTTTAAAGGGAATAGATGTCATGTTGGATATAGATTAGTTGTTGATAATGTAGCAAGAGGAAATCCTACTTGGGGACAACAACTTCAATCATTTGCTCCTGTGAATGGTATGGCTCATGACGGATGGAATCTAATTGAGTTTGAAAACCTTAATACTGGAACACATACAATTAAAATCCAAGCAACAAATTTTAATTTTCAAGATCAGTGCATTATTTGTGGTGAAGCACATTCTCCTCCAAGTGTAACAGCTTACGATGATTGTGCAATGAATATTGTTGCTTATTATGAATAATTAATGAAACTTCTCTTCTAAAATTATTTTTATCTCTTCTTTAGAAACATTTTTATATTAAAATTGTAAAATAGCTAGTAATGGAAAATAAGCTATATTATACTTTAGTTTCACTTTTAGTTGCTATATTCTTAGCTCTTATAGTAACAATGTCCTGCGAATAAAGTCATGGTACAATTTGATCTTAATAACTGCGGCAATGGTAAGTATAAAATGCAATATCAATGTTGTTCTATTAGTGTAAGTTAATAAAACCTAGCCTCAAAAGGCAATTCTTTTTTTACTATGATCTTCTTAATTTATTACACTTGTAACAAATATTTATTACACTTGTAATAGAAAGCTTTATATACTAGTTTAATTACACTTGTAATACTAGATTGTTACGTTTGTACAATGAAACTTGAGCAACACGAAGATGCATTACAAGAACATCTGAATCAATTAGACAGGGGAATAGAGGAAGGAGTCATAGAATCTCAAAGAAATATAGCGTTCAATATTTCTCAAGGTTCAGTTGAATTAGTTGCAATATACCTCCATAAGCTAAATCTTATTGAAGGCTCAGGGGACCAATTAGATCATCGAGTATTCAGAAGTAAAAATTTAATTGAGAAAAAATTACCCTCTGAATTTCCTAAACGTGCTGAAATTCTGAAGATAATGAAATACATACAAGATGAAAGGAATGTGTTATGTTACGGATCCAGGAAACCAGAGACAAAAGTCCTAGAATTAATTAACTCTTTTAGAAAACTACAAAAGTTGATTCAAAATGAAAAACCAGATTAATTATATTGCATATGCAATGGATTTTGCATCATACCTTATATCAAAATCAAATTGTGCAATAGATAGAATAATACTGCATGGTTCAATTACACGAGGAGACTTTGACGAAAAATCAGATGTTGATTTATTCATAGACACAAAGGAATCAAATGATAAAAAAATTCAAAAAATATACCAAGCATATCAGAAAACAAAAAGGAAACAAGAGTGGAACCTAAAAGATATTGATTTTCCAATCTCAATGATCGTGGGTAGCTTAGATAGTCAAGAATGGAAGGATCTAAAAAGAGCAATGATGAATACAGGAATTCTTCTCTATGGTAAATTCAAGGCAGAAGCGGATAATGTAAATCAGTACATCCTTATTTCAATTGAAAATATCAAACCTGAATCAAGAAGGGTTTCCATTCACCGTAAATTATTTGGTTTTACAACCAGAAATAAATTTTATAAAGGGTTAGTGAAGGAATATAATGGAAAAAAAATCAATAAAGGAACCTTCATAGTTCCCACTCAGCATTTTCAAAAAATTAAATCTTACCTTCAAAAAAATAAAATTTCTGGAAAGTACATCGATTTCTGGACTGATACTGACATTTTAAAGTAATTAATGAAACCTAGCATCAAAAGGCAATTCCTGTTTTGTTTTTAATCTAATTTGAGATTCAGTCATCCAAGGATGTAAGATATGATTGATCTCATGTCTTTTTACTTCTTCAAACTCATTGCCATGCAGAGTATCTCTAATATAAATTACATTTTGTCCTAAAAAAGCACATCCTAGAACATTATATCCTAACATGGTTTGTGGAACTCTAAAAACCTGCACATTAGAAGGAATAAACGTATACTGCGCAGCTAATTCTTTTCTTTTTGAAGGTGCAATATAATCATAGTATGTTTGTGCAGGAATCTTAACATTAAATTCTTTTTCCTTCTCTTTTTCTTTATCAACCTCAATCATCTCAATTTCTTCTTGTTCAACTTCAATAGCTCTTTGTATCTCTTCTTGCTCTTCTTTTAAATCCAAAGTTTTTTTAGTAGGAACAAGTTCTAACACATCAACAACTTCTTCTAATTTTTTTACAGGTTTATCTATTTGAAAATCATAAAGAGTATTAAATATCATAATTATTTTAAAGAATTTCACTATATAAACTTATAGGAAAAGTTATGACTTTATTGTCTCACTTATGCCCATACCAAAACAATAACTCATTCTTCTTTTTATCTTTTAATTCTAATCTACAAAAACCAAATCTCTCAAGCTGCACCACCTGCCCTTTTTTTACAGATTTTAAACTTAATTCTCCAACGCCTGATTTAATAGTATTATCATCCATTAAAACCTCTACTTTAAGTGTTTCTTCAGCAGGCAAGTAATGCATTATTCTCCCATCTGATTCTTTAAATATCTTATAATCAGTTGAATGAAAAACAAACTCATTTTTTTTCTTCTCAAAGTTTAAACAATCCATTAATCTGTATATTTTTCCTTCTTCAATAATATCAAAATCATCTTGAGTGATAAAAAAATCCTGTTTTGTTTCAATATTCCTACCTTTTTTCTTTTGTTCTGGATGTAAATCTAATTCAATATTTTGCTTTGGAGCATTTTTTATAGTGATCTTTACTGGATTCCAAACAAAAAAATACCTATACGCAATAGGATCAATCATTTCTTTGTTGAACGCATTAAGAGTTTTGAAAAACTCATCTTTCTTCACAGATTTATCATTTAAACTCATCCCAACATCAATTGCATAATGAATAAAAGCCTCTGGAACATATCCTCTTTTACTTAATGCTTGTAAAAACGGCAACCTAATATCATCCCAACCAGTAAACTTTTTCTCATCTATAGCTATACGTGTTTTAGAAGCTGAGACAGGCATTCCTTCAAAGTTGATTCTACCCACAAACATTGCTTCTGGAGCTTTTTTCCCTAAATAATCATAAATAAACTCTTGTCTTTTAGCATTATCTGCATGATCTTTTGCTCTAATAACATGAGTTACATTATTTTCAATATCATCGCAAGCAACAGCCATGTTCATTAAAGGCCAAACCCTATATTTTGTTCCTTGTTTTGGATGTTTACTTTCACAAATTCTAAAAACAGGAAAATCTCTCATAGCAGGATTCTTATCATTGATATCTGTTTTAACTCTAGCAACTGCTTCTCCTTGTTCAAAACCATCAAACATTTTCTTCCATCTTCCCATATGATCTTTAGCATCTCTACAAGGACACGCTTTCTTTTTACCAATAAGTTCTCTAAACTTTTCAGTATCACAAGTGCAAATATATGCTTTATCCAATCCTAATAAGCGCTCCATATAAGAATAATAGATCTCTAATCTTTCACTTTGTATAAGGGTTTCACCTACTAATTTATTTGTTAACCATTGTGCATCTTCAACTAATAATTCATAAGCTGGTTTGTAAATATTCTCTGGATTAGTGTCTGCTATCCTTAAAATTAGTTTTCCTTTATATTTTCTAACGTATTCAGCGTTTAAACTCATTACATATGCATGCCCTATATGCATTGGTCCTGAGGGGCTTGGTTCAAATCTAATAACTACTTTTCCAGGTGTTGCATTTTTTAAATCAGGAAGTTCTCTTGGTTTTACTATTTTTTTATTTTCTAATAATTCAGGAGCAAGTTTTTTCAATTCTTTTTTCATTTCTTGAACAGATAATTTCACTATTTTTTGAATCTCTTCCTGAATTTGTTTAGCTAATTCTTTAGTTTTTGATTTTAAATCACTATTTTCAGATAGAACTTTACCAATAACAGCCCCTACATTAGGTTTTCCATCAAATTTAATGGCATTTTGCAGAGCATATTTTCTTATAACTTCTTTAAGTGACATAAATGTAACAAGTTGCCATGCTTTATAAAATTGTTGATTTTGTAGAATCTAAGCACTCTTCGCCTTAACTCTTTTCAATCTAAAGATATTCTCTCGTTCCATCTCTTCTAATCGTAATTTAATAAAAGCTTTAGTTTCTTCCATTTTTGGAATAACTGAGAATTCTAATGCATTTACTCTTCTTTTTGTTTTCTCAATCTCTGTAAGTAGTTTTTTCATTGTAGTTTCAACTTCTGCAACTTTAATAATCTCTTCAACTAATTTTTCATACGCTAAAATAGTATCATCTATAACTGCTGTTGACGCTGCTACTCCCATTTTTCTATCTTTCATGGTTTTCACAACCTCTTTAGAATCAATTTGAGGCACTTTTACACCCATAATATTTTTAGTAGCTAATTTAATCTCTGGATTATCATGCATTGCTAATGCAAGTGATTTTAATTTTAAATCAGTATAAAGTGTTCTTGAAACATTTCCCTTTTTCTGAGCTGTTTTGTATGTCTCTGCTAAGTTTCCTCTAACACTTTTTGCATTCTTAAGTATCTCAAAGAACTCCATAATCATTCCATCTCTTTTTTTCTTTAACAAAGAATGGCCTGATTTAGCTAACTTAATAGATTTATTTAGCTTAATCAATTCTGATCTTGTTGGTTTAATATTTTGTGCCATTTTTAAAAGATCTGCTCTCCCTCAGGAATCTTCCCACCACCCTTAACATTCTTCATAACCTTCACAAGTAAAGGTGGAGCAATTAATGTTGTAAGCATAACAACTATAACTAATGCAGAATATAAATTTTTCGTTAATAAACCATAGCTTAATCCAAAAGCTGCAAATATTAATCCTACTTCTCCACGTGGAATCATTCCAATACCAATTGCATTTTTACTTACTTTTTTACCTACAGCTCCTAATCCTGCAACCCATTTTCCTAGAATTGCAATAATAGTAAGGGCAATTACAATAGGAACTATTCCTTTTTGCGCTAATGCACCAACATCTAAGTATAATCCTGCAACTATGAAAAAGATTGGAACAAAAATATTAGCTACTGGTTTAATTCTTTCTTCATAATGTTCTTTTTCTTCTAATCTTTCAAATACTAATCCTGCTGCAAAAGCACCTACAATAGTTGCTAAACCAATATAATCTGCTATTGCTGATAAAATAAGCATAAAGATGAATGAACTTACTACAAATGTTCTCCCAATTTTCATTTGTTTTCCCCATTTGTAAATTAAAGGAGAATATTTTATGCCTACCCATATGGAAACTACTAAAAATACAACTGAATATAATGTATTTAGTCCAATGATAGAAACTAAAGAAGCTGAACCATGGGTTCCTCCTTCAACTAATCCTGCTATTACACTTAAAATAATTAAACCCAAAATATCATCAATAACTGCTGCTCCTAATATAATTTTTCCTTCTTCTGAATTTGTTTTCTTCATATCAGATAAAACTCTCATAGTAATTCCTACTGATGTAGCAGCTAAAGTTGCTCCTATTAATAAGGCAACGTTAAAACTGGTAATTTTCATAAAACCCATAGCAAATCCAACTCCTAATAAAACAGGTGCAACTACTCCAATAATCGCTACAAGAGTGCTTGTTAATCCTGATTTAAGAAGTTGATAAACATTTGATTCTAATCCTACTTGGAATAATAATAAGATAACTCCTATTTCTCCTAAAAAATGAAGAATGCTAAATAATAATGTAGGCTCATAAGGATTTATGAGATTAAATAAGCTAGGTCCTAATAATACTCCTGCTATTAATTCTCCTAGAACTGAAGGCTGCTTCAACTTTTCAGCTAACCATCCAAAGAGTTTTGCAGCAACTAGTATAATCACTAGTTTTAACAGTACTTCACCTATTTTTAATTCTGCTGACATGTACTTATTCCTCTTTTCCTTTCCAGAATTTGTTTTTGAGCTCTGGACTAATACGTGTTAGCATTCTCTTAGGAATATCTCCTAATAAATCCCAACCAATACCTAAACTACCAGTTATTGCTCTGTCTTCATTACTATCTTGAGTAACAAAAGTCTCCTCAAATTTCTCTGCAAAATGAAGCAACTTTTTATCTCTATCAGATAATGCTTCTTCACCTACAATCGCAACTAATCCTCTTAAGTCACGACCTTCAGCATAGTTTGCATAGGCTTGATCTGAAACTTCTTTATGATCTTCTCGTGTTTTTTTATCTCCAATTCCTAAATTCATTAACCTAGATAATGAAGGTAAAACATCAATAGGTGGATAAATACCTTTTCTATGTAATTCTCTAGATAATACAATTTGACCTTCAGTGATATATCCAGTGAGATCTGGAATTGGATGTGTAATATCATCTCCAACCATGGTAAGGATAGGAAGTTGTGTAACACTTCCTTTTCTACCTTTAATTAGTCCAGCTCTTTCATAAATCATAGCTAAATCAGTATACATGTATCCAGGGTATCCTCTTCTTCCAGGAACCTCTTCACGTGCAGCACCAATTTCTCTAAGTGATTCACAATAATTAGTCATATCTGTTAAAATCACTAAAACGTGAGCATTATGCTCGTAAGCAAAATATTCTGCTGCTGTTAAAGCCATTCTAGGAGTAATTAACCTTTCAACTGCAGGATCATCTGCTAAGTTCAAAAACACAACGCTTCGCTGCAAAGCTCCAGTTTCTTCAAAATCTTTCATAAAGTGTTGAGCTTCCTCATTTGTGATTCCCATTGCTGCGAAAACCACAACAAAGTTTTCTTTTTGACCAACAACTTTTGCTTGTCTTGCAATTTGTAATGCTATCTCATTATGAGGTAATCCTGACCCTGAAAAAATAGGCAGTTTTTGACCTCTAACTAAAGTATTCATCATATCAATAGTGGATATTCCTGTTTGAATGAAATCTGATGGTTGTGACCTTGCATAAGGATTAATAGCAGATCCAATGATCTCTACTCTTTTCTCTGGAATAATCTCTGGACCACCATCTTTTGGTTTACCAGCTCCATCAAAAATTCTTCCTTGCATGTCTTTTGCAACATTTAATTTGATTGTTTCCTTCAAAAATTTAACTTTGCTTTGTCTATCTATAGATGAGGTGCCTTCAAAAACCTGCACAACAACCATATCATCACTAGTATCAAGAACTTGTCCGTTTCTAGTTTCACCTTGTAATTGAATTTTAACTAAATTACCATATCCAATAGGTTCTGTTTTCTCAACAAATACAAGAGGTCCTGCAATTTGTGAAATAGTCTTATACTCTTTCATTTGGAATCACCTCTTGCAACCTTTTCAAATTCTTGCTCCATTTCTTTCTGCACCCCAGATAATAATTTTTCATAATCTTTTTCGAATTTTGCTTCTCCAATTCTATCCTTAGATTTAATATCAACCAATGTTTTGACTCTTGCTCCTTGTTCTAAAGCTTTATCAGCCATATCAGCATAGGATAAAATACTTTTCATCATCATATGACTTTTTTGAGGTGTACAAAAAGTATCTACATCATGGAAAGCATTTTGTTGCAGTAAAAATTCTCTGATAAGTCTAGCAACTTCTAAAATAAGTTGTTGTTTATCAGGTAGAGCATCTGACCCAACTAACTGAACAATCTCTAAGAGTTTATCTTCTTCTTGGAGATAATTCATCATTCTACCAACTAATTCTTTCCAATCAGCTGCAACATTTTTTGCATAATACGGTTCTAGAGTATTCAAATATAATGAATAACTATTCAACCAATTAATACTTGGAAAATGTCTTCTTTGGGCAAGTTTAGCATCTAAAGCCCAAAATGTTTTAGTAACTCTAAGAGTATTTTGTGTAACTGGTTCACTAAAGTCTCCTCCTGGAGGACTTACAGCACCAATAATGGATAAACTTCCTTTACTTCCATCAAAATTTAAAGCAGGTCCTGATCGTTCATAAAACTCAGCTAATCTTGTAGCTAAATAAGCAGGATATCCTTCTTCTCCTGGCATCTCCTCTAAACGTGATGAGATTTCTCTCATAGCTTCTGCCCATCTTGAAGTGGAATCTGCCATAATAGCAACATCATAACCCATATCTCTAAAGTATTCTGCTATAGTAACTCCAGTATAAATACTAGCTTCTCTAGCAGCAACTGGCATATTTGATGTATTTGCAATCAAAACAGTTCTATTCATTAATGGCTTTCCTGTTTTTGGATCTTTTAACTCAGGGAACTCAGTTAAAACCTCTGTCATCTCATTTCCTCGTTCTCCACATCCAACATAAACAATAATATCTGCATCACACCATTTTGCTAATTGCTGCTGGCTTACTGTTTTTCCTGCACCAAATGGTCCTGGAATAGCAGCTGTTCCACCTTTTGCTAATGGAAATAATACATCAAAAATTCTTTGTCCTGTGATTAAAGGTGCACTAGGTGTTAATTTCTCTTTAAGAGGTCTTGGATTTCTTACAGGCCATCTTTGTA